>NZ_JBFODT010000017.1:0-404968 GCF_040908465.1 Aeromonas sp. R10-1
ACGAGGCTTTTACGAGGCACCGACGGGCTTGTTTGCGTTGCCGCTTGCCCTGTCGATGGAGGCGCATTATAGGGAGCGAATTCGTTCTGGCAAGGAGATAATTGCGAAAAGATGGCTTTCATCGTTCAACCGATTACAAAGTGACCGCGGTGATGAATTAATGCACGAAAAGGGTCTGCAGATTGGTATTCCGGATGCTGTATTGAGGCCGGCAGGTTGACAGATCAAGCTTGTATCAGTTTGGCTTTCCCTTGCAGCACAACCATGATGATCGGCTTTCCGCCTTCGGGTAACATAGCGCCCCTTTGCGATTCTCACACTCTTGGGCTTTGGAGAGTTTAATGCCTTTTGCACTTGGCCAGCGTTGGATTAGTGATACAGAGACGGATCTGGGTTTGGGGACTGTCGTTGCTGTTGAAGGACGCATGGTTACCCTGTTGTTTCCGGCTACCGGTGAAAACCGCATGTATGCCAAAGAAGAGGCACCGGTCACCCGGGTCAGCTTCAATGTGGGCGATCAGATAGCCAGCCACGAAGACTGGACCATGACGGTCGACGAAGTGCAGGAGAAAGATGGCCTGCTTATATATGTGGGTGTTCGCACCGACAATGGTGAGCCCGTTGCCCTCAAGGAAGTGTTTCTCAACAACTTCATCAAGTTCAACAAGCCGCAGGATCGCCTGTTCGCCGGCCAGATTGACCGGATGTCCCGCTTTACCCTGCGCTACGAAGCGCTGGTCAACCAGCACCAGCGTCGCCGCAACCCGACTCGCGGCCTGGCTGGCGGGAAAGTCAGTCTGATCCCGCACCAGCTCTACATCGCCCATGAAGTGGGTCACCGCTACGCCCCGCGCGTATTGCTGGCGGACGAGGTTGGTCTGGGCAAGACCATCGAAGCAGGCATGATCATTCACCAGCAGTTGCTCTCCGGCCGCGCCCATCGGGTGCTGATCCTGCTGCCCGAAACGCTCCAGCACCAGTGGCTGGTCGAGATGCTGCGCCGTTTCAACCTGCACTTCTCCCTGTTTGACGAGGAGCGCTGCATTGAGGCGTTCGCCGATGCAGAGAACCCCTTCGAGACCGAACAGCTGGTGATCTGCAGCCTAGACTTCCTGCGCAAGAAGCGTCGTCGCTTCGAGCAGGTGCTGGAAGCCGAGTGGGATCTGCTGGTTGTCGACGAAGCGCACCATCTGGAGTGGAGTGAAGAGGCGCCGAGCCGTGCCTATGAAATGGTGGAAGCGCTGGCCGAACAGGTGCCGGGCGTGCTGCTGCTGACCGCCACCCCGGATCAGCTGGGCCACCAGAGCCACTTTGCCCGTCTGCGCCTGCTCGACCCCGAGCGTTTCTACGACTACGAGGCCTTCCTCGCCGAGGAGCAGGCCTACGGTCAGGTCGCGAGCGCAGCCCAGGAGCTGCTGGATGGCGAGATCCTGAGCGATGAAGCCAAACAAATCCTCGCCAGCCAGCTGGAAGGGCTGGACTTGAGCGATACAGCCGCCCGTCAGCAGGCGGTCGCCAAGCTGCTGGATCAGCATGGCACCGGCCGGGTGCTGTTCCGTAACAGCCGCGCCAATATTCAGGGCTTCCCGGAGCGCCACCTCAACGTCTACCCCATGCCGCTGCCGGAGCAGTACAAGACCGCCATCAAGGTGATGGGTATGATGGGTGGCAATGGCGGCGATCTGCAGACCCGTGCCCTGCGCTACCTCTATCCCGAGAAGATCTTCCAGCAGTTCGAAGGCGACAACGCTACCTGGACCCAGTTCGACCCGCGCGTCGAATGGTTGCTGGAACTGCTCCTCTCAGCCCGTCAGCAGAAGGTGCTGGTGATCTGCTCCGAAGCAGCCACCGCCATCGCGCTGGAAGAGGCACTGCGCACCCGTGAAGGGATCCGTGGCGCCGTGTTCCACGAAGGGATGTCGATCCTCGAGCGGGACAAGGCCTCCGCCTATTTCGCCCAGCAAGAGGGGGGCGCTCAGGTGCTGCTCTGCTCCGAGATCGGCTCCGAAGGTCGCAACTTCCAGTTTGCCAGCCATCTGGTGCTGTTCGATCTGCCACTCAACCCGGATCTGCTGGAACAGCGTATCGGCCGACTGGACCGTATCGGTCAGCAGAATACCGTCGAGATCCACGTTCCCTATCTGGAAGGGACTGCCCAGCGCGCCCTGCAGCTCTGGTATCACGATGGCCTCGATGCGTTCGAGCAGACCTGCCCGACCGCCCGCCCGGTATTTGAAGCGGTGCGTGACGAGCTGTTCGAGCTGCTGGCCGCCAACACAGGCGATCAGGCCCCCCTCGACGCCCTGCTGGTCAAGACTCGCGAACTGCACGAGCCGCTCAAGGCCCGGCTGGAACAGGGTCGCGATCGCCTGCTGGAGATCCACTCCAGCGGTGGCACCGCCGCCCAGCAGCTGGTCGACAAGCTGGCCGCCGAAGATGACGACACCGGCATGATCTCCTTCGCTCTCAAGATGTTCGACGAGATCGGCGTCAATCAGGATGACCGTGGCGAGAACGCGCTGGTGCTGACCCCGGGAGATCACATGCTGGTCTCCAGCTTCCCGGGCCTGCCGCAAGACGGCATGACCATCACCTTCGATCGCAACACCGCGCTGTCACGGGATGACATGGCGCTGCTCTCCTGGGATCACCCCATGATGCGCGGCGGTATCGACCTGATCCTGGGTTCCGAGATCGGTGCCACCTCGGTCGCACTGCTCAAGAACAAGGCGCTGCCGGTCGGCTCCATCCTGCTTGAGCTGATCTTCGTTGCCGAGTCCGCGGCTCATCCCCAGCTCTACCGCTTCATGCCTCCGACGCCGATCCGTCTGCTGATGGACAAGAACGGCCAGAATCTGGGCGAGAAAGTGGCATTCGATGCCTTCAACCGCCAACTGACGCCGGTCAACCGCCACCTCGGCAGCAAGCTGGTGACTGCGTCCCAGCCGGTAATCCACGGTCTGATTGGCAAGGGCCAGGCCATTGCCGAAGAGCTGAAGGCCGGGATTGTCGACAAAGCCCGCGCCCAGATGGCGCAGACCCTGCAGCAGGATCTGGACAGGCTGGAAGCGCTCAAGGCGGTCAACCCGAACGTGCGCGTCAGCGAGCTGGATTATCTGCGCAATTTGCAGGCAGAATTGCACCACCTGATCGACCAGACCCAACTCAAGCTGGATGCCATCCGTTTTATCGTGGTTACCCATAACTGACAAGGTAGCGACCGACAGCGGCCAGACCCAGCTCAAACTGGATACACAAGGCCGCTTTGTCGTGGTTACCCATAACTGATGGGGGCTTGCCCCCGCTTTGACTCAAGATGCGAGACGCTATGTTTGTATACTCCCCGCCCCTGGAACCCTGGCTCGATATCCTGTTCAAGGACAAGGACATCATGGTGGTCAACAAGCCCACTGGCCTGCTGAGCGTCCCCGGGCGCGGCCCCGAGAATGAAGACAGCGTGCTCCATCGGGTCAAGCAGCAGCACCCCAAGGCGGCGGCTGCCCATCGCCTCGACATGGCGACCACCGGCGTGCTGGTGATCCCGCTCACCCCCAACTCCCACCGGGAGCTGAGCCGGCAATTCCGAGAGCGGGAGACCGAGAAGCACTACCTCGCCTGGGTGTGGGGTGAACCGGCGCTGGATGCGGGTGAAGTGGATCTGCCGCTCTGCGTCGACTGGCCCAACCGGCCGAAGCAGAAGGTGGATTTTGAGGAGGGGCGTCATGCCCTGACCCTGTGGCAAAAACTGAAGGTGGAGAACGGCAACAGCCTGATCAAGCTGACCCCGATTACCGGTCGCTCCCATCAGTTGCGGGTACACATGCTGGAGCTGGGTCACCCCATCCTCGGCGACAACCTCTACGCCAACCCGGATGCGCTGGCGGCTGCACCGCACCTTTATCTTCATGCTGCCAGCCTGACCATCAGCCACCCCCGCAGCGGCGAGCGGATGACCTTCGAGGCACCGGCCCCTTTCCCGGTCTGAGCCTGACAGGTAACAACCAAATAAAAAGAAAGCCCCCATCGAGAGATGGGGGCTTTTTTATCGCTCAGACGCGGATATCGATCTTGCTTCCGAGGGAAGCGCTGGCCGATGTCGGCGCTGCCGGAGCGGATTGCGCTGCTGTTTCCAGCAGTTTCAGTGCGGATTCGCCTTCCTGGGTCTGCTGCTTTTTGGCCAGGCTGGCCACCATCAGTGCAGAACCGAACGACGCATTTGCAGAACTAGAAATATCCATTGTGTACCTCCTGCCAAGAGACTATCGGCCGGGACCGGTGAGACATGAGCCATATCGTTCAACGCAGATATGCCTTGTCCGGCGAGCGCCGGGCCAACCAGCGCTCTTCCATCTCCAGCAATGTCTGATAGGCCTTTTCAGCATGCTCCGGGCGACTGAACAGATATCCCTGCCCATACAGATGTATGTCGGTCAATGAGCGCAGCACATCGAGCTGCCCCTGGGTCTCGATCCCTTCACATACCAGTTTCTTGCCAAGCATGGAGCCCATACGGCAGATGTTGGCGACCAGTTCGGCCGCCTCGATGGAGGTGTCGATACCCTGAATGAAGGACCTGTCTATCTTCACCTTGCTCACCGGCAGCTTCTGCAGATAGCTGAGGGAGGAGTAGCCGGTGCCGAAGTCGTCAAGGGCCAGATGCACACCCTGCTGGCTGAGATCCTGCATCAACTGCAGCGAGTTCTTGACCTCGCGCATGGTGGTGTCTTCCGTCACCTCCAGCACCAGGCTGGACGCAGGGATATGGTGCTCCATCAGCGCTCTGGCCACCAGCTTCAAGAGGTTGCGCTGGTACATGCCCGGGGAGATATTCACGCACATCTGCAAGTCCACCAAACCCAGATGCTGCCACTGATGCAGTTGTTCACATGCGGTATTCAATACCCAGCCACCCAGTTTCTCGGCCAGCTGGAACTCTTCCGCCACCTGGATCACCTCGTTGGGGGGAATAAAGCCAAGCTCGGGATGGCGCCAGCGCAGCAGCGCCTCCACGGCTTCACAGCGGCCACTTTCCAGATTGACGATGGGCTGGTAATAGAGCTCGAGCGCATTGTGCTCCAGCGCCATCACCATGTCAGACGCAAGATGCTTGCGCCTGGCCGTCTCGTTGAGCAGGGAACTGTCATAGATGACATAGGGAACATGGGTCTTGCGGCTGTGAGAGAGGGCCTGCTCCGCCCGGCTGAGCAACTCCTGGGTCTGGTTGCTGTCGGTCGGGAAGAAGGCGATACCAATACCGACCTCAAGCCGGAAAGGGTAGTTGTCGATGATGATGTCTTGCTTGATGGAGTGGAGTACTCTGGCCACGAGCTCCCTGACCTGGCGAAGATCGCTCCCCTCCCGTTGCAGCATGGCAAGCTGATCTCCCCCCAAACGCGCCACCCACTCCCCGTTTTCGCACAGGGCGCGCAGCCGCTTTGCCACCTCCTGCAGCAGGAGGTCCCCTGTGTTGTAGCCAAATTTGCTGTTGATATCGCGAAAGTCGTTGATGTCGACCAGCACCAGTCCGAAGGAGGTGTCACGGGTGACATAGGCATCCATCTTTTCCAGCAGCGCCAGTCGGTTGGCGAGCCCGGTGAGGGGATCGATCCTAGCGGTCCTGAAATGGCGCCTGGCTTCTCGCACCAGCAGGCCGCTGAGCAGAATGACGGACACCACCAGCCCCGACACCATGAACAGCAGGGCATTGCGCAACTGGCCAAAACGCGCGTCGTTGCCCGTATAGACGTTGATGTTGTTCTGCATGACGGAAGCAAGAGAGTAAGAGAGGGGTTCCTGCAAGGGCGCCAGTGTCATCATGACTTGCTGGTAATCCGGCGTCCCCGGTTTGAGCCTGACCAAATCAGGCTCCAGCTTGCGAATGCTGCTTTCGGTCAGTTTCACCAGCCGCAGCGTCTTCGGATTGTCCGCGAGGCTTTTTCTCAGTTGGCCGCTCAGGAGGATGGGGGTACGACTCCAGAGAATGTCATAGCGGAGCAGCAGGGCTTCCTGGTCTATGCCGCCATAGTGGTAAATCTCGACGGCATTGAGAAAGCGGCCCAGTTCGAGCTGCAACTGCATCAATGCCCAGGAGACGTCATAGGTGTACTTCTCCATCACCCGGGTCGCATTTTGTATCTGCACCAAGCAATAGAGGGTGCTACCCGTGAACAACAGAATGGATAGATAAAGAACGCCGAGTAAGGGCCAGGCCCTGGTCTTCGCTTTCACCCAGTACTCCCGTAAACCACCGTTTTTACTGCTGAATGTCGATCGCACTCAGTTGCCAGATCATCATGTCGGTGAACTCGGAACGCCTGAGTTCGGGATGCTGATCCAGTGGCAGGATAAACCAGAGCGGCCCCTTGTCACGTACCCGCATGGTCATCCCGTCATCCTGCCAGGCCAGGATAGGATCGTATTGCTTGACCTTATCCCAGTTGATCCGGATCTGGAAACTGTTCAGGGCGGTGAGCGTGATGCTCTTGCCGTTGGCCTTCACCTCAGTCAGCACGTCCGCCAGTTTCGGCCCCACGTATTTGTGCGGTTTGTCCACCCAGGGATTGCTCGTCACCACCTCATGCTGCGGCAGCGCCTGGATCATGGCCATATCGAACAGCACCTCTCCATCTGCCGGGTCGGCAGGGTCCAGATTCCCCGTCACCTTGAGAATGACCGGCCCCTGCGGTGTCGCCAGCGCCATGCCCGGCAAGGCCAGGAAAAGGAGTAACGGGAGAAGCCCTAAGTATCGCATGTTCACCTCAGATCATTTCACTATCAACAACTTCAGCTTAGTAGCACTAAAAAAAACGGCCCGCAAAAGCGAGCCGTTTGATGACTTGACGGGATTACATCATACCCATACCGCCCATGCCACCCATATCAGGCATGGCAGGTGCATCTTTCTTCGGCAGCTCGGAGATCATGCACTCTGTGGTGATCATCAGGCCGGCGACGGACGAGGCGAACTGCAGGGCAGAACGGGTTACCTTGGTCGGATCCAGGATACCCATGGCCAGCATGTCGCCGTACTGTTCGGTGTAGGCGTTGTAACCGTAGTTGCCTTCACCGTTCTTCACGGCATTGGCGATAACGGAGGCTTCTTCGCCGGCGTTGATGACGATTTGACGCAGCGGGGCTTCCATGGCGCGCAGGGCAACCTTGATGCCGACGTTCTGGTCTTCGTTGTCACCACGCAGGGAGGCCAGCTTGGCAGCAACGCGCACCAGCGCTACACCACCACCGGCAACCACGCCTTCTTCCACGGCTGCGCGAGTGGCGTGCAGGGCATCGTCAACACGGGCTTTCTTCTCTTTCATTTCAACTTCAGTGGCAGCCCCCACCTTGATCACGGCAACACCGCCGGCCAGCTTGGCCACGCGCTCTTGCAGCTTCTCACGGTCGTAATCGGAAGAGGTCTCTTCGATCTGCTGACGGATCTGGGCCACGCGGCTTTCGATCAGGGCTGCATCACCCACGCCATCGATGATGGTGGTGTTCTCTTTGGTGATGACGATGCGCTTGGCACGGCCCAGATCTTCCAGGGTCGCTTTTTCCAGCTCCATGCCCACTTCTTCGGAGATCACGGTACCACCGGTCAGGATGGCGATATCCTGCAGCATGGCCTTGCGGCGATCACCGAAGCCCGGCGCCTTGACGGCGGCCACTTTCACGATGCCACGCATGGTGTTGACCACCAGGGTCGCCAGTGCTTCGCCTTCCACGTCTTCGGCCACGATGATCAGCGGTTTGCCCGCCTTGGCCACACCTTCCAGCACCGGCAGCATTTCGCGGATGTTGGAGACTTTCTTGTCCACCAGCAGGATGAAGGGATCATCCAGTTCGACGGAGCCGGTTTCCGGCTTGTTCACGAAGTAAGGGGAGAGGTAGCCGCGGTCGAACTGCATGCCTTCTACCACCGCCAGCTCGTCTTCCAAGCCCTGACCGTCTTCCACGGTGATGACGCCGTCACGGCCGACCTTGTCCATGGCTTCGGCAATCAGCTTGCCGACCTTCTCGTCGGAGTTGGCGGAGATGGTGCCTACCTGGGCGATGGCATTGTTGTCGGCACAGGGAGTGGACAGTGCTTGCAGCTCGGCAACGGCAGCCACAACGGCCTTGTCGATACCACGCTTCAGATCCATGGGATTCATGCCGGCGGCAACGGCCTTCAGGCCTTCGTTGACGATGGCTTGAGCCAGTACGGTGGCCGTGGTGGTACCGTCACCGGCGGCGTCATTGGCCTTGGAAGCGACTTCCTTGACCATCTGGGCACCCATGTTCTGGAACTTGTCTTCCAGTTCGATTTCACGGGCAACGGAGACGCCATCCTTGGTGATGGTCGGGGCGCCGAAGGACTTGTCCAGCACCACGTTGCGGCCTTTCGGGCCCAGGGTCACCTTGACGGCATCGGCCAGGATGTTGACGCCTTCCAGCATTTTGATGCGAGCTTCGTTGCCAAACTTAACTTCTTTAGCTGCCATGTTCTTCAATCCTTAAATCAATTCGGGAAAAGAGGGAGGGTGATTACTCTTCGACAATCGCCAGGATGTCGGTCTCGGACAGGATCAGTACGTCCTGGCCATCCAGCTTTTCGGTCTTCACGCCGTAGCCTTCGTTGAAGATCACCTTGTCACCCACCTTGACGGCCAGTGCTTTGACATCCCCATTGTCCAGAATTCGACCAGTCCCCACGGCAAGAACTTCACCACGGGTGGACTTCTGGGCCGCAGTGCCAGTCAAGACGATGCCGCCAGCGGATTTGGCTTCAGCTTCGATGCGCTTGATGATGACGCGGTCGTGCAGTGGACGAATTTTCATCGATAACTCTCCCAAAATGAGTCTCTGTGTTGCTTGAGGAATGGCCGCAATCGGCCAAATTTGTCATGCCCCTGATCTGGGGCAACAGGGCTAGCCCTTCAAGGGCAAATACAAAAAAAATATTTTCACGTACTATGAACACCTTCGATGGATCACCCATCCCCAATCAGGAAGGCGGATGGAGACGGCCAGCATTCAGGCCCAAAGCACCTAGAGACTCTGCCTTGAGCCGACCCAACCCCATGCTGACCGCCCCCATGACGCCCATGCTGCTGCGCATGACGGGCCCCATGATCCTGGGCATCATCGCCATCCTGGCCTTCAACCTGGTCGATACCTTCTTCATCGGCATGCTGGGTACCCAGGCGCTGGCCGCCATCAGCTTCACCTTCCCGGTCACCTTTGTCGTCACCTCCCTGACCATGGGGCTGGGAGCGGGCCTGTGCGCCCTGCTCGGTCATGCCCTGGGGCAGGGTCGCCATGACGAGGCTGCCCGCATCACCACAGACTGCCTGTTCCTCGCCGTCATCCTGGTGAGTCTGCTTGCCGGACTGGGGGCAATGACCATTACCCCTCTGTTCACCCTGCTGGGGGCCAGCCCCGAGCTCATCTCCCTCATCCACGATTACATGCTCATCTGGTATCTGACCGTCCCCATGCTGGTCGTGCCCATGGTCGGCAATGCGGCCATCCGGACCACGGGGGATACCAAGACCCCCAGTCTGGTGATGGGGGTCGCCGGTCTGGTCAACGGCGTGCTGGATCCTCTGCTCATCTTCGGGCCGGGCCCCTTCCCCGAGTGGGGCATTCGGGGAGCCGCCATCGCCACTTCCCTCTCCTGGTTGATGGCCATGCTGGTCAGCCTCCATCTGCTGCGCAAGCGGGAGACGCTGCTGACCTGGCGCCTCTCTCCCCGCCCTCAGCTGTTGGCCCATTGGCGCGCCCTGCTCCATGTGGCTGTGCCCGCATCGTTTACCAACATGCTCAACCCACTGGCCAACGCCGTGTTGATGATCATTTTCGCCGGGCTCGGAACCGAGGTGGTCGCCGCCTACGGCGCGGCATCCCGGGTCGAGGCCTTGCTGCTCATCGTGATGATGGCGCTCTCTTCCGTGCTGGCCCCCTTCATCTCGCAGAACTGCGGCGCCGGGAATCCGGCCCGCGCCAAGGCCGCCCTGCTGCTCTGCATGCGCTTCGCCCTGATATTCCAGCTTGGGGTCTACGTGCTGACCTGGCTTCTCGCCCCCTTCATCGCCGATCTGTTCAGCGATCATCCGCAAGTGGTGCGACTCATCGTGCTCTATCTGCATCTGGTCCCCATCGGCTACGGCTTTCAGGGCATGGTGATGCTGCTGGCCTCGGCCCTCAACGGCGTCAGGGCATCGGCGGTGTCACTGCTGATAAACGGCATCAGACTGTTTGTCTTCTTGCTGCCAGGGGCCTGGCTGGGGGCAAAACTGGGGGGAGAACAGGGGGTCTATCTGGGGATGCTGCTGGCGAACCTGGCCGCCGGATTGCTGGCATGGGGGTATGCCCGCCACAGATTCGAGCGGCTGTGCCATCAGGGGAGATCCTGACGGCACAGCCCGAGGCTCGCGATTACTCTTTGCGTTCGAACTCCCCTTCGATGGTGTTGCCACCCCCTCGCGGGGATTGTCCGGGTCTGTCATCGCCCGGGCCCGGCTCGAACGGCTGCTGGCGAGCCTGGAAGCCCCCCATCTGCATCCTGAACTGATTGCTGCCAATCAGCTTGTCGGCCAGCATGTTGCGCAGCCAGGGCTGCAGCAGCAGGATGCCGACAATATCGCTCACAAATCCCGGGATAATCAGCAGCAAGCCCGCCAACGCCAGCATCATGCCACCCATCACCTCGCGGCCGGGCATCTCCCCCAGCTGCATCTTCTGCTGGGCAGTGAGCAGAGTCTTGATCCCCTCGCTGCGCACCAGCGACGATCCCAGCACGGCGGTCAGCACCAGCAAGCAAACGGTCGGCAAGGCCCCGATCACGGAGCCCACCTTGATCATGACGGTGAGCTCCAGCAATACCAGCCCGACCAACAACAGTAACAACTTGCCCATAGCAACCTCGGAGCGATGAATGAATGGACCCGGGGTGTCCGGTCGGCAGCCGCGCATCGCTGATGCTGACGCGCCGGGTTCAGGTCTTCTGACATTAACATGGGGCTGGTTGATCATTTTTCAAGCCTCTCCTGCCGCAGGCCCCGGAATACGGATAAATATTTGTCCGCCCAACTGGGATTGAGGTGGTTGTTCTGTCAAAGTTAATCGCCCGATTGCAATATCTGTTTAATGACCACAAGAAATTTGAGGTTGCCTCAAATTTAGTGATCCAGGTCTAATACCGGATACCTCAATTGGGGTAACATCAACACCAGTCATTGCACAGGGAGCAACTGGCTCCCAACTGCCCCACCCGATGTGTGGTGCTTCAGGATGAAATGTGCGTAGGGAAATCGCGACCACTCGGTGAGGATCGTTTCCATTTATTTGATTTCTGAGGCATAACAATGAGCGACATCAAGAACGTCCGCATTGAAGAAGACCTGCTGGGCACCAAAGAAGTTTCCAACGACCTCTACTACGGCGTGCACACCCTGCGCGCTGTTGAAAACTTCAAGATCAGCACTCAGAAGATTTCTGACGTTCCCGAGTTTGTTCGTGGCATGGTCCTGACCAAGAAGGCGGCTGCACTGGCCAACGGTGAGCTGGGCACCATCCGTCCCGAGATCGCAGACAAGATTGTCGAAGCCTGCGACCTGATGCTGAACACCGGCAAGTGCTTCGATCAGTTCCCGGTCGATGTCTACCAGGGCGGCGCCGGTACCTCCGTCAACATGAACACCAACGAAGTGCTGGCCAACATCGCCCTCGAGCTGATGGGACTTGAAAAGGGTCGCTACGACGTCATCAACCCCAACGATCACGTCAACAAGTGCCAGTCCACCAACGATGCCTACCCCACCGGTTTCCGCGTGGCCGTGGTCAACAGCACCGACACCACCCTGCACGCTCTGGAAGCCCTCATCGCCGCCTTCGATGTCAAAGCCAAGGAATTCAAACATATCCTGAAAATGGGCCGTACCCAGTTGCAGGACGCCGTGCCCATGACCCTGGGTCAGGAGTTCCACGCCTTCGCCGTCACCCTGCGTGAAGAGATCAAATCCATCAAGCGTTGCCAGGAGCTGCTGCTGGAAGTGAACCTGGGCGCCACCGCCATCGGTACCGGTCTGAACACTCCGCCCGAGTACTCCGGTCTTGCCATCAAGCGTCTGGCCGAGATCACCGGTCGTGCCTACGTGCCGGCAGAGGACCTCATCGAAGCGACCTCCGACTGCGGCGCCTATGTGATGCTGCACGGTGCGGTCAAGCGTCTGGCCATGAAGCTCTCCAAGATCTGTAATGACCTGCGTCTGCTCTCCTCCGGCCCGCGCACCGCGCTCAAAGAGATCAACCTGCCGGAAATGCAGGCTGGCTCCTCCATCATGCCGGCCAAGGTCAACCCGGTCATTCCGGAAGTGGTCAACCAGTCCTGCTTCAAGGTATTCGGCAACGACGTCACCATCACCTTCGCCGCCGAGGCCGGTCAGCTGCAGCTGAACGTCATGGAGCCGGTGATTGGTCAGGCCATGTTCGAATCCCTGAGCCTGATGGAAAAAGCCTGCATCTCCCTGCGCGAGAAGTGCGTGGAAGGCATCACCGCCAACCCGGACATCTGCATGAACCACGTGCTGAACTCCATCGGCATCGTGACCTACCTGAACCCCTTCATCGGTCACCATGAAGGCGATATCGTCGGCAAGATCTGTGCCCAGACCGGCAAGAACGTCCGCGAAGTCGTGCTGGAACGCGGCCTGCTGACCGCCGAACAGCTGGACGAGATCCTCTCCATCGAGAACCTGATGAACCCGCAATACAAAGCCAAGCGTTACACCCGCGAAGCCACCGTATAAGCGAGCAGATGGGCCGGGGTTATCCCGGCCCATTTAAAGTCAATTCCCGAGCGGTCTCTCCACAGCCCCATCGGGAATTGGCTTTTCAGCCTAATAAAACCTAAAAAAACTGGAAAATGGAGTGTTCGCTATGATTGGAATCGAGTTACTTGTCGTGCTCGCCGCTATCTATCTGGGGGCCCGGATAGGCAGTATCGGTATCGGCTTTGCCGGTGGTCTTGGGGTACTGGTACTGACCTGGGGGCTGGGCATGCCCATCCCGAGCGATCAGCTGGTGACCTATCTCCCGTGGGACGTGATCATGATCATCGCGTCCGTCATCTGCGCCATTGCCTGTATGCAGCTGGCTGGCGGGATGGATTATCTGGTGCACCTGGCCGAAAAAGCCCTGCGCAAGAATCCCAAGCACATCACCTTCGCCGCGCCGGTCGTCACCTACCTGATGACCATGCTGGCCGGTACCGGTCACACCGCCTTCTCCACCCTGCCGGTGATCGCCGAAGTGGCCAAGGAGCAGGGCATTCGCCCCTCCCGTCCGCTCTCCATCGCGGTCGTTGCCTCCCAGATTGCCATCACCGCCTCCCCCATCTCGGCGGCCGTGGTCGCCTTCTCCGGCATGCTGGAGCCGCTTGGCGTCGACTACCTGACCCTGCTGGCCATCTGCATCCCGTCCAGCTTCATCGCCTGTCTGCTGGGGGCCTTCATCGCCAACCTGCTGGGCAAGCCGCTGGATCAGGACGAAGTCTATCTGGAGCGCAAAGCAAAGGGACTCATCAAGCTGCGCGGTACCAGCCAGGTTGAGATCAAGCCTTATGCCAAGCTCTCCGTCGGCATCTTCGTCGCCTCCATCGTGGCCGTGATGGCCTATGCCACCGCCATCTCCGGCAACGTCGGCCTCATCAGCAGCCCGCCGATCCCCCGCGATGGCGCCATCATGGGCATCATGCTCTCCGCCGCTACCCTGATGGTCCTGTTCTGCAAACTGGACGCGGCCCAGATCACCAACATGCCGACCTTCAAGTCCGGTATGTCCGCCTGTATCTGCGTGCTGGGCGTAGCCTGGCTGGGCAACGTCTTCGTGAAGGGCAACATGGTCGAGATCCAGGCGTTCGCCGGCGATCTGCTGAGCCAATACAGCTGGCTGCTGGCCGTGGTGCTGTTCTTCTCCTCCATGCTGCTCTACTCGCAAGGTGCCACCACCAAGGCCCTGATGCCTGCCGCCCTGGCACTGGGTGTCAGCCCGCTGGCGGCCATCGCCTCCTTCGCCGCCGTGAGCGCCCTGTTCGTGCTGCCAACCTACCCGACCCTGCTGGCCGCGGTCGAGATGGACGACACCGGCTCCACCCGCATCGGCAAGGCCGTGTTCAACCACCCCTTCTTCATCCCGGGTGTGGCCACCATCGCCATGGCAGTGGCGCTCGGCTTCTTCTTCGGTGGTCTCATCCTCTGACCGGTGAACCACCCCATGCAAAACGGCCCGAACGGGCCGTTTTTTTATGCCAGGCCACCGCCGGGCTCCCATGAAAAAGCCGCTCCCGGGAGCGGCTTTCGTCATCCTGGCGGCATCCTCAGGCCGTGGTCTGGCGGGTACCGAAATAGTCAGCGAGGAAGTCGTCGAACGACAGGCTGTCACTGCGTTCCCGCTCCCGCTGCTTGGCCAGGGAGTCCCGCGCCTCGCCGGCAAAATAGGCCTCGTCCCAGTACTGCAGCTCGCCGGCCAGCATCTCTTCCCGGTAGCGGCTCGCCAGCGCATCGCCGAAGCAGCCGTTGTCCTGACCGCTTGAAAGCAACTGCTTGAGCAAGCGGGCGGAGTAGGTCTGTTCGGGGTCGAGCAGCTTCTCACGGTGCATCGCCAGCGTCTCGCGATAGCGGTTGCGACCACAGCAGCGATCCAGCAGCGCTGCGACCTCGGCCAGCTCGTCGAACAGCTTGAGGCCGTACTCCTTGAGGCCGATGGCATTGCCCTGCTCATCTTCAAGCGTCAGGCCGGGGCGACGCCCCTCCAGCACCACCTTGTTCTGGTTGCGGCGGTTGCGGGCAACCTCGTCATCCGAGAGCACGGGGGACGGGCGCAACAGGCACCAGACCAGGAAGAGATCGAAGAAGCGGATCTGATCCACCTCGATACCGAACGGGGTGAAAGGATTGACGTCCACCGTGCGCAACTCGATGTATTCGATGCCGCGCTGCTCCAGCGCATCCGAGGGCTTCTCGCCGCTGCGGGGGGTACGCTTGGGGCGGATCGGCGCGTAGAGCTCGTTCTCCAGCTGCAGCACGTTGTCGTTGAGCTGGCGGTACTCGCCGTTCACCTTGACCCCTATCCTGGCGAAGTCGGGATCATGGGTATTGATGGCCCGGCGCAAACTGCTCACATAGGCGGGCAGGCTGTCATGACTGATCTTGAGCCCCGCCTGGGCGCTGTTGGTGTAACCGAGATCGGACAGGCGCAGAGCCGTGGCATAAGGCAGGTAAAGGGTGCCCTTACCGGTCTTCTGGAACGGCAGGCTGCTCTTGCGCCCCTTGAGGAAGGAGTCGCAGATGGCCGGAGACGCGCCGAACAGATAGGGCACCAGCCAGCCGAAGCGGTAGACGTTGCGAATAAGCCCCATGTACTTGTCGGAGATGAATCGCTGGCTGCAGCAGCCCTCTCCCACCAGATCCTGCCACTCGCACCAGAAGCTGTCCGGCATGGAGAAGTTGAAGTGCACCCCGGCGATCACCTGCATCAGGCTGCCGTAGCGGTTCTTCAGCCCCTGGCGATAGAGGGTCTTCATCCGCCCGATGTTGGAACTGCCGTACTGGGCCAGGCGGATGCTCTCCTCGTCACCGACGAAGCAGGGCATGGAGAGGGGCCAGATCCGCTCCTCTCCCAGATGATGAATGGTGTGGCGGTGAATGTCGCCGAGCTGCTCGATCAGGCTCTCGATGGAATCGGTGGCCGGCGTGATGAACTCCAGCAGGCTCTCGGAGTAATCGGTGGTGATGTTGGCATGGGTCAGGGCCGACCCCAGGCTTCTGGGGTGATCGGTCTGGGCCAGGGTCCCTTCGGGGGTGATGCGCAGACATTCGCGCTCGATCCCGCGCCGGATCCCCTTGAGGGCGGTCACCCGTTCCGGGGTGCCCAGCGCAGCCAGCAACTCGGTGAGCGACAAGCTAGTAGTAGTCATATTCACGGCTCATGTGTGGCCGCCCCACCCGGGGCGGCACTTATTGTTGCGACGCCCCTCAGGGCAGTTGCAGTGGATAGATGGGAAGATGAAGCTCGCTCAGGGGTTTTTCAAGCTTTTGCTTGTCTCCCACCACCACAATCACCATCTCGGCCGGATCCAGCCAGCGGGCTGCACTGGCCTTCAGCGTCTCGGGTGACACCGTTTTGATCAGGTTGTTCTGGGCCTGCACATAGTCCGGCTTCAGGTCGTACATGATCATCTGCAGCAGGAAGCCAGCCTTCTGTCCCAGGGTCTCGTAGGAGAGCGCATCCTGCTGGGAGACGGCGCTGCGCATGTAGGCCAGCTCCACCGGGGTCGGCCCGTTCTTGCGGTAGCCGTCCATCTCCTTGAGGAACTGGCGGATGGCATCCACGGTCGCATCGGTGCGCACATTGGCGCCGGTCGCGAAGACCCCCGCCTCGCGGTTGGCCTGGAAGCCCGAGCTGGCACCATAGGTGTAGCCCTTATCTTCCCGCAGGTTGAGGTTGATGCGGCTGTTGAAGTTGCCACCCAGGTTGAAGTTCATCAGGTTGGCGATGAAATAGTCTCCCGTGGTGTCAAACGGCATGGCGCGGCGGCCGATGCGGATCACCGACTGGGGGGCCCCCGGCTTGTCCACCAGATAGATGCCTGGCTTGGCCTGCTCTCCCCCGGGCTTGAGATCCCCCAGGGTCGGGGCGGCCCCCTGCCACTGGGTCAGGAAGGCGAGACCGGATTCCACCTGCTGGGCGGTCACATCACCTGTCACCACCACCTTGGCATTGGTCGGATTGTAATAGGCCTCATAGAAGCGCTTCACATCCGCCAGGGTCAGCCTCTCCACGTCCGCCAGCACCCCGTCAGAGGGTTGGCCGAGGCGGTTCTGCTTGCCATAGACCAGTTCGCGGAACGCCTGACCCGCCAGCCACTCGGGTTGCTGCTCGCTCTGTTTCATGCCTTGCAGCATCTGGGTCTTGAGCCGCTCGAAGTCCGCTTCCCGCAGGCCGGGTTGCAGCAGCACTTCCCGCACCAGCGCCAGGGTTTCGGGCAGCTTGTCCGCCAGACTGCTGATGGTGATGAGGTTGTTGTACTGGGCGCTGGAGACGCTGATGCTGGCGCCGAGTTTTTGCAGCTCGTCGCTCAGCTCGGCCTCGGAGAGGCGCGTCGTCCCCTGCTCCAGCATGGCGGCGGTGAGGCTGGCCAGCCCCAGCTCTCCCTTGCCTTCGGCCCGGATGCCACCCGGCAGGGCGATCATGATGGAGACGGCCGGGATCTCGTCGCTGTGGGTGCCGATGATCTCGATCCCCTTGTCGAGCTTGCCACGCCAGATGGCGGGCACCTTGACGCTCACCGCATCGGCCGCCTTGGGCTGCACGCTGCGATCGAAGTCATCTTTCACCGGCCGCTCGGCCAGCACCTTGTCATGCTTGCTGTAATCCGGCAGCTCCCGCTTGGCGGGAGTGAAGTTCGGGGTCGCAGCCTGCCAGTCGCTCTTGCCCTTGGGCACCACGCTCAGCACCACGGCAGGCTTGTTCTGGATGAACTTGTCGTAGGCAGCCTTGACGTCAGACCCCTTGACCCGGGCGATGGCATCCAGATTCTTGAACACATAGTCGGGATCCCGGGCCAGCACCTGCCCCATGGCAAGCTGGCTGACCTTGCCCTCGATGCTGTCGAGTCCCCAGATGGCGGACGCGCGATAGCTGCTGATGGCCTTCTCCAGATCCGCGGGCTTGATGCCGCGCTGGGCGAACTCGCCGATCACCTTGTCCACCTCGCCCTTGAGGGTCTTGAGGCTGCCATCCGCCGCCGGATTGGGGTAGGCATAGACCGTCAGGGTACAGGCAAGCTCTTCGCAGGAGTGGGAGGCACCCGCCTCGATGGCCTTGCCGGTTTTCACCAGGGACTGGTAGAGCATGGAGCTGGCAGAACCCCCCAGCACATCGGCAAAGATGTCCAGCGCCGGCTCCTGCGGGTCACCCAGGGAGACAGTCGGGTAGCTGATATACAGGAGCGGCAGATGCACCTTGTCTTCCAGCGTCACGTAGCGGGTTGCCGGCAGGGTGGCAGGCTGGGGCGTCGGTTCTGCCACATCCGGACCGCGCGGGATGGAACCGAAGTACTGCTCAATCCAGGCCAGCGCCTGCTTGGTATCAAAGTCGCCGCCCAGGGTCAGAGTCGCGTTGTTGGGACCGTACCAGCGCAGGAAGAACTGCTTGAGGTCGTTGACGTCGACCCGGTCGAGATCCTCCACATAACCGATGGGTTGCCAGGAGTAGGGGTGGGTGCGCGGATAGAGTGCCTCCCCCACCCGCTCGCCCACCAGGCCATAAGGCTGGTTGTCGATACGCTGGGCCCGTTCGTTCTTGACGGTGGCGCGCTGGATCTCGAACTTCTTCTGGCTCACCGCATCGAGCAGGAAACCCATGCGGTCCGCCTCCAGCCAGAGCACCTTCTCCAGCTGATTGGCCGGCACGGTTTCGTAGTAGTTGGTACGGTCCTTGTTGGTGGTGCCGTTCATGTCACCGCCCGCTTCGTTGATGATCCGCATGTGCTCCTGATCGCCAACGTGCTTGGAGCCCTGGAACATCATGTGCTCGAAGAAGTGGGCAAAGCCCGACTTGCCCACGGTTTCCCGGGAGGAGCCGACGTGATAGGTGATGTCCAGATGCACCAGGGGATCGGAGTGGTCGGGGGCCAGGATCACGGTCAAACCGTTGTCCAGCTTGTACATCTGATAGGGAATGCCGAGCTTGCCCTCCTGCTTGACCTGCTCGGACACCAGGGTCGGGGCCGCCAGCACGGGAAGGGAGAAGCCCAGCAGCATGCTTAATGGAATGAGTTTGTTCACGGGTACCTCGTGAGTGACAAAAGGGCTAGAAGATCTGACTGGCCAGCAGAAACACCAGGGCATAACGAAGCAATTTGCCGAGCCCGATCAAGATGAGGGAGCGCCAGAAGGAGAGGCGCAGCCAACCAGCCAGCAGACAGAGACCATCGCCGACCACAGGCGTCCAGGCAAGCAGCAGACACCAGTGACCATGACGTTTGAGCCAACCAAGGGCTTTTTGTTCCCCACGGCCTTGAAAATCTTCCGGTTTTTTCTTGTGGGTGGCGAGCCAGCCGAGCCACCAGGTGGTCATGGAACCCAGGGTATTGCCCAGCGTCGCCCAGAAAAGCAGGCTGGTCATGCTCCACTCCCCCTTGACCGCCATGGCGCCCAGCAACACTTCCGAGCTGCCGGGCAGCAGGGTGGCGGAGGTGAAGGCGCTCAGAAACAGCCCTCCCAGCCCCATCCCGGTGAAGTCTATCATCCGGGCTGACCGTCTGCGGCGGACATGCGCAGCAACAGCTTGCCGCGCACATGGCCCTGCTCGATGGCCTGATGGGCCAGCGCCCCTTCTGCCAGCGTGTATTCACCGGAGACGGTGATCTTCACTTCCCCCTGGCGAAGCAGCGTCAGCATCTGGGTCAGCTGCGTTCGATCGGGATGGACCAGCATGCCGACAACCTCGACACCGAGCTCGGCCCCCGCGTCCTTGATCTGCTGGGCCGTGATAGTGGGTACCGTCACCAGACGGCCACCCGGCTTGACGCAGGCCAGCGCCGCCTTGCCGCTCTCGCCCCCCACCAGATCCAGCACCAGATCGAACGGACCATCGGTGATCGCTTCGGTGCACCACCCGGCCTGGTGGTAATCCACCATCCGGCTCGCCCCGAGACTATGAAGGAAGCTGTGATTGTCGCCGCTTGCCGTGGCAACCACGTGGGCACCATAGGCGGCGGCAAACTGCACCGCCAGATGGCCGACGCCACCGGCACCGGCCAGGATCAGTACCCGCTGCCCCGACTGCAAGCCACCGTGCTCCAGCAGCCCCTGCCAGGCGGTGAGTCCCGCCAGCGGCAAGGCCGCTCCCTGCCTGAGGCTCACCCCATCGAGCTTGACCAGCTCCTCCTCACGGGCCACCACGGATTCGGCATATGCACCGGCGGCGAGGGGAAAGCCCACCATGCCGCACACCAGTTCCCCCTCGGCCAGGGAGGTCACGCCGGGCCCCACCTTTTCCACCACACCGGCCACGTCATAGCCCGGCGTCCAGGGCAGCTTGTCCTTGTTCTGGGCCGCCGCCCAGCCGAGACCGGCCCGGGTCTTGGCATCGATGGGGTTGACCCCCGCAAAGCAGATGCGCACCCGGACCTCTCCCTCCGCGGGCACCTTGTCCAGGGAAGGGTTGAGCCTGAGTACCGAGGGGTCGCCGAATGCGGTAATCTGTAGCTGCGTCATTGCACAATCCATCCTGTTGATTGATCAAGGGTCAACAGAATAACAGCGAGGACACCATGGCTCGAATGTTTCTTATTCCTCTGTTGCTGGCCCTAGGGTGGTGGGCGTTTCTGCTCTACTTCCGCATCCCGCTCAAACAGGGGGCCAGGGGCTTTTACTGGATCATCGGCATCGGCGGCGGGCTTGCCGCCTTCCTCAGCCTGATGATGGTGCTCACTCACTAGGGTTCAGGGACAAGGGGGAAGAAGAGAAGATGCTGCATGGACTGAACCATCTCACGCTGGCAACCGGCGATCTCGACAGAAGCGTTGCCTTTTATGTCGACTTGCTGGGATGTCGCCCCAGGGTGAGATGGGCACGGGGAGCCTATCTCACCCTCGGCGATCTCTGGCTCTGTCTCTCCTGCGATCCTCCCCAACCGGCCAGAGATTACAGCCATGTCGCGTTTGGCATCTCGCCTGAACAGTTTCCTGCCTTCTGCGCCCGTCTGCGCGCGGCGGGCGTCGTGGAGTGGAAGAAGAACAGCAGCGAAGGGGATTCACTCTATCTGCTGGATCCCGACGGGCACCGACTGGAAATCCATGCAGGCAACCTGGATAGCCGCCTCGCCTCCCTCAGACAGCAGCCCTATGAGGGTCTTATCTGGTTCGACTGAGCCGGATCACCCCTGCTCGGCACGAAGATGGTAGTGACGATTGCTGCCCTGCCCCAGCACGCCCTGCGCCAGCAGATGCTGGAACACCCGGTCCACCTCCTCCAGAGACAGTGACAATGCCTCTGCCACCTTGCGTTTGCTGCATTTGAGCTCGCCGCTCTCCAGCGCGCCGCGCACCTGGGCGACCACGGCTGGCTCGGGCACGGGTCTACTGATGGCTGGCGGCTCCGGGGTCGGCACTGCGACCCGGGCCTCGGCTTGCGCCTTCTCCCGTTGCCACATCCATTGACGGCGGAAGCGGTTCTCCTCACCGATCAGGCTGACGAAAAAGGCACCAAATGCATCGAGCAGGATAGACAGGAAGCAGACCAGCAGGAACTGCACCTGGCCGATGCTCATGCCCACCCCGTCCGCCAGACTGCTCATCAGCCCCAGCATGGAGGACTGCTCCCCCAACGGCTTGGCGTCCCGCTCCTGGCGCAGCTCGTCCTGACGCAGCCTGAGCTTGGTGTTGGCCTGCTGCAGACCGCTGACGCCACTCGAGATACGCGCCATCTCGATGTATTTGCGGGCCGCCTCTTCGTTGAGCTGGATCTGCCGCTCTATGCTGGCTATCTGCTCGTCGAAACGGGCTATCTCCCGCTCGTGACGCGCCTGCTGGCTCAGGATGGTGTTGGTGGCGCTGTTGATGCCGCCGATACTGCCCCCGATGGAGATGGCGGCCAGCACGCTGTAGAACAGCAGCGACCAGAAGGCGCCGCCCAGATCCCGCCTCGCCTTGCACTCGCCGTACTCGTACCAGACGTAGAACTTGCCCAGCTCGAAGATGATGGCCAGCCCGCCGAACAGCCACTTCATCAGGGGGTTTTCGTCGATGGAGAGAAACAGCAGCAGGGAGAAGACGATGGAAGCCAGAATGGCCAGCCCGGTAAAACTGTAGACAGTCGTGAGGGCGAACCATCCCTTGGGGTAGCGCAATGCGGCGCAAGCCTGAGTAGTCATGATGAAACGGGAAACATCTGCAGGAAAAGTTGGCTGCAGATTATAGTCGCCACTCCTCCGGAGAGAAGGGCAAATCCCCGAATTCCCGCCCATGGACGATCAGCTGCCCAGAGTGCGACCAAAACGTGCAAATCGGCAGCAGAAAAACACTACAATCGACCCCGTACCTGAAGGACATCTGCGGTTATGCTCGGGTTAAGCCCGCCGCATTACACTCATTTCCACCGAACACGACTCGAGGACATCATGAACAGAACGACGGCTTTGTTGCTCTCTCTTTTTCTGATCACCGGTAGCGCCCTGGCACAGGACGATGGGAGCCAGACCTTCTCCGTGGATGCGCTGACCTTCAATCTGGACTGGAATGACACGCAGTTTGACTGGTCCCAGAGCAACTGCTTCGATCTCGGGAGCGATGACACGGCCGCCGCCGACTGCAAGAGGACCAACCTCAATCTGGAGGACGAGACGCAGCGCAACCAGCCCCCCAGCACCAACCAGATCAGCACGCAACCGGATCAATGATCCCCCTGACAGGAGCCTTGATGCGATGACCCACATGACCATGACTTCCCGCGGCGCACTGCTGCTCTCCCTGCTTCTGGTTCAGGGAATGGCCTTTGCTGCCCCTCCTTCCAAACACGATGACGACATCCGGATCTCCACCGACCAGGGCCGGGTAAGCCTGGATTGGGACGACAAGGAGTACGAGTGGTGGCAGCACAACTGCCTGGATGTCAGCACCCGGACCAGCCGCATCCAGCTCAACTGCGACAACATGGATGGAAAATACCGCGACCATTACAACCGCAGCATTCACAGTGGCAACAACCCGGGTCAGGGCCATGACAAGCCCAAGAACAAGCACGGCGGCAACGGCCACCAAAAACACTGACCAGCATGCCCATGGACATGGTTGAGGGGCCTGTGGCCCCTGGAATCTTTTCCCCTACCAGTAGTTTTCCATGCTGATATTGCCGGGAGCGCGACGCAGGTTCTTGGCAAGCCCCAGCCCGAGCAGGGTCTGCTGAGTCTCTTTCACCATGGCGGGGTTGCCGCAGATCATCACCTGGCTCAACTCGGGGGAGAAGTTCAGCCCCACCCTTGCCTGCAAGCTGCCATCGACGATGGCTGCCGGGATACGCCCTGCCATCGCCCCCGGCCAGGTCTCACGGCTGACGAAGGGAACATAGCGAAAACGCTCGCCATGCTGCTCGGCAAAACTGGCGATAAGCGGCTGATAGCTGAGCTCTTCCCCTTTTCTCACCCCATGTACCAGCACCAGATGCTCGAAGCGGTCGAAGACCTGTCCTTCTGCCAGCATGGCGAGGAAGGGGCCGATGGCGGTGCCGGTTGAGAGCAGCCAGAGATCCCGTCCCGGGGGAATCTCATCCAGGGTCAGAAAACCGGTGGCCTGGGACTGCACCAGCAGGCTGTCGCCCACCTGCAGGGAACCGAGAGAGGGACTCAGCTCACCGCCGGGGATCTCCACCAGATAGAATTCGTGATAGGGCGTGCCGGGAGGATTGACGAAGGAATAGGCACGCTGGACTCGACGCTCGCCCTGCTCCAGGGCCAGCTTGGTGAATTGACCCGCCTTGTAGGGGGCAAGTTCCGCCTCCACACGCAGGGAGAGCAGGGTGGGTGTCCACTCGATGCGCTCGATGACCCAACCTTCGACCCAGGCAGCCATAAAGGTTCTCCTCCAGAGGAACAGACCTTCACTTTACCCCTTGATCTGAAAATAAAAAACCCGCGCATGTGCGCGGGTTTTTCTGCAAGAGCGGAACGCTATTACAGAGCAACAACCTGGATTTGTACGGTTGCTTTGACGTCAGCGTGCAGCTGAACAACAACTTCGTACTCACCGGTGTTACGCAGAACGTTGCCCATGCGGACTTCGCTCTTAGCAACGGCTACGCCGGCAGCAGTGATGGCTTCAGCCACGTCACGGGTACCGATGGAACCGAACAGCTTGCCTTCGTCGCCAGACTTGGAGGCGATGACAACGGCAGCCAGCTCACCCAGCTTGGCAGCGCGCTCTTCGGCAGCAGCCTTGTTGGCAGCCAGTTTGGCTTCCAGCTCAGCGCGACGAGCACCGAAGGCTTCGATGTTGGCCTTGGTGGCCATAACAGCTTTGCCTTGCGGGATCAGGTAGTTACGGGCATAACCAGCTTTTACGGAAACTTGGTCACCCAGACCGCCCAGTTTGGCGATCTTATCGAGCAGGATAACTTGCATTACCTTTCCTCTATAAATTTCGTTGAGTTAGGCGTAAGCGCCGGGCCGATTCTTACTTGTTGTGCAGATCGGTGTACGGCAGCAGAGCCAGGTAACGAGCACGCTTGATGGCGCGTGCCAGCTGACGCTGATACTTGGCGCGGGTACCGGTGATACGGCTCGGTACGATCTTGCCAGATTCAGTGACGTAGTTTTTCAGAGTAACGATATCTTTGTAGTCGATCTCGGTAACGTTCTCGGCGGTGAAGCGGCAGAACTTACGACGACGGAAATAACGTGCCATGGCCTTTATCCTCTAATGCGGTGATCTAAGAATTACTCTTCGGAAGACGCTTCAACAGCATCTTCGCGACGCTCGTCGTCACGACGGGTGAAGCGCTCTTCCTTGGCCTTGGCCATCGGAGAAACTTCAGTCACGGCGTGCTTGGTGCGCATGATCATGTTGCGGATAACGGCATCGTTGAAGCGGAAGTTGGTTTCCAGCTCATCGATAACGGCCTGTTCAGCTTCTACGTTCATCAGAACGTAGTGAGCCTTGTGCAGCTTGTCGATCGGGTAAGCCAGTTGACGACGGCCCCAATCTTCCAGGCGATGAATGGTACCACCAGCGGTGGTGATAGCGCCGGTGTAACGCTCGATCATGCCAGGTACTTGCTCGCTCTGGTCCGGATGAACCATGAAGACGATTTCGTAATGACGCATTTTAGCTCCTTACGGATTAATTCAGCCTCCGCCCAGGTGCAGCCAGACCTCGGAGGCAAGGAACATAGTGATGTTTAGACGCTGCTTTCTAGGGCGGCGTATTGTACGAAATCACCTCTCCCACTGCAACTGGCGAAGCAAGATGTTTTTCTCGATGAGCCCGATACAAAACTTTAATTGATAACAATTATCATTTAGATCCATACTTTCCTCATATCCCCACGGAGGATGACAGTATGCAACCTGCGCTCACCACGGCCATCCCGGCCCGCAAATTCAAGCTGACCCTGCTCGGCCCCGCCTTCATCGCCGCCATCGGTTATATCGACCCGGGCAATTTTGCGACCAATATCCAGGCCGGCTCCACCTTCGGCTATCAACTGCTGTGGGTAGTGGTGTGGGCCAACCTGATGGCCATGCTGGTGCAGACCCTCTCGGCCAAGCTCGGTATCGTCACTGGCAAGAACCTGGCGGAACACATTCGCGATCGTCTGCCCAGGCCCGCAGTCTGGGCCTATTGGGTGCAGGCCGAGATCATCGCCATGGCCACCGATCTCGCCGAGTTCATCGGCGCTGCGGTCGGCTTCAAGCTGCTGCTCGGCATCACCCTGCTGGAAGGTGCCTGCATCACCGCGGTGGTCACCTGGGGGATCCTGATGTTGCAATCCCGCGGCCAGAAGCCGCTGGAGTTCGTGGTGGGGGGCCTGCTGCTGTTCGTGGCCGCCGCCTACATCGTCGAGCTGGTGTTCTCGCGCCCCCATCTGCCGAGTCTGCTGGAAGGGGCACTCTTCCCCGGTCTCCCCAATGGTGATGCTGTCTATCTTGCTGCCGGCGTGCTTGGTGCCACCGTGATGCCCCATGTCATCTATCTCCACTCGGCCCTGACCCAGCACACCCAGGAGCAGGGCACGGTGACCCAGCGACTGCACAGCACCCGGGTCGACGTGGCCATCGCCATGACCATCGCCGGCTTCGTCAACCTGGCCATGATGGCCATGGCGGCGGCCGCCTTCCACAGCTCCGGCAACCAGCAAGTAGCCGAGCTGGAGTCGGCCTACCAGACCCTCACCCCGCTGCTGGGCCAGGCGGCCGCCACCCTGTTCGGCCTCTCCCTGGTCGCCTCCGGCATCTCCTCCACCGTGGTGGGGACGCTGGCGGGGCAAGTGGTGATGCAGGGCTTCGTGCGCTTCACCATTCCGCTCTGGCTGCGCAGAGCCATCACCATGGCTCCCGCCTTCGTGGTGATCGCCATGGGTCTCAACACCACGGAAATTCTGGTGTTGAGCCAGGTAGTGCTGAGCTTCGGCATCGCCCTCGCTCTCATTCCGCTGCTGATCCTGACCGGTGATCGCGCCCTGATGGGGGCACATCGCAATCACCCCGTCACCCAGGCCGTGGGGCGCCTCATCGTCGCCCTGGTGATCGGCCTCAATGCCTATCTGCTGGTCACCACCCTCTAACGCCATCTTGAGGCTCATTGACCCGGGTTGATGAGCCTCTTCGCACTTTCGCGTATGCTGCCCCTTTCCCTTCTCATCATCTCGTTGCGGGAGCCCTGCCATGGAACATACCCGAGCCAGCTTCGTACTGGGCCACCATCAGGAACAGGCCAGCGTCGTCTGTTGCAAACAGGGGGATCCGACCCTGCTGGTCACCGACCTCACCCCCTTTCATCCCCAGAGCCACCTCTGGCCCGATCAACCCGGTGACGTGGGCACAGTGCGCTGGGAAGGGGGAGAAGCGGCCGTGGGCCCCTGCCGCATGGGCGCCATCAGTCCCGAAGGCGAGCTGTTCGTGGATACGGAGATTCCGGTCAAGCGAGGGGCGGATGGGTGGGCTTTCGTGGTGGTGCATCCCCTCGCCGGTTCCCATCACCTTGCCATTGGCTCGCCTGTGGAACTGACAGTGGATGCCGAGGCTCGCCATGCCCTGAGCCTGGGCCACAGCGCCTGCCACCTGGTGGCACTGGCCCTCAATCGGGCGCTCACGCCCTATTGGCGAAAGGAGACAAGCGAGCTTGACGCTCTCGGGCAGCCGGATTTCGACCGCCTCGCCATCCAGCACTCCCGGGTCGAGCCCAGAGGATCAAAGGAGCAGTACCGGATCGGCAAGAGCCTTCGAAAAAAGGGAATCAACAGCGAGGCACTGCTGGCCGACCTCGACAGGATAGCGCTCCAGGTCAACGAGCAACTGATGCGCTGGCTCAAAGCGGGAGGCGAGATCCGCCGCAGCCGGGCCGGTGAGGCCATCATCGATTCCCGCTACTGGCATGGCATGGTGGAGGGTCGGGAGATCACCATTCCCTGTGGCGGCACCCATGTGGGCAGTCTGACCGAGTTGGGCCAGGTTCAGGTGACGCTGGCCTCCAGTGAAGAGGGATTTACCCTCACCACCCGGGTCACTCCCTGAACCACCCCAGCCCTCTTGATGCCGCACCGCCCTTACCGGGGCGGTGCCCCGACAGAGAGGCCCGCAGGCAGATCAGCGCGGCGGTATCTCACCCCGGACTGACGACCACATGACCACGGGGTAGCAAAAAACCATGCGATGCACCACGGGTGAGGGGCTACTTGCCCCTTTCCTGGCGCCTGACGATGTCAGGCAGGCTCCCTTCGCATCCCCATGTGAGGGATGTCATCTTCCAGATACCCTTCCCCTTCGGCCACGAAACCATGCTGGCCGTAAAAACCTTGCAGGTGGGCCTGTGCACCGAGCCAGATGCTGTGTGCAGGCCAGCGTGCCTCGCACTCTCTGACCGCTTGCGCCAGCAGGCGGTGACCCAGTCCGCCCCCCCGCGACGTGGGAGAGGTGACCACGCGGCCGATGGCGGCGCCGCTGTCATCACCAATGCCGGGTGCCATGATGCGGGCATAGGCCGCCAGGTGATCCCCCTCACGACCGAGCAGATGCAGCACGCCGTCACGGCGATCCAGCCCGTCCAGATCCTGGAAGGGACAGGTCTGCTCCACCACGAACACCTCAGCGCGCAGGGCAAGCAGCTCATACAATTCATCCGTGGTCAGCTCGGACCAGGATTTCATACTCCAGTTCATGAATGACTCCTGTTTAATGGGGTCTGACAGCATAATCTTGCTCCCGACGAGGGGCATTAACCTTGGTTAAGTTGGCCCCCTTCTCATCCAATGCGGACATAGTCGACAAAGAGCCGATCTCTGCCCAGGTTCATCGGCAATCCCTTCTGGCTCAACCCTGAACGCGCGTTTTCAGCCGCCTGCGGATGCGGCTTAGGCTGATGGGGGTGATCCCCAGATAGGCGGCAATCTGGTGATCCGGAACCCTGGCATCCAGCGCGGGGAAGCTTCGCAGAAAATGCTGATAGCGCGCCTCTGGGCCCCCGGTCAGCAGCAACAGCTCTTTCTCCTCCTTGATGCGCAGTTGCACCTCAAGGAGATGGTGATACCAGGCGGGCCAGCAAGGGAGTCGGCGCAGATCCGCCAGCGGGAAAAGTTGCAGCCGGCAAGGCTCCAGCGCCTCCACGCTGTAGCGGGCGGGCTCACCGCTGAGCAGGTGGTGGAAGTCGAGAAACTCGTCCCCCTCCCAATAGAACTCCTTGATGTACTCGCGGCCATCCGCCAGCACCACCCTGGCCCGCAACAACCCCTCCTCCACCCTGACCAGCAGCGCCGGACTGTCCCCGGCATGCCAGAGGCAGGTGCGAGGGGGCAAGGTCAGGGAGCGGACAAAAGAGAGGAGGCACTCGGCCTCCTGCTCATCTGCAACCCGTTCCCAGACAAAGGGGGGTCTGTCGGTCATCGTCTTGTCAGACGCGGCGCTGGCGCACGGCTTCGAACAGGCAGACACCGCTCGCCACCGAGACGTTGAGGCTGGATACTGCCCCCGCCATCGGGATGCTCACCAGCTCGTCGCAATGTTCGCGGGTCAGGCGGCGCATCCCCTTGCCTTCGGCCCCCATCACCAGCGCCATGGGGCCGGTGAGTTTGGCCTGATAGAGATCGTGATCCGCCTCGCCGGCGGTACCCACGATCCAGACGCCGCGCTCCTGCAGCTCGCGCAGGCTGCGGGCCAGGTTGGTGACCTGGATGAGCGGCACCACTTCGGCGGCGCCACAGGCGACCTTGCGCACCACGGACGTGAGGCCGGTGGCCTTGTCCCGCGGCACGATCACCGCATGCACCCCGGCCGCATCGGCACTGCGCAGACAGGCGCCGAGATTGTGCGGATCGGTCACCCCGTCCAGTACCAGCAGGAAGGGCGCTGTCTCTTGCGCCGCCAGATCGTCCAGCAGGCTGGCTAGGTCGTGCTCGGCCAGCTTGGGCGCTTCAATCACCTTGGCCATGATGCCCTGGTGATTGTTGCCTTCCGCCTTGTCATCCAGCGTCTTGCGGTTCACGCTCTGCACCCTGATACCGAGGGACTCCAGCTCGGCCAGCAGGGGATGCAGCCGATCGTCATCGCGGCCCTTGAGAGCCCACACCTCGATGAAGCGCTCGGGGGTGCGCTCCAGCAGCGCGGAGACGGCGTGAATGCCGTAGATCAGTTCAGTACTCATTTAGTGCTCTTGGCCTTGTCGCGAGCCTTTTTGCTCGGTCGTCTGTTGCTGGGCTTGGCACGGCCACCCTTGTCGGATTTGCCGCTCTCCTTGCCCTCTTTGCGTTTCTCGTGGCGCTGGGCGCTCTTGGCCTTCTCTTTCTTGATCTCGGCCTGCTTGCGCGCCATCTCCTTGGCGTTCTTGCCGGTGGCCTTGAGGGGCTCTTCCACCATCACGAAGTCGATCTTGCGATCGTCCAGGTTCACGCCCATCACCTTGACCCGCACCTTGTCACCTAAACGGTAGCGACGGCGGAAGTTCTCGCCGATCAGCTGCTGGTGCAAGGGGTCGAACTGGTAGTAGTCGTTGGTGAGGGTGCTGACGTGCACCAGACCGTCGATGTGGATCTCCGCCAGACGCACGAAGAAGCCAAAACCGGTGACGCTGGCGATGACGCCGTCAAACTCGTCACCCACGTGATCCAGCATGTACTCGCACTTGAGCCAGTCTGCCACGTCGCGGGTGGCATCATCGGCACGGCGCTCCGTCATGGAGCAGTGCTCGCCCATGGGGTCCACTTCTTCCAGCTGGTAGTGGTAGCCACCGCTCGGCGTCCACTTGTGGCGCAGGTTGCCCTGCTGCTCCTTGGCGGTCTGGTACTTGATCGCCCGGTGCAGGATGAGATCCGGGTAACGACGGATTGGCGAGGTGAAGTGAGCGTAGGACTTCAGGGCCAAGCCGAAGTGACCGATGTTGTCGGCCTGATAGATGGCCTGACGCATGGAGCGCAGCAGCATGGTGGAGAGCAATTCCGCATCCGGGCGCCCTTCGAATTTGGCGGCCAGGTCGGCAAAGTCCTTCGGCTCGGGCTCCAGGCCCCCCTTGAGCTCCAGACCCAGTTCGGCCAGGAAGTCACGGAAGCCGGTCAGACGCTCCTCGCCCGGGCGGTCGTGCACCCGGAACAGGGCGGCGGCCTCGTTCTTCTCGATGTAGCGGGCGGCCGCCACGTTCGCCTGGATCATGCACTCTTCGATGATCTTGTGGGCGTCATTGCGCACCAGCGGTACGATACGGTCGATCTTGCGCTGGGCGTTGAAGATGAAGCGGGTCTCCTCGCTTTCGAACTCCACCGCACCGCGTTGATGACGGGCATGCTTGAGCGCCTTGTAGAGGTTGCTCAGCTCCTCGATGTGGCCCACCAGCGGATCATACTGCTGACGCAGCTTGGGATCCCCGTCCAGGATCGCCGCTACCTTGGTGTATGTCAGGCGAGCGTGGGAGTTCATTACCGCTTCGTAGAACTTGTAGCCGGACATGCGGCCGGCGGCGGAGATGGTCATCTCGCACACCATGCAGAGCCGGTCAACCTGCGGGTTCAGGGAACACAGACCGTTGGAGAGCACCTCCGGCAGCATGGGCACCACGAACTCGGGGAAATAGACCGAGTTGCCGCGCTGATAGGCTTCGGTGTCGAGGGCCGTGCCCGGTTTCACATAGGCAGAAACGTCCGCGATGGCGACCCACAGGCGCCAGCCGCCTCCACGCTTGGCTTCACAGAAGACAGCGTCATCGAAGTCGCGGGCGTCTTCCCCGTCGATGGTCACCAGCGGCAGGGCGCGCAGGTCGATGCGACCCTCTTTGGCCTTCTCCGGCACCTGCTCGCCGAGACCGGCGACCTCCTTGGTCACCTCTTCCGGCCAGGTGTGCGGAATCCCGTGGGTACGCAGGGCAATCTCGATCTCCATACCGGGAGCCATGTTCTCACCCAGGACTTCCAAGACGGTACCGACCGCATTGAAGCGGGCAGTGGCGCGCTGGTTGATGCGCACGACCACGACCTGGCTCTGGCGAGCCCCTTTGTTCTCCCCTTCCGGGATGATGATGTCCTGGCCGATGCGGCTGTCATCGGGTACCACAAAACCGACGCCGTTCTCGACGAAGTAACGACCGACGATGTCCGCCTCGCGGGATTTGAGCAGGCGCACCAGACGCGCTTCCTGACGACCCTTGCGATCGATCTCGGTCGGCTGCACCAGGGCATAGTCGCCATGCATCAGGCGCTGCATCTCGCGGTTGTTCAGGAAGAGATCCGCTCCACCACCCTCGGGGCGCAGAAAACCGAATCCATCTTTGTGGCCAAGCACATAGCCTTTGACCAGATTCAGGCGATCCGGCAGGGCGTAACATTGGTTGCGGGTGAACACGAGCTGCCCGTCGCGCTCCATGGCGCGCAGACGACGTCGCAAGGCTTCCAACGGCTCTTCATCGGTCAGCTTGAGGACCTTGGCCAGCTCTTCCCGGGACATGGGTTTCTCATGGCCCTTGATGAGCTCCAGCAGCATCTCGCGACTGGCGATGGGGTTTTCGTATTTTTCGGCCTCGCGTTGGAGGAAAGGATCTTTTTGAGACATAAGCAGGCCTTAGGGTAGGTAATAACGCAGACATTATATCGGAGGGGGGAGCTAATGGCATCCATCGACTGCCTTTTGGCCATTCTCTCTGTCATACTGGACACAGTTTGCAGGTATGTGAGACTCGGAACTCATGAGCAAGGACTCGTTCGCCCAATCTGCCGCCTATTTGAAACAGGCGGTTCCCCTGATGATCAAGTATCAAATTCCCACCACGCCGAACAACTATCACCTTTGGTACAGCTATGTCTCCGGCGACATGCCCGAACTCAACCATGCCGTCGATCAGGCGATAAAACAACAGGGGACCTTCTCCCTGACCACCTGTGAGCGTCTCTACCACCAGCACCTTGCGGCTCAGGACGAGCAGCAGATCGAGGCGATGAAACTCAACCTGGCGGCCATGGCCAGCGAGCTGAGTCACTCGATGCAGGATGCCATCTCCGATACCGGGCTGTTTCAGGAGATGCTCGACAAGAGTTTCGACAAGCTGAGCAAGATAGACGACGAGGGGCTCAGCCTGGAAGACACCATGGGGATCCTGCGGGATCTCGTGCGCGAGTCGCGTGACGTACGCATGTCCACCCTCCACTTTCGCAACCAGCTCAGCAGCGCCGAGAAAGAAATAAAGGAGCTGAAACAGGCCCTGAACGAGACGAGGAAGCTGGCCACCGAGGACCCGCTCACGTCTCTGCTCAATCGACGCGCCTTCGATCTCGAGATGGACAGCCTCATCCGTAGCAAGCAGCCCTTCTCGCTGATCCTGACCGATATCGATCGCTTCAAGAACTTCAACGACGAATACGGACATCTGCTGGGGGACCAGGTGCTGCGCATCGTCGGCAAGCGGCTGCGAGAGGCCAGCAAGGAGGGCATAACCGCCTATCGCCTGGGGGGTGAGGAGTTTGCCCTCTTGGTGCCAAACCGCGCCCTGGCGCTGACCCGCCAGATGGCCGAGAGCCTGCGTCGCGTCATCGAGCGGATGTCGATTCTGGATCGCAAATCCGGGCGACGCATCGATCACATCACCGCCTCGTTCGGTGTGGGAGAATACATCCCTCAGGAGACGGCAGACACCCTGATCGAGCGTACCGACAAGCTGCTCTACAAGGCCAAGGAGCTGGGACGCAATCGGGTGATGCCACTGCCCTCCTGATCCCACCAGATGCAAAAAGGCCGGTCATTGACCGGCCTTTTTCATGCTTCCCTTATCGGGATCAGAGGCTTTTCAGCTTCTCTTCCGGCAGGGCCAGCTCGTCATTGTGGTTGACACCGATACCGCGCTCCAGCACATGGCGGGCGATGGCATGGGCCTCTTCCAGCGAGTGCATGCTGTAAGTACCGCACTGGTATTCGTTCAGCTCGGGGATCTTGCCCTGATCCTGCACGGTCAGCACGTCGCTCATGGCGGCCTGCCAGGCAGCGCCAACACGGGCTTCATCCGGCGCACCGATCAGGCTCATGTAGAAGCCGGTGCGGCAACCCATGGGAGAGATGTCGATGATCTCCACCCCATTCCCATTGAGGTGGTCACGCATGAAGCCGGCAAACAGATGCTCCAGAGTATGGATGCCGCGCTCGGAGAGGATCTCCTCGTTCGGCACGCAGAAACGCAGGTCGAACACGGTGATGGTGTCCTTGTTCGGGGTCTGCATGGTCTTCGCCACCCGCACTGCCGGGGCGGCCATGCGGGTATGGTCGACGGTAAAACTGTCCAATAACGGCATTTCTGACTCCTGATTTGGTTACCAGAACCAGCCCCCGCTGGAGAGCTGATCCTTGCATTGTCGATACTGGGCACCGTAGCGCTGGGCACGGGCCTCCACCTTGCGGGAGACCTTCATTAGCCATCCCTTGCTGCGGTAGCTACCACGTCGGTAGCCCCCCCAGCCTTCGTGATAATTGAGATACTGGCCATAGGCATCCCACTTGGACGTGCCGTTGAGCCGCTGTGCCTTGTGAGTGTACCAGCCCATGAAATCGATGGCGTCGGCAAAGTCGTCGCGATCGCTCCAGCCGTTGCCGGTTTCCCGCTGATAGTCGGCCCAGGTTTCGTCTTTCACCTGGGCATAGCCGTAGGCTGAACTGGCCCGCCCGGTGGGGATGAAGAGGAAATACTGCATCGGCGGCTGGGCATCATGCACGAAGGAGGACTCCTGGTACATCATGGCCATCACTACCTGGACAGGTGTCCCCCACTTCTCGTTCATCTTGAGCGCCGCCTCGTGCCATTCGGGTTTCTCCCGAAAGATCTGGCACAGGTTTTCCGGCTGTGCCGGCGGCCGGGTACTGCATGCGGTGAGTGCCATCAGGCACGCCGCTACGACCCCGATACGGTACAACGACATCAGAACGACAGACTCTTGCTGTTCATCACAGGGCACATCCACCACATCAGATCGCGTCTTCGTTCTCTTCACCAGTACGAATACGAATGACGCGCTCCACCTCGCAGACGAAGATCTTGCCATCACCGATCTTGCCGGTACGCGCTGTGTTCTGGATGGCTTCCAGGCAGGCATCCAGATCCTCGTCCTGCACCACCAGCTCCACCTTGACCTTGGGCAGGAAGTCGACCATGTACTCGGCACCACGATAGAGCTCGGTATGGCCCTTCTGGCGGCCGAACCCCTTGACCTCGGACACTGTCATGCCGTTGATGCCGATCTCGGCCAGGGCCTCGCGCACATCGTCCAGTTTGAACGGTTTGATGATGGCTTCAATCTTCTTCATGGTGACTCCTTACCAGTTCTGTTTGCCGAACCCGGATGTAATGGGGTAACGGCGGTCCTTACCAAAGTTGCGAGCCGTGATGCGGGGGCCGACGGCGGCCTGACGGCGCTTGTATTCGTTGAGATCCACCAGGCGGATCACCTTGCGTACCACCGCCTCTTCGAAACCTTCCGCCACCATGTCGGCGACAGACGCATCCTCTTCCACGTAGCGCTTGAGGATGGCATCCAGAATGCCATAGGGGGGCAGGCTGTCCTGGTCCACCTGATCCGGTGCCAGTTCGGCCGACGGGGGACGATCGATGACCCGCTGCGGGATCACGTACTCCACGCTGTTGCGATATTCGCACAGCTTGAAGACCAGGGTCTTGGGGACGTCCTTGAGCACATCAAAGCCACCCGCCATGTCGCCATACAGCGTGGCGTATCCCACGGCCATCTCGCTCTTGTTGCCAGTGGTCAGCACGATACGGCGGCGCTTGTTGGACAGCGCCATCAAGAGCACACCGCGGCAGCGGGCCTGCAGGTTCTCTTCGGTGGTGTCGCGGGCGGTCCCTTCAAACAGAGGTGCCAGCTGCGTCATGAAGCCTTCGAACATGGGTTCGATGGAGATGATGTTGAACTCCACCCCCATCCGCTCGGCCTGCTCCTTGGCATCCTCCACGCTCATCTGGGCGGTGTAGCGGAACGGCATCATCACCGCCTGCACCTTGTCCGCCCCGATGGCGTCGGCCGCAATGGCCAGGGTCAGCGCCGAGTCGATACCACCGGAGAGGCCCAGCACGGCGCCCTGAAAACCGTTCTTGGTGACATAGTCGCGCACCGCCAGCACCAGGGCCTGATAGGTCTCGGCCAACGGCTCCAGCGGTGCGGCGGGTTCCCGCTCCTTCACCGGCTGACCATCGGCAAAGCGCACCAGCGCCAGCTCTTCGGCAAATGGAGCAAGCTTGTGGGTCAGCTCGCCCTGGCTGTTGAACACTTTGGAGCAGCCGTCGAAGATCAGCTCGTCCTGGCCGCATACCTGATTGAGGTAGATGAGCGGCAGGCCGGTCTGATCGCAGCGTTCCGCCATCAGCTCGCGGCGGATCCAGGGTTTTTCCTGATCATAAGGAGAGGCATTGATGGTGAGCAGCAGCTCGGCCCCCGCCGCCTTGGCGGCCAGCGCCGGACCCGGCTGCCAGAGATCTTCGCAGATGAGCAAACCCAGCTGATGGCCACGGAACGGCACCACACAGGTATCGGCCGCCGCAGTGAAGTAGCGCTTCTCGTCGAACACCCCGTAGTTGGGCAAGTCCTGTTTGAAATAACGTGCCCGCAGTTGACCGCGCTCGTAGAGAGACGCCGTATTGTAAAGCGCCCCCTCTTCGCGCCAGGGATGGCCCACCAGAATGGCACATTGTCCCTGCCATGCCGCGATGCGGGACAGCGCAGCCTCGACCCGGATCATCAGGTCGGCGCGCAACAGCAGATCCTCAGGCGGGTATCCTGTCAGGGCCAGCTCGGAGCAAACCAGCAGATCGGCCCCTTGCTGATCGGCTAGGGCTGCTGCCGCCAGTACCTTGTCACAGTTATCTTCGATGGCGCCTACCGTCAGATTTAACTGGGCAAGCATCAGAGAGAGGGCTTTTGCCATGGCGATGCATCTTGAATTCGAAAATGATGGGGAATGATAAAGAAAAGGCGCTGGCTGTGCCAGCTCAACACTTGGGCTTTGCGCTGGTGTTCTGGCTGTCTGGAGATAAGATGTAACTAATCGAGGGAGATACTGCCATGATCAAGGACGAGAAAGGATTCACCCTGCTGGAACTGATGATCGCCGTCAGTCTGGGGGTCATCTTGCTTGGTATTGGTGCACCGGCCATGTCGAGCCTGCTCAATGAGAATGCCTTGAAATTTGAATCTCGCACACTCTTGAAATATCTGCGTTTTGCTCGCAGCCAAGCCATCGACAACCAGCAATCTGTCACTGTGTGCCTTGCCAATGCCAGTGACAATTGTGTCACCGCCAATCCGACCCAATTCCTCGTGTTCGTCGACGGTAATGGCAATGACATTTTCAATAACGGTGAGCAGCTCCTGGCAAGAAGCCCTCAGCTATCTGACTCGCTGACTGCTGCAAACAATCGAACTTCCACTACCTTCAGCCCTGATGGCACCAGCCTGGGTACCAATGCCACCATCACGCTGTGTCGTTCGGGAAATGCCCAGATAAATCTGGTCATCTCTCCCTCCGGCCGCACCACCCAATCTACCCAGGCAAATATCTGCCTCTGAATGAAGTTCTTCGCTATCGCAGTTGACGGGCATCCTGTTGCTGACCCTCTTTTGACTGGAAATTTTCCTCCGCAGTGCGACATTCCAGGATTTTCTTCACAGGCTGTACCGCACCATCCACCTCGTATCCTCTTTGTTTGAATTTATCCTGCACCGCCTTTGGCGTGTTGTCTGCCACAGTACCGTGCAGGACAACCTTCTGGCCGTTAACCAGCTCGACATAACATTTTATGTCATCTGCCAAGACGGACCCGGATAACAAGAGGCACAAACCCAACACCCCGCTGCGTGTTTTCATTGTGCCTCTCCTTCGTAGAGGTAAATTTTCTTGGGCGACATATCCATCTCAGCCTCCTCTGCCCCCTGGTTGCACTCTCCCGCTCCGGTACAACGCTCAGGCTCACCATCCCCTTCATCTTTCAGGATGACCTCTTCCCCGACACCGCCTCCAATAATGCGGATCTTGGCATCGTCTCCTGCATGCACCACCAAATCGTCGGCAACCTTGTTCTGTACTTCGACATAACGCTCAGGTGTCTGGTTGCCTTCAAGATCAACCACATAACGGAAGGAACTGCCATAATGCATGTCTACCATGTATTGGCGTGCAGCCCCGATGGATTGAATGGTGCATTGCTGGAACGACTGCACTTGCGGCAGGAACGAGGTGAAGTAAAGCTTGCCCTGAAGTACGACCCCGGCCCCCATGGATTTCTCACCCGGTTCGTTCAACCAATTGACCCACCCTTTAGCAGTGGTAATTCCCGCCTTGGTCGCCAATATTCCATCCGTGTTTGTCTGGGCAGACAAAGGATCAGAGGTCACATCATAAAGATCAGTAATCAAGATGGGGCTTCTCGCCTGCGCATTGGCGGCACGCGGCACGACATCATAATCACGCAACATGAAATAGCCATTGCGGACGGTCGCTTCCGATGAGGGGCGATTGCGGTCTCCACTCCCAATCAGCACGGCATCAAAGGGACGGTCCTGATAGGAGTAGACCACATTCTCTCCCACAACGGTGCGGGTGACCTGCTTGTTGATGGTACGCACCACGATAGGCTGGGTGAAGAAACGGCGATCATCGGCTTGAGTGACATCCGACCCCAGGCTGGCAAATTTGAAGACGCGCCAGTCAGATTTGTTGGTGCCAGGGAGATCCATGCGCCAGATATTGCCCCCCGTATCACCCACATAGATGCGATCGACTTTGCCATCACCATCGCTGTCAAGCGTAGCTACCGATCCGGGCATGCTGTCGGTCATCTCCGTGACCCTGAGGTTGCTGGTTGAAGTCGCAGCAGGGGTCGCACTGAATATCAGCGCCCCAGTATCGGCATTGACGATGTAGATACCTCTCCCCATGCTGTCACTGGTTCCCAATCCCAGCACGCTCTTGTTCACGTCATAACCGCCAGCAAAGATGAGCACGGGATCACTGACTCCTGGCACAAACGCGACTTCCGGCACCGACCAGGTCAGCCCCAGCTCACCAAAACCAGTCGTCAGACTGTTCAGACGCCACTTCAGTGTCGGCGTATCCGGGCTGGAAACGTTGAATGCATAATAGGCTTTGCCGCCGCTCCTCAAGCCGGTGAATACCCAAACAAAATCGCTCTCGGAGGATTTCAGCACCCCGTTGCGATTGGCATCCTTGATAAGGGCAACCGGAGAAGAGTCAACACCGTAGATATGTTCGGCTGATTCCGCATTGAGACGCAGCGCCTTCTGATTGGCCATGAACTCATAAGGTATCGCCGCCCAGCTTTCGTCTATGGTGCTCCCCATGTCCTTGAACATATGCAGGAAACCGGCATTGGTCCCAAACAGGATACGCAAGTCCGGCGCATCCGTCGGGTTACCGGATTGCGGGCCATAGTTCAGCACCAGGGGACGTGAGTGCAGGGGGTCACCCATGATATGGGCGCGGATCAGGGTTGATGTATCAAAGTCCTCATCGTCGACATCCAATCCCTTGGTCCAGTTGATCAGGGAATCGAGTTCAGTCGTCGTAACTGCCTGCATGAAGGTCATGAGCGCGGCTTCACTGCCAGCCTGCGTCACCAGATTGGCCTTGGTCAGCTGATCGAGACGGTTCTGGGCATTGTTGATGACATAGAGACTGCGATTGCTTTTCCCCGCCAACATCTCTTGCGCCCCACCTTCAGCCACAACGTTGCCGTCACGGCCGGATGACCAGAACGTCTGGGCACTGTCGATGATGGTGCCATCAAACTTGATAGCAGGCAGTCCCCGGCTGTCAGCCACATAACCGTCAGGAGAAAAAATCAGTTTTTTCAGATTGCCCCGCCATCTGGGACCATCATCCGGCTCAAACATGGCGTAATAGATGTTGTTGAGACTGCGAGTCCGGTCAAAGTTGTTGCTGGCAATAGCGGGGGACACCAACGAGGTATTGATACGCAGGATCGCCAGCAGCGACGCCTTCAACGCATCACTCAGGGCAGAGGCGTTGGTTGCCGGATAATAAACACCGCCACCACGACGGGCGGTTTCAGCAAGCAAATTACCGGCCCCGCTGATCGCCTCGTCACCAAACCCGACGGTAAAGGTCGTGACTGTCTGGGTACCAGGAGAAACTGCATTCACATCCTTGTGTTTCATATAGCCCGCCAATGCGGCCAGATAACTGCTGGACCTGTTCCCCGAACCATAAGAAACGGTAGTGCCATAAGCTGCTTTTTCATCGCTGGACAATGTATTTATCAATCCCTGGACAAAGGTATTTGCATCCCCGTCCTGAGTCGGCTCCCCATCGGTGATGTATATGACGTAGCCGTTGTTTGAGCAGTTGTCATAGGGTGCTTGATAGGTACCAGCCGGGCTTTCGGCGGTCGTGTCTCTCGTGCCTCCTTGCAAGCCATAAACAACGCTTCGTCCCCCAAAGAATCGATACGCCTCACTCAACGTCTCGCATAATGGTGTGTTGGTACTGGCAGTCAGTCCTTCGACCCTGTCGAGCAGGTCTTGTTCTCCGGTCTTGCCATTCGACAACGTGATCTCGCTACCCAGAATATCCCGGACAACTCTGCCGCCATTGGTACTGCCACTGTCATTCCTGTTGAAAATAGCCAGTCCAAAATCAACCCCGGGGGCAGATGATATCAATCCTTTGACTGCATCTTTGGCAATACGCAGCCGGGATTCTATAGAATAACCCGTAGGCCCGTAATACCACCTGATATAGTTGGCAGAATAAAGCACCACGGCCGTATTGCTGGCATTAACAGAGTCTCTTGTTGCCGCTGTATAAAACCATGAGCCTTGATTATTGCTGGTTTTATTGACCGGATACCCGGTGCCAACACTCCAGGTACCTGTGTATGGGTTGGCAGGGTTATTTGCGGTCACATCCTGCTTGCAATCGACCAAGTCGATGTTGTTTTCCTGATAACCACTAATTGAATACCAGCTTCCCCTCCCTCTCCCTGGAGGGTTGCCACTTGTCACTTCATAAGTCCAGACTTGCGACTGAAAATAACCGATACTTGCAAGAGGTCCCTTGGAGGTGGCACAAGCGTTCAGTTTGTCGGAGAAACGCTTGTTGCTATTAATAGCGGGAATGCTCCCATCGGTTGAAAAATAGATATATCGTTTAGTATTGCTTGTATCGGGATCATTGCTCAAGGCTGGATAGACAGTCGCTGGATTATAAGCTTCCTTTATCTGTTCCATGGTGTCAGCCATACTGCCGGAGTTATCAAATATCAACAGCACTTTAGGTCTGAAATCACCGGCCTTATTAAAGTCGTATATAAAAAGCTCGGTGTCATCGGCTCGTGTTGACGTCATGCCAAAAACAAGACTGCACCAGCATAAAATTGAACCGAATCGTTGTAACCACATATCCTTCGCTCCTATTTTGTGAGCAGTGGCTGTTCCACACCCGCAGTCCAGGTCAGCGGGCGAGAATATTTTCCATAATTGACACCGGCCTGTAGCTCGACATATTTGCATACAGGAATCACATTGCTGCTGCTGGCATCCACCTTGCGTTTGCAGACGGTTTCTGTGCGATTGGTGAGGGCCACACTGGCTGAATTATTGCTGCTATTGACACTGATGGCAGCACTCGCCCCCAGCGCAGACCCCATGCCTGCAATCACCGTCGATATGTTATTGCTCTGTACCGCCGCTTCGATGATGCCTTCCAGTCTGTGTTCTGCCTGCCTGAAATTGGCCGCAGAGCCTGCCATCTTGAGATCCTGCCCGGAGGACTGCATCACCACCACGGCGATCAGCGTCAGAGGTACCAGGATGATCAGAGCGACGATCAGGGCTACGCCATGCTGAGACCTCATGAACCACCTCCAGTCATGACCACCGGGTTGCGCAGCGACACGCTGCTCTCCAGCAGCAAACGACGAAATCCATCCCCATTGCCTGATACGCTGGTACTGCCTACCTGATAGATGTTGTTGTTCACATAGCTGCTGGATGCTTGCGACGACCGCACCAGAATAAAGACACGGGCAGCAACGACACGCCCTTCGCTCCATTCCTGCTCGGTCACGTTTGTAGATGCGACATAGCGATCAATGACCCCATCGGCAACAGAAGTGTCGTCAACACCAAACAGCACCGTCATGCGCTCAATCCCTTCCGCCATGGGGCCTCCGATCAGAACCGAGCCCCCATTGGCAGTCAGGTAACGCTTTCTCAGCTCCGGGTTGCCTGCGGCATTGGGAGCGAGATAATAGATAAAGTGCTGGTATTCCCAGAGCTGACGAGCCGGCATATTTGTCAACGTGGGCACTGTTTCTCCCCCTTTGAACATCAATGCCGCTTGCGTCGTAGTAGCAAGATAGAAGCGATTGCCAGTAGCTGCGGCATCGGCCAGGGGCTGCCCAATCAATCGCTTGATGCTGATGACATCCGTATTGGCAATACGTGACGTCACGGGAATACAGGCAAAAGCCCCCCCGTTGATCGCCCTGTTGTTGTCCACCCGAGCGACCCAGACACCCCGATTTGTTCCCACACTGGGCGGCAAGCTGCCACGCCCCAAATTGTCCAGACAATCGTTCGCCGAAAGCACCGCAGACCCGCTGCTGAGAGTCACGCCTTGCCCCGCTGCCATGGGGGAACCGGTGTAGTCCCCCCAAAAGCCTGCCCATTTCAGGTCCTGTGTAACCAGGCGCATCGCGATACGACCGTTCTCCTGCAACTCGCTCTGATCGAAAGCATCCTCCGTTGTGGCACGGGAAGCCACGAAGATGCTCAAGCCGCCACCGACCAGAAATACGCCGATCAACATGGCAATCAACCATTCAATCAGGGTGAAGCCGCGGGCATTCATAGTGTGGTCGTCAGTACGAACTGACGCCTCTGTCTGTCTGCTGCATTGCCCAGCCCACAACTGTTGCGCACCGCGGCCACTGCAACGGCACCATCGGACAGAGACTCCCGCCCCTGCCAGAAAATCCCTATGGTCAAACTGTTGTTGGCGCCACGAATCACGCAGCCGACCGGAGATTGCAGAGGTGACGCGGCACCGGATACCGCGGTTCCCAGCAGAGACTGCTGCCAGTAGAAGAGGTCCAGTGCCTGCCGCTCAGTCCTGCTGCAATCCGACATGGTGCCATTGTTGTTGGCACAGCTCGGCATATCCAGGATCGCGTTGCCGGATACCACTGTCGTTCCCTGACCAGCCCAGCTGTCTTTGTTGATCCTGGCGCGTTCCACCAGATCATTGGCTAGCCAGTTGGCGATGGTGCGCTGACGCGCTTCGTAGCTGGAAAACTTGGCGGTGACCTGCATGGCAACCAATCCCAGCAAGCCGAAGGAGAGCACCACGGCCGCAATCAGCACCTCCAGCAGGCTGAATCCCCTTATGTGTCGATGACGCAGTGGTTTCATCGCCTAGTCCCAGCAAGCATTGTTGACAGTATCCCCGAGCCGCGTGGCACTCCGGGTACCATCCTGGTCGATGGAGAAAATGATGCAGTCGCTGTCTGACCCCTGTGCACCAGAGGCCGTGGCAAACAGGATGTATGTATTGACCCCGGCCGAGATGACCAGGTGATAGAAGCCGGATTCGGAGTTCTCCGGGATATTCAAGTCGGCTGCGGATGAGGTATACCGATTGAAATCCATAAAATAGGTTTCTTGTCTGTTGGCGGCGTCCAACAGCATTTTTTTGGCATCAATTCGGTGGCTGGACAGCAGGTAACGCTGATAGGAGGGATAGGCAATAGTGCCAAGAATCGCCACGATTGCGACGACAATCATCAATTCAATGAGAGAAAAGCCTCGATAGAACCCAATCATATCCCATCCTTGGTGACTGGCGGTTCATATAGTCTAATGCCGGATAGGTCGCAACGACAAATCCGGCATCAGGAACATAACTCTTTATTCTCAGGCCATCCTGGCCACATTTAAATAATTCTAAGCTCGGGCGGCACTTCAAACACCACATTCTCTTCCCGGCCAGGATGCTCGGTCACTATCTTGCCTCCCAGCTCGCGCAGACGGGCAATGACATTCTGAACAAGCACATCGGGGGCTGACGCACCCGCCGTGACCCCGATACGGGCAACTCCGTACAGCCATTGCGGCTCAATCATGGAGGCGTCGTCGATGAGGTAGGCCTTGGCGCCCACCTTCTCGGCCAGCTCCCGCAGTCGGTTGGAGTTGGAAGAGTTGCGCGATCCCACCACCAGCATGGCATCCACCAGCCCGGCCATCTCCCGCACCGCATCCTGGCGGTTCTGGGTGGCGTAGCAGATGTCATCCTTGCGCGGCCCCTGGATCTTGGGGAAGTGCGCACGCAAGGCATCGATGACATCCGAGGTCTCGTCCACGCTGAGTGTCGTCTGGGTAACGAAGCAGAGGTCATCCGGGTTCTTCACCTTGAGCCTGGCCACGTCTTCCGGTGTCTCCACCAGATACATGCCCCCCTCACTGTTCTCGTACTGTCCCATGGTGCCGATCACCTCGGGGTGGCCGGCATGGCCGATGAGCACGGCTTCGGAGCCTTTGCGACTGGCGCGATGGACTTCCATGTGCACCTTGGTCACCAGCGGACAGGTGGCATCGAACACCTTGAGGGCGCGGGATTTGGCCATCTCGCGCACGACCTTGGCGACACCGTGAGCGGAGAAGATGACGATGCTGTCATCCGGCACCTCGTCCAGCTCTTCGACGAAAACGGCACCCGCCTCCTTGAGCTTGTTCACCACGTAGCGGTTGTGCACCACCTCGTGACGGACATAGATGGGGGCACCGAACTTCTCCAGCGCGCTCTCGACGATGCTGATGGCCCGGTCGACACCGGCACAGAAGCCACGGGGGTTAGCCAGCAGAATATCCATCAGTGAACCTTCTCCTCGTCATCAACTCCCAGGATCTCCACCTCGAAGGTGACGGTGTGACCGGCCAGGGGGTGGTTGAAATCGACCGTAACCGACATCCCTTCCACCGCCCGGATGATCCCGGGCAGTTCGCTGCCGTTGGGCTGGTCAAACAGAATGATGGTACCCACCTTGGGCTCAACTTCGTTACCGAATTTGGCGCGATCGAGATGGTAGATGTTGTCAGGATTGGAAAGGCCGAACGCCTCTTCCGGCGCCAGGGTAAAGCTCTTGCTCTCCCCTTCGCGCAGCCCCAGCAGGCATTGCTCGAAGCTCGGCGTCAAGCTGCCGTCTCCCATCCGCAGACGGGCAGGCTTGCCGTGCAGCGCCGTGCTGTCGGCCACCGAGCCATCTTCCAGTTTGATAGAGAAATGGAACAGCACGCTGCTGTCCGCAGCAATCAGCTGGCTCATGAGGTCGCGTCCTGTTTTTTCTCACCACGGAAGCCGTCCAGCACGATCATGGCGGCACCGATGAAGATGAAGCTGTCCGCCAGGTTGAACGCCGGCCAATGGGCGCGCTGCCAATAGAAGTCGAGGAAGTCGACCACATGGCCCAGCACCAGCCGGTCAAACACGTTGCCGAGCGCCCCGCCGATGATCAGGCTGTAGGCGATACCGCTCCAGCGCTGGGTGACCGACTGCTTGCGCAGCCAGTGGATCAGCAGGCCACAGATGGCGAACGCCAGCACGGCGAAGAACCAGCGCTGCCAGCCTCCCTGATCCGCCAGGAAGCTGAAAGCCGCGCCCTTGTTGTAGACATGGACCAGGTTGAAGAAGGGGGTGATCTCCACCCCCGGGTAGCCAAATGGCAGCAGTTTGACCACGGCGAGCTTGCTCGCCTGGTCCAGAACAAAGGCCAGCACTGCCAGCCACAGCCAACGCAGGCCGCTTTTATGTTGAGTCATGTTCATCAGGCAAATTGACGCGTTTCGCCGTCACCCTCGACGTTGGTGACGCAGCGGCCACAGATCTCTTCGTGACCCGCAATGGTGCCCACGTCTTCCACATGGTGCCAGCAGCGGTCGCACTTGGCGGCGGCAGACTGGGCCACGCAGAGCCACAGGTCATCGCGCTCGGTCGCCACGGCCTCTGCCGGTGCGGCATCGACGCTGACCACCCTGGCCTTGGAGGTGAGCAGCACGAAGCGCAGCTCATCGGCCAGGGCATTCAGACGCGCGGCCAGCTCAGGCTTGGCGAACAGAGTCAGCTCGGCCTGCAGAGAACCGCCGATGCGCTTCTCGCCACGGGCCACTTCCAGCGCCTTGTTCACTTCACCGCGCACGGTGAGGATCTCGGCCCAGAACTCGTCGTTCAGCACTTCGCCCGCTTCCAGCCCGAACAGGCCGTCGTACCACTCCTCGGTGAACACGAACTCACCGCGCTCACCCGGCAGCAGCGCCCAGATCTCGTCGGCGGTGAAGCTCATGATCGGCGCCATCCAGCGCACCATGGCCTCTGCGATGTGATAGAGGGCGGTCTGGCAGGAGCGACGGGCCAGGCTGTCAGCCTTGGCGGTGTACTGACGGTCCTTGATGACGTCCAGATAGAAGGAACCCATCTCGATGGAGCAGAACTGCATCAGCTTCTGGGTCACACCGTGGAAGTTGTACTCGTCGAACGCCGCCATGATCTCGGCCTGTACCGCCTTGGCACGACCCACGGCCCAGCGATCCACCACCACCATGTCGGCAGGCGCCACCATGTCGGTCGCCGGATTGAAGCCGTTCAGGTTGGCCAAGAGGAAACGGGCAGTGTTGCGGATGCGGCGATAGGCGTCGGCAGAGCGCTTGAGGATCTCGTCGGAGACGGTCATCTCACCGGTGTAGTCAGTGCTCGCTACCCACAGACGCAGGATGTCGGCACCCAGCTTGTTCATCACATCTTGGGGGCTGACCACGTTGCCGATGGACTTGGACATCTTGCGGCCCTGACCGTCCACGGTGAAGCCGTGAGTCAGCACCTGGTTGTAGGGTGCCTTGTCCTTCATGGCGACGCCGATCATCAGGGAGGACATGAACCAGCCACGGTGCTGGTCAGAGCCTTCCAGATACATGTCGGCCGGCTTGCCGTTGAACTCGGGACGGGCGTCGACCACGGAGGCGTGGGTAGAACCGGAGTCAAACCAGACGTCCAGGGTGTCGGGCACCTTCTCGTAGTTGTCGGCGTCCGCGCCCAGCAGCTCGGCCTTGTCCAGATCCCACCAGGCCTGGATGCCGGACTGCTCGACCCGCTTGGCCACCTCTTCCATCAGGCGCACGGACTCCGGGTGCAGCGCCTGGGTATCCTTGTGAACGAACAGGGAGATGGGCACGCCCCAGGTACGCTGACGGGAGATGCACCAGTCAGGACGGTTCTCGACCATCGCCTGGATGCGATTCTTGCCCCAGGCCGGGACCCAGCCGCTCTGGCCGTGTTCGGCGATGCCCTCTTTCTCGATACGCTCGATCTCTTCCAGGGCACGCTGCCGAAGACCCTTCTGCTCCATGCTGATGAACCACTGCGGGGTTGCACGGAAGATGATCGGGGTCTTGTGACGCCAGCAATGCGGGTAGGAGTGGTTGAATACCTTGTGATGCAGCAGGGCGCCGCGCTCCGTCAGCACCTCGACCACGGCCGCATTGGCCTTGAACACGTGCTGGCCGGCAAACAGTTCGGTATCCGGCAGATAGACGCCGTTGCTGCCAACCGGATTGGCCACTTCCAGACCGTACTTCTGACCGACCACGAAGTCTTCCTGACCGTGGCCAGGGGCGGTGTGCACCGCGCCGGTACCGGCGTCCAGAGTGACGTGGTCACCCAGCACCACAGGCACGTCGAAGCTGTAGAAGGGGTGGTTGAAGCGCAGCAGCTCGAGTGCGGCACCCTTGGCGTAGCCCAAGTTGTGGAAGTGCTCGATGCCGGCGCGATCCATCACATCCTTCACCAGCTCGGCGGCCAGGATCAGACGCTCGGGATGCTCCCCTTCAACCTGCACCAGTGCGTAGTCGAGATCGGCATGCATGGCGATGGCGCGGTTGGCCGGCAGGGTCCACGGGGTAGTGGTCCAGATCACGGCAGAGAGCGCGCCCTTGCCGGTGTGGCCTTCGGCGCAATCAAACTTGGCGGCAACGGCAGCCTCGTCGACGGCCTTGAAGCGCACGTCGATGGAGGGGGAGTTCTTGTCGTAGTACTCCACTTCCGCTTCAGCCAGCGCGGAGCCGCAATCGGTACACCAGTGCACCGGCTTGGAGCCTTTGTGCAGGTGGCCGTTTGCAACGATCTTGGCCATGGAGCGGATGATGTTGGCTTCGGTCCCAAAATCCATGGTCAGGTAGGGGTGTTCCCAGTCACCCAGCACGCCCAGACGGATGAAGTCGGTCTTCTGCGCTTCGATCTGGGTTTTGGCGTATTTGCGGCACTCGGCTCGGAACTCGGCGGCGGAAACCTTCTCGCCCGGCTTGCCGACCATGCCTTCCACTTTCAGCTCGATGGGCAGACCGTGGCAATCCCAGCCCGGCACATAGGGGGAATCGAAGCCAGAGAGGCCCTTGGACTTGATGATGATGTCTTTGAGGATCTTGTTGACCGAGTGACCGATGTGAATGCTGCCGTTCGCATAGGGGGGGCCATCGTGCAGAATGAAAGAAGGCTTACCCGCTTTGGCGCGGCGAATGGCGCCGTAAAGATCCTGATCGTACCAACGTTTCAACATGTTGGGTTCGCGTTTGGCCAGATCGCCACGCATCGGAAACTCGGTTTCCGGCAGATTCAGGGTGTGTTTATAGTCGCTCATCAGTCCTGGGTTCCCTTCTTTTCTAAAAGAGTGCTGGGTAAATGAAATTGTGGCAGCCCGAACCAGGCTCGGGCCGCCAGGGCATCTCGTTCGATCTGCTCTTTCAAGGCGGTGAAAGAGTCAAATTTCTGCTCTTCGCGCAGCTTGTGGCGAAGCAGCACCTTGACCTGCTGACCATATAGATCACCAGAAAAATCAAATAGATGTACTTCCAATCTGGCTTGTGTACCGCTCAAGGTCGGACGTACACCCACATTGGCGACACCGGGGAAAGTCTTGCCGGAACATATCACTTCCACCGCAAACACGCCACCGACCGGGACAACCTGGCGTTTGAGGGCCAGATTCGCGGTGGGAAAACCTATGGTGCGCCCCAGCTTGTCGCCATGGGCCACCCGGCCGCTGATGGCATAGGGGCGACCGAGCATCAGCTCCACCTCCGCCATGCGGCCCGCTTTGAGGGCCTCGCGCACCAGGGTGCTGCTGACCCGCTGGCGGGAAAGCTGGAAACTCTGGGTGCTGATCACCTCGAACCCGAAGCGCCGACCGGCCTCCTCCAGCAGGTGGAAGTCCCCTTCCCGCCCCTTGCCGAAGCGAAAGTCGTCGCCGACCACCAGATAGTGCACGCCGAGTTTCTCCACCAGCAGTTGCTCGATGAAGGTGCTGGCCGCCTGCTCGGCAAAACGATGGGTGAAACGCACGCAGAGCATGCGATCGATCTGCATTCCCTTGAGGGCTTCGTACTTCTCCCGCCAACGGCTGAGGCGGGCGGGCGCGGCACTGCCCGCAAACAGCTCCAGCGGCTGGGGTTCGAACAACATGACGCAGGCCGGCAGGCCAAGTTGGGCGGCCTTCTCCTGCAAACGGGCCAACACCGCATGGTGCCCCTGATGAACCCCATCGAAGTTGCCTATGGTCAATACACAGCCCCGGTGACGGGGCTTGATATTGTGAATGCCGCGAATAAGCTCCATCAGTGCCTTGTGCGTTGCTGCCATGGAAATCGGCGGATTATATATCAGGCAGCAGGCAGGGTCAGCCCTGCCGTTGACCCGATTTAGCCATCCCGCCCGCTTCTCGGACTCGGCCAGGAGCATCGCACCTCGTTGGCGGGCCAACCCGACAGCCCCTGAGACCGCTCCCCCATCTCCCCTGTACTGTCCCCCTCCCTTGCAGCTGACTCCTTATTGCTGACCGGCTCTCAGGTGCCGTGGCCGGATCCCCAATGCCAAGAGGACAATGCCATACAACGCTCCGCCCAGGCAGAGCAGCAGTGTCAACTCCAGGCTGGCCTTGCCCATGCTCCAGGCACCCCATTGGGCGAGATCCGGTGACAGATAGGCCAGAAGCCCCCCCATCAAGACCGTTGCCGCCAAGAGCTTGAGGCAGAACAGCCCGGTGTTGCGGGAAGGGCGATAGACATCCTGCTGATAGAGCCCCTTGAACAGCAGTACGGCGTTCAGCGTGCCGGAGCAGGCGGTCGCCAGCGCCAGCCCGACGTAGCCGAGCGGATAGATGAAGATGAGGTTGCACACCATGTTGGCAACCATGGCCATGATGCCGATACGCACCGGCGTCCTGGTATCCTGGCGGGCGTAATAACCGGGGGCCAGCACCTTGATGAGCATCAAGGAGAGCAGCCCCGTAGTGGAGGCCAGCAGGCTGGCACTCGACATGCTCACCTCGTGCAGACCGAACTCACCGCGCATGAAAAGCACCCGCAGTATGGGCTCGCGCAGCACGGCGATACCGACCATGGCTGGCAAGCCGAGCAGCATCACCATGCGCACCCCCCAATCCATGGTGCGAGAGAAATCCGCCGGATCCGCATCCACGTGTTTTCTGGCCAGGGCAGGCAGGATCACCGTGCTGATGGCCACCGCAAAGAGGCCAAGGGGAAACTCCAGCAACCTGTCCGAGTAATAGAGATAGCTGATGGCACCGGTAGCCAGGAACGACGCCAGCATGGTGTTGATCAGCAGGTTGATCTGGCTGACCGACACGCCGAACAGGGCCGGGATCATCAGGGTACGGATCTTCACCACCCCGGGATGGTGCCAACCCCACTTGGGCCAGACCAGCATGTTGAGCTGGCGCAGAAAAGGATACTGGAACAAAAACTGGACCAGACCGCCGAGAAAGACACCGATCGCCAGGGAGATTTCGGGGCGCTCCATCAAGGGCGCGATCCACCAGGCCGCCGCAATCATGGTGATGTTGAGGAATACCGGCGTGAAGGAGGACACGGCAAAACGGCCAAAGGTATTGAGAATGGCCCCCGCCATGGCGGTGAAGGTAATGAACCAGAGGTAGGGGAAGGTGATCTTGAGCATCAGACTGGCCAGCTCGAACTTCTCCGCCGCCGGTCCGCCATGCAGCCAATCCCAGAACCAGCCCCAGCCAAAGAGAGCCGTCAGGGCACCGGAACCCAGCACCCCGAGCAGGGTGACCACGGTGACGATGCCACCCAGGGTGCCCGCCACCGCCGCCAACAGCTCCCGAACCGCCTGCTCGTCACCATTTTTCTTGTACTCCGTCATCACGGGCACGAAGGCCTGGTTGAATGCCCCTTCGGCAAAGAGCCGGCGCAAGAAGTTGGGAATGCGATTGGCGAAGAAGAAGACGTCTGCGGCCACCCCGGCACCGAGCAAATTGGCGATGACCACATCGCGCACCAAGCCCATCACACGGGATGCCAGCGTCATTCCGGACACTATCATGCCGGATTTGATCAATTTCTTACTCAAGACGAGGCCTCTGGAACTGTCGGAAAGAAAAGAATGCTGTTAGAATCGGCCGACAGTTTAACCGTCTCCCATCTGACACACCACCGGGGGGCGGTGTTTATTTGCACAAATCATTTGACAATATGTGGTTGGGAAGGCATATTTCCGGGCCTTTTCAATACACTCGCTAAGACAGTTTTAGGAGTTTTACCTTGGCTAACATCAAATCTGCTAAGAAGCGTGCTCTTCAGTCAGAGAAACGTCGTCAGCACAACGCCAGCCGTCGTTCCATGACCCGTACCTACCTGAAGAAAGTGATCGCTGCCATCGCCTCTGGTGACAAGGCTGCTGCCACTGCCGCTTTCGCTGTTGCTCAGCCGATCATGGATCGTATGGCGACCAAAGGCCTGATCCACAAGAACAAAGCTGCTCGTCACAAGAGCCGCCTGTCTGCCCAGATCAAAGCCATGGCTTAATCAGCATCCGCTGATGAAAGCTGAAAAAACCGGCCTAGTGCCGGTTTTTTATTTGGGATCGCTACAGTACAGTTTGTGCAACAATCCGATCATCTCACGCACCTCATGGCTGCGCAGGGAATAATAGACCGTCTGGGCTTCCTTCCTCGTCGCCACCAGCTCATCCCGGCGCAACACCGCCAGATGCTGCGACATGGCTGACTGGCTCAATCCCAATACCTCGTTCAGCTCGCCGACCGACAGCTCCCTATCCAGCAACTGGCACAAGATAAACAGCCGCCGTTCATTGGCCAATGCCTTGAGCAGGGTGACGGCACGCCCGGCATTCGCTTCCATCTCTTCCAATTGCATCTCACCCTCCTCTTCCAAGACAGGCATCATAGCGCCGTCACCCTCGATTTAAAACGAGAGGCTTGCCGGCTGAATGGCCGTGAAATCCTCCTGCCCCGCAAAGAGGAAGGAGAAATCACTCTCGCATACCCGCTTGACCGCAGGATGCTGGATCATCCGCTCGGCAAAGATGACGTAATACTCCTCCATCAGATCCTGGGTTTCACCCAGCAGCATCACCTCCTCCCCCTCCAGGATCTCCTCCCGATAAATGGTCGGAGCCATGAAGATGCCCTGGTTGAAGAAGCCGAACGCCTTCATCAGTGCCGCATCGTCGAATTCTCCCAGAATGCTGGGGGAAATCCCCTGCTGCTCGAACCACTGGGTCAGTTGACGACCCATGGCGGTGCGACGGCCCGGGATGAGCAGCTTGCGCTCTTCCAGGCAAGCAGGGAAAGGCTGGGAGGGCAGAGGCGCCTTGCAGAAGAAACTGACGCCGCATCCCCCCAGACGCTTGGACAGCAACCCGGCATGCTGGCTGGAGTCCACCGGGCAATCAGAGAGGATCATGTCGAGCTTGTGCTCGCTCAACTGCTCTAGGAGCAGTTCATGGGTCGACTCGAAGCAGCGCAGGTGAATGGAACCATCATTGGGGATCACGGAGAGCAGTACCCGGCTGGCAAGACGCTTGGAGAGTGCATCTGCAATGCCGACGTCGAACAGGATCTGGCTCTCCTTGCGGTAGTTGACGATATCCAGCATCTCGTAGGAGAGGCTGAACATCTTGTCCGCATAGCGAAATACCAGTTGGCCAAGCTCGGTGGCCTCAAGGGAGCGCCCCTTTCTGATCAGCAACTTGCCGCCAAGACGCTGCTCAAGCAGTTTGATCTGACCGGTCACGGTCTGTGGGGTCAAAAAGAGGGCTTCCGCCGCCTGCGTGACGGAGCCCTTCTTCTGAGTCATCCAAAAATAGTAGAGATGGTTGTAGTTAAGGTGTGACATCCGATGGGGTTCCCGCGCCAGGCGGGCTCCGGTAGCAGCTGAGTTCAACCGCCAGAATGTCATACATGTCGCTGATCGAGTCAACCTTGTTCGCGTCGAACTGTGCCTGCAGATGGGCCTTGAGACGACCGGCATCCGGCATTCGCTCGGTGCAATAGCGCTTGTTGGACAGCTTGACTCGCTCGCCGGCACGACTGCTCAGTGCCCGTTCGGCGAAGGTCTCTCCGAACCGGGCTTTTACCTGAGAGTCCCCCAGCATGAGTGCGCTGTCGACCACCCCGTTGAGATAGGCAGAACAACTTGCCGAGGTGGCATCCCGCTGACAATCGGCCAGACTATCTGCCCAGAGTGCAGGGCTCGCCAGCATGACTAACCATCCTAGTTTTCTCATAACCCCTCCGTACTTTGATTCGCCTCCCGATTGGGCAGCGATATCCGCAGGGCGATGTAACCGATCACGGCCGCGAGTGTGGAACCTGCCAGGATCCCGAGGCGCGAGTAGCTGCCGTAGTCCAGTCCGCCATGCTCGAATGCCAGCGATGCGATAAACATCGACATGGTGAAGCCGATGCCACACAGGATGCTGACGGCAAAGATCTGTCTGAAGTTCACTCCTTGCGGCAATTGGGCAATGCCTGATTTCACTGCCAGCCAGCTGATGGTGAAAATCCCGAGCGGCTTGCCGACGAAGAGCCCCAGGATGATCCCCATGGGGAGCGGATTGAGCAGAGCCGAGAAGTAGACCCCCTCCAGCGATACCCCGGCGTTGGCGAAAGCGAACAGCGGCAGGATCAGGAAGGCGCTCCAGGGGTGCAGCACATGCTCCAGATGCTTGAGTGGCGATGCGTAACGCTTGCCGTTGAGGGGGATCATGAAGCCCACGATGACCCCCGCCAGGGTCGCATGGACACCGGACTTGAGCACGGCAACCCAGAGCACCAGGCCGACTAGCATATAGAGTCCAATCCTGTCCTCACCACGGCGATTCATCCAGAGCAAGGTCAGGGTGGCCACCACACCTATCGCCAGCGCAGTCAGCGACAGTTGCTGGGTGTAGAAGAGGGCAATGATGATGATGACCCCCAGATCGTCCATGATGGCCAGCGCCAGCAAGAAGACCTTGAGGCTGGTCGGTACCCGCTTGCCCAGCAGCGCCATGACCCCGAGAGCGAAGGCGATGTCGGTTGCGGCCGGAATCGCCCAGCCAGCACGGGTGGCCTCGTCTCCGTAGTTGAAGAAGCTATAGATGAGGGCCGGTGCCAACATCCCACCCACGGCGGCAATGGCCGGGAAGGTTGCCTGCACCCGGGAGGAAAGCGCCCCCTCCAGCATCTCTCGCTTCACCTCGAGACCCACCAGAAGGAAGAAGATCGCCATGAAGCCATCGTTGATCCAGAGCAGCAGCGGCTTGTTGATGTCGAGCGCCGCGATGCGAACCTGCACCTCGGTATTGAGGAAGCTCTGATAGTGTTGCGCCAGTGCCGAATTGGCCAGGCCGATGGCAAGCAGGGCGGCCAGGATCAGAATGATCCCGGAAGCAGACTCCAGTTTGAGAAAACGCTTGAATACATCGCTCATATCTAACTACCCATAAGATTCCATTTTTTCAGTCTAGGGCCCGAGTAGCTCAATGAAAAATCGTTTCTAATGGCTGATAACAACGAAAAAACCGAAAGCAAAACAGATAATGCCTGCTATAAGCCGGTTACTACCCTCTTTCAAGAGCCTTATCTTCACCCGGAACATTGCATATAAATTCACAAAAATGCAAAAGACGCCCGCAGGCGCCCCTAATAGCTGAGTGTCAATTCACCGTCACCTGAGAGACGGGACTCGCCCAAGGCTCATTGCTTACTCAAATAGCGACAGGCGCCTTGATCCCAGGATGAGGATCATAGCCCTGGATCTCGAAATCCTCGAATCTGTAATCGAAGATGGAGTCAGGTTTACGCTTGATCACCAGTTGCGGCAAAGGGCGCGGTTCGCGGGTGAGTTGCAGTGCGGTCTGCTCCATGTGGTTGGAATAGAGGTGCACATCACCACCGGTCCAGACAAAGTCCCCCACTTCCAGATCGCACTGCTGCGCCATCATGTGGGTCAGCAGCGCATAGCTGGCAATGTTGAACGGCAGGCCAAGGAAAACATCACAACTGCGCTGGTAGAGCTGGCAGGAGAGCTTGCCATCCGCCACATAGAACTGGAAGAAGGCGTGGCAGGGTGCCAACGCCATCTTGTCCAGCTCGCCCACGTTCCAGGCGGAGACGATGATGCGGCGGGAATCCGGGTTGTGCTGGATGTCATCCACCGCTTTCTGGATCTGGTCGATGACAGATCCATCGGCCGCCGGCCAGGAGCGCCACTGGGCGCCATAGACAGGCCCCAGATCACCGTGCTCGTCGGCCCACTCATCCCAGATGCTGACACCGTGCTCTTTCAGATAGGCGGTGTTGGTATCGCCATTGAGGAACCAGAGCAGCTCATGAATGATGGAGCGCAGGTGGCACTTCTTGGTTGTCACCAGCGGGAATCCTTCCGCCAGATTGAAGCGCATCTGATGACCGAACAAGGAGACTGTCCCGGTGCCGGTGCGATCGGATTTGACGGTCCCTTCATCCAGAATTTTCTGCATCAGGTCGAGATAGGCACGCATTACTTCGCCTCCTTCGGTGCATTGCCGAACAGACGGGGCTGCTTGTAGGCGGCCCAGACCATGAGCCCCCCCGCCACTATCATCGGGGTAGAAAGGATCTGACCCATGCTGATCTCATTGAAGTAGAGACCCAGCTGGCTGTCTGGTTGACGAACAAACTCCACCAGGAAGCGGAACAGACCGTAGAACAGCAGGAACATCCCGGAAATGGCGCCACGGGGTGGGTGCTTGCGCCAGAACAGGTTCAGGATGATGAAGAGCACCACCCCTTCCAGCGCGAACTGGTAAAGCTGGGACGGGTGACGCGGCTCGGGCCCAGCCTCGGGGAAGATGATGGCCCAGGGGACATCGGTGACCCGACCCCACAACTCGCCGTTCATGAAGTTGCCGATGCGGCCAACACCGAGGCCGAACGGAATGAGCGGCGCCACGAAATCCGCCACGGTGAAGAAGTGGCGCTGGGTTTTGTGGGCAAACCAGATCATGGCGGTGATCACCCCGATGAGGCCACCGTGGAACGACATGCCACCGGTCCATATCTTGAACAGATAGGTCGGGTCGGCAAGGAAGAGATCGAAGTTGTAGAACAGCACATAGCCGATACGGCCACCCAGGATCACCCCGAGGAAGCCATAAAACAGCAGGTCGGATACCTCGTTGCGGGTCCAGCCGCTGTTGGGTGCATCGGCACGGCGACCTGCCAGCCACATGGCGAAGGCAAAACCGAACAGGTACATGAGACCATACCAGCGTACCGATAATGGTCCCAAACTGAATGCTACGGGATCAATCTGCGAGAAAACCCAATATCCGTCGTGCTGCATAGGCGGCCCCAATCATAAGAAAAGCCGCATTCTCCGATCATTCTTACGCAGTAACAAGACGGAATATCAATCGGGCAGCCTGACCTTGTGCCCAGCCCGCAGCAAGCCTCCCAGACCGTGCTCTTCCAGATAGCGGGCAAACAGGCCGCGCAGCACGTGAGGATTGTCATGCTTGAGACCATCCGCCATCAGCGCCTTCAACTCACCAAGGTCGGATTGCCGCAGCACGTATTTGATACGGGAGATGTTGTGGGTATTCATGCTGAAACGGCGATAGCCCATGGCCAAGAGCAGCAGCACTCCGACCGGATCGCCAGCCAGCTCGCCACAGACAGAGACCGGCTTGTGATAGCGCCGGGAGGCATCGACCAGCAGTTGCAAAGCGCGGATCACCGCGGGATGGAAGGCATCGTAGATGCTGGCGACACGGGCATTGTTGCGATCCACCGCCAGCAGGTACTGGGTCAGGTCGTTGCTGCCCACCGACCAGAAGTCGATGAGCGGCGCCATCTCCGGCAGGATGTACAGCGCGGAGGGGACTTCGATCATCACCCCGAGACTGGGGTAGCGGATCACCGCATCGCGGCTGGCCGCTTCTTCCGACACCTCGCGCCACGCCTGATCCAGCAGACGACGGGAGGCCTTGATTTCACTGACGCTGCTGATCATCGGCAGCATGATGGCCAGATTGTCCAGCCCTTCGCTGGCCCGCAACATGGCCTTGAGCTGCACCAGGAAGAGTTCGGGGTGATCCAGGGTGAGCCGGATCCCCCGCCAACCAAGGAAGGGATTTTCCTCCACGATGGGGAAATAGGGCAGTTGCTTGTCCCCCCCCACGTCCAGAGTTCGCATGCAAACCGGGCGATCCCGATAGGTTTCCAGGATCCCGCGATAGCGGGCAGTCTGCTCCCACTCCGAAGGGAAGCTGTCCTGCAGCATGAAGGGGATCTCGGTGCGATAGAGCCCCACCCCATCCGCAAGATGATTGAGGGAAATCTCGGTATCCGCACTCAGCCCTGCGTTGAGCAGCAGGGAGACCTTGGTGCCGTCCGCGGTCTCGGAGGGCTGGTTGTCGACGCTGCGCACAAGGGTGTCGAGTGCCCGCTCCTCACTCAGCAGTTGACGGTACTCGGTCAGGATCACCTGATTGGGTTCGATGAAGAGATCGCCACTGTAGCCATCGATGACCAGAGTACGCCCGCCGATGTCACCGAGGGGCAGATCCACCCCCATGATGGCCGCCACCCCCATGGCACGGGCCAGGATGGCGGCATGGGAGTTTGTCCCGCCCTTGAGCGACACCACACCGCTCAGAAATTCCCTCGGGATCTCCGCAAGGATGGTGGCCGTTACTTCATCGGCGACCAGCACCACGGGTTCGCCGATGGTGAGCTGCTCGGGTTCGTCCTGCACCAGCCGGCTGATGAGCCGCTGGGCGATGTCTTTCACATCGGTGGAGCGCTCCCGCAGATAGGGATCTTTCATCCCCTTGAACTGCTCTATCAGCCGATCGCTGATGAGTTTGACCGCCGAGATCGCCGTCCAGTGTTCCTTGCTGACCTTGTTGCGGATGGGCTTGATGTAGCCGGGATCGTTCAACAGGTGCAGATAGATGTCGAAGATGGCGACCGAGTCCTGGCTGTAGCTCTCGCGAAAGCGCAGTGCCAGGCTCTCCAGATCGTGGCGCACTTCCTCCACCGCCAGCTCGAGACGGGCAAGCTGCTTGGCATGATCCTCGTCCTTGCGTGGCGTGATGGTATTGAGCGCCTTGCGTGGACGCCACACCCAGGCCTTGGCGATGGCGATGCCACTCGCCCCGGCAATACCGCGCAGCGGCTTGCTCCAGTCGGTCTTCTGCAGCCACCCCTTGGCCTGGGCCTGGGCGATGCGGGCAGCCAGCTGAGCCGCCAGGGTGACCATGAAGGACTCCTCCCCCTCATCGAAGAGGCGGCTCTCCTTCTGCTGCACGACCAGAATCCCCACCACCTGACGCTGATGCATGATGGGAGCGCCGAGGAAGGAGCGAAACGCCTCTTCCGCCACATCGGGCAGGAACTTGAAACTGGGGTGAGAGGGGGCATCGGCCAGGTTGATCAGCTCTTCACGCTGACCCACCAGGCCGACAATACCCTGCTCGAACGGCAGGGTGGCCTTGCCCACGGCCGATTCGGCCAGACCATCGGTCGCAGCCAGTCGATAGCGGCGCATGTCGGGCTCGGCCACATAGACGGAGCAGCAGTCCACCGTCATGGCGAGCCGGGTCTGGCTCACCAATGCTTGCAAGGCCTGTTCGAGGGTGTTGGCCTCGGCCATGCTTTCCACGATGCGTCTGAGTTCCGTCAGCAACTAGTTGTGCTCCTTAACGCGAGCGGTTGCGCCGCCCATCTTTTCGGTTAGCCTGCACCACGGGGACTGGCATGGCCAGCGGGGCAAACTCCTTCATCACCCGGCGGTAAACCTCCCGCTTGAAGGAGACGACCTGACGAACCGGGTACCAGAAGCTGACCCAACGCCAATCATCAAATTCCGGGTGACCATGACAGCCAAACTGGATCCTGGACTCTTTGCCAGGATCGAGCTGCAACAAAAACCATTTCTGCTTCTGGCCAATACAGACCGGTGAACTGTCCCAGCGGACGAGTCGTTTGGGTAAGCGATACTTCAGCCAGTTGCGACTGGTCGCCAGTATGGTCACATCGTCCTGCTTGAGGCCTATCTCCTCATACAGCTCACGATACATGGCCTGTTCCGGCGATTCACCATCATCAACCCCCCCCTGCGGAAACTGCCAGGAGTGCTGCCCATAGCGCTTAGCCCACAATACTTGTCCGTCACGGTTACAGATCACGATGCCGACATTGGGACGAAATCCGTCACCATCTATCACGTGATCACCTTATAAAGGCTGAATCTATAACGAGATTGTTCCACATTCACCCCGTGGCGGCAAACAGGGACTGTCATCTTCCATTCATGAATAACTTGGCATTTCAAGCAAAGTTATAAACAAATTGAAGGTTCATGCTAGGCAAGTTGCCCACCCAGACTGTGCATAAACCTGTGATCAAGCAGGTATATACAGTAGTTTTATACTGTGGCATTGCACGGAAGCATATCATACCCGATTCACTTAAAAACAAAATATACATTTAAATACATAAGGTTATAGTTTGATTGCTGGATCAAGATCCATGTCTTTTGCCTAAGAGGATCCAGCCTGTCAATTGTGAACAAGTTCGACTGCTCAAAGATCCACCAAGACGGATTTATCCACAGATATGGCGCATTATCTGCACCGAAATGGCGCTGAAAATCGGCGTACTCTCACATTTATTTCTGGTGCCACGCTTCCTTTCACCACTTTACGCCAGTTATCCAAGATTTCTGTGGATAACTGTGTGCAACAGCTCGCACAAACCCTTGGACAACTCGTTTATGCGGAGATTAGGCGGGCCAACATACTGGATAAATAAAGTAAAACCCTTTAAAATCATTTAGATATGTTGAATTCTGTCACCCATGTCTCCCTGTGTATAGTCGGGCGAGGATCGGTTACAAAATCAGCGATACCATGCAAGGATCCGTATTGCGATGTCTATTATCTCCAGAGGAGCCCTCATGCCTGCCAATCCCCAGTCAGAACAAGAGCTGCTCAGTCGAGCCTACGCCATGGCGGGCTTCACTCTGGCCCAGCTTGCCGCAACGGCAGGCATCCCCGTACCGCGGGATCTCAGGCGTGACAAGGGCTGGACAGGGCAGTTGATCGAGTGGCAGCTGGGGGCCAGTGCAGGTAGCCGTCCCGAGCAGGATTTTCCGGATCTCGGTATCGAGCTCAAGACGATCCCCGTCGATCCTCAAGGGCGCCCGCTGGAAACCACCTTTGTCTGCGTAGCCCCCCTCATCGGGGTCAGCGGCCAGCGCTGGGAGGAGTCGAACGTGCGCAACAAGCTGTCGCGGGTGCTCTGGATCCCGGTGGAAGGCAGCCGCGACATCCCTGTCGGCGACCGTCGCGTCGGCATGCCGCTACTATGGAGCCCGAATGAAGAGGAAGAAGGACTGCTGCGCCAGGACTGGGAAGAGCTGATGGACATGATAGTGCTGGGGGAAGTGGAGCAGATCAGCGCGCGCCACGGCCAGGTATTGCAGCTGCGCCCCAAGGCGGCCAACAGCAAGGCGCTGACCCGCGCCATCGGCCGCAATGGCCAACCCATCATGACGCTACCACGGGGCTTCTACCTCAAGATCGAGTTCACCCATCAACTCCTGCAGCGCCATTTTGCCCTCCCCCTTTGATCCTGTTTATCAACATCCTTGTCATAAAGTGATATAAAAATAACCAGCGCTACTTTCTTCGCAGCCAGTGACAAGGAGTCCATATGCCGATCAACAAGCAATTCCTCAAATCGCGTCCCGAGGTCAAGGTGACCTTTGCCGTCGAAAAGGAGGCCGCCGGTGATGCCGAGCAGGTCTTGCTGCTGGGTGAATTCAGCCAGTGGCAGCCCATTGAACTGAAGAGGATGAAAAACGGGGAGTTCAAGGCGACACTCAACCTGCCGACCGATGGCCCCAGCCATTTCGAGTATTGCTATCAGCTAGTGCAACCCGATGGTGAAACCCTTTATGACAACGACTGGGAGGCGGACGACTATGTGCCTGGCCCCTTCGGGCGTGACAACTCGGTGGTGCGGGTCAGCCAGCCAGGTTGAGCTGGAACACCCGAAAGCGGATACAAAAAAGGCTCGCCATTGGCGAGCCTTTTCACTACCTGTCGAGCTTTTCGCCGACATATCGACACCAATTCGAATCGAATTAGTTGAGCTTCTCTTTGATACGAGCAGCTTTACCGGACAGGTTGCGCAGGTAGTACAGTTTGGCGCGGCGAACATCACCACGACGCTTCAGTTCTACACTGTGGATCAGCGGAGAGTGAGTCTGGAATACACGCTCAACACCTTCGCCGTTGGAGATCTTGCGAACGGTGAAAGCAGAGTGCAGACCGCGGTTACGCTTGGCAATTACGATGCCTTCGAAAGCCTGCAGACGCTCTTTACCACCTTCTTTAACACGAACTTGAACACGTACGGTGTCGCCCTGGGCAAAAGCCGGGATGTCGGTACGCATTTGCTCTTGTTCAAGCTGCTGAATAATCTTGCTCATTGTCTTTCCTTACCTAGGATAAACTGAAAACTCTACTTAACGCTGTCACGCACTTCGCGGACATACTCGGCAAGAAGTGATTCTTGCTCGTCAGTCAGAGCTAGGTTGTTAATAAGTTCCGGCCTTCTTTGCCAAGTCCGTCCGAGCGATTGCTTGAGACGCCAGCGTCGAATCACTTCGTGATTGCCGCTTGTCAGCGCCTCGGGCACCGCCAGCCCATCCAACACCTCCGGCCGAGTATAGTGGGGATGATCCAGCAAGCCATCCGTAAAGGAGTCCTGCTCGGCACTGGCCTGATCACCCAAGACTCCTGGAACCAGACGCGAAACCGCATCGATCAGGGTCATGGCAGGCAACTCGCCACCACTTAACACGTAATCCCCGATAGACCACTCTTCGTCGACTTCGGTTTGTATCACGCGTTCATCGATACCTTCGTATCGACCGGCTACCAGAATCAGTTTCTGATTCGTCGCCAACTCGGTTACGCCCGCTTGAGTCAGCTTGCGTCCCTGAGGGGAGAGATAGATGACTTTCGCCCCGTCTCCCGCCGCTTGCTTGGCTGCATGAATCGCGTCACGCAGCGGCTGAACCATCATTAACATGCCGGGCCCACCACCATAAGGACGATCATCGACCGTACGGTGTTTGTCGTGGGTAAAGTCCCGGGGGTTCCAGCACTCAATCTGCAGCAGGCCACTCTTGACGGCCCGACCCGTTACCCCGTGCTCGGTAATGGCTCGGAACATTTCAGGGAAGAGGCTAATCACCCCAATCCACATAAGAAACCTCCGGCACTCGTGTTACCGCGGGAAACTAGAAACCAGGATCCCAATCAACTTCGATTGTTCGAGCAGTCAGATCAATATTCTTGATCACCTGCTCTTCCAGGAACGGAATCAACCGCTCCTTTGCACCAAAGGCATCTTTTACATTGGCCTCAACCACCAACACATCGTTGGAGCCGGTTTCCATCAATTCGGTCACCTTGCCCAGGTCGTATCCCTTGGTGGTCACTACCGAGCAACCAATCAGGTCACGCCAGTAGAACTCGCCCTCGGGCAACGCAGGCAACAGATCGGCGGCTACGCCAATCTCGACATTGGTCAATGCCAGGGCATCCTCGCGCACATCGATACCATCGAGCTTGCAGATCAGACCCTTGTTGTGACGTTTCCAGGATGACACCCGAATTTCACGCCACGCCCCGTTCTGATTAATCAGCCAGGGGTTGTAATCGAAAATCGCTTCGGCAACATCGGTGAAGGAGTTCACTTTAAGCCACCCCTTGATGCCGTATACGGTACCCAGGGTGCCCAGAACTACAGGTTTTTCCACCTTAACTCCTTACCGTTTGGCTGATTAAGCAGCTTTGGCAGCGTCTTTGATCAGCTTGGCAACGCGGTCAGAAACAGCGGCACCAGTAGCAACCCAATGCTCGATACGAGCCAGGTCCAGGTTCAGCTTTTCAGCGTTACCAGCAGCAACCGGGTTGAAGAAACCGACGCGCTCGATGAAACGACCGTCACGGGCGTTACGGCTGTCAGCAACTACTACCTGGTAGAACGGACGCTTTTTCGCGCCACCACGTTGTAAACGAATGGTTACCATATCGTCCTCATAAACATCTAATGAACAAGGCCTGCAAATACGCAGACCCTAGCTTAAAATAAGCCGCGTAATTCTACTTGGATTCGTAATAATTGCAACCAAGCCAGCTATTTTTTGCGCAGGGATTGGCATGAAAAAGGCTCACCAGGGTGAGCCTTTCTACCTGACCAGCAGGAAAATCAGAACGGACCGCGACCGCCACCACCGAATCCGGGAGGCAGCATGTTCTTCATCTGGCCCATCATCTTGCGCATGCCGCCCTTGCCGGACATCTTCTTCATCATGCGCTGCATCTCGGTGAACTGCTTGAGCAGCTTGTTCACATCCTGGACCTGCATGCCGGAGCCCGCAGCGATGCGGCGCTTGCGGGAGCCCTTGATGAGATCGGGATGGGCACGCTCTTTCGGCGTCATGGAGCTGATGATGGCCTCCATCCGCACGGTGAGCTTGTCATCCATCTGATCCTTGATGTTGTCCGGCAGGCCGGACATGCCAGGCAGCTTGTCGAGCATTCCCATCATGCCACCCATGTTGCGCATCTGGGCCAGCTGCTCACGGAAGTCTTCCAGATCGAAGCCCTTGCCACTCTTGACCTTGCTGGCCAGCTTGGCCGCCTTCTCTTTATCGACGTTGCGCTCCACCTCTTCGATGAGAGAGAGCACATCCCCCATACCGAGGATGCGGGAGGCGAGACGATCCGGGTGGAACGGCTCCAGCGCGTCGGTCTTCTCGCCCATACCGATGAACTTGACCGGTTTGCCGGTGATGTGGCGCACCGACAGTGCGGCACCACCGCGGGCATCACCGTCTGCCTTGGTAAGGATCACACCGGTGAGCGGCAGCGCCTCGTTGAAGGCCTTGGCGGTATTGGCAGCATCCTGGCCTGTCATGGCATCCACCACGAACAGGGTTTCGACCGGCTTGATGGTGGCGTGCAGATCCTGGATCTCCGCCATCATTTCGCCATCGACGTGCAGACGACCGGCAGTATCGACGATCACCACGTCATAGAACTTCTTGCGCGCCTGATCGATGGCAGCAGTGGCAATGGCGATCGGTTTCTGGCTGGCATCACTCGGGAAGAAGTCGACACCGATGTCGCCCGCAAGGGTCTCAAGCTGCTTGATCGCCGCCGGACGGTAGACGTCCGCACTGACCACCAGCACCTTCTTCTTGCTGCGCTCCTTGAGCAGTTTGGCCAGTTTGCCAACCGTAGTGGTCTTACCGGCCCCCTGAAGACCTGCCATCAGGATGATGGCCGGCGGCTGGGCAGCCAGGTTGAGCTGTTCGTTGGCCTCCCCCATCACGGTGACCAGTTCGCCATGGACTATCTTGATGAAGGCCTGGCCCGGGCTCAGGGATTTGGCCACTTCCTGGCCCACGGCTCGTTCCTTGACGCGCGCCACGAAATCGCGCACCACCGGCAGGGCAACGTCCGCCTCGAGCAACGCCATGCGGACTTCGCGCAGGGTATCCTTGATATTCTCTTCGGTCAGACGGCCGCGGCCGCTGACGTTGCGCAGGGTGCGCGAGAGTCGTTCAGTCAAATTCTCAAACATGACGCTTTCCGGTTCTTGGCGTGACACTGGGGGCATTATACCCCGGTCAGCACTCTAGGGACGATTACTCGCCGCTTGCCGCGGCGGCCTGCCATCGAGCGGGCAGGTCAACAAATGGAGGGCAGTATACCCCAGTCAACGCCGGAGGACGATTATTCGCCGCACGGTGACCATCAACGCCTACTTATATGTGGGCAGTTAGCCTCTGGCACAACTGGCGAGCATATCTTGTGCAAGGTATACTGCCCCTCTTATCCATAAAGCTTGTTTGACAACGACCTGGTTATGATCGTGATCTCTGTTCTGGCCCTGGCGTTTTACCTGCTGGCCATCATCGCTTCACTGCACCTGCTGCTCAGCGCCAAGCCCGTCGGGCAAGTATCGCTGTTCGCCTGTGTCGGCCTGGCCCTGACCGCCCATGGCATGGCGGTGGGCAGCGAAGTGCTGGCCACCCATTCCGGCCAGAATCTCAGCATGTTGAACGTGGCCTCGCTAGTCAGCCTTATCATCAGTTGCTTCATGACCTGCGTCACCCGACGCTTCAACGGCTGGATCCTGCTGCCCGTCGTCTACAGTTTTTCAGCCCTGCTGCTGGCAGCCAGCGCGCTCATTCCCGGGCGCTACATCACCCATCTGGAAGCGCACCCCCAGTTACTGCTGCACATAGGCCTCGCACTGATGGCCTATTCGGTACTGATGATCGCCTGCTTGTTTGCCCTCCAGCTTGCCTGCCTGGACAGGCAACTGAAATCCAGAAAGATCAGCCACCTGCCAGCCATGCCACCCCTGATGACGGTGGAGAAGCGCCTGTTTCAGCTCATTTCCGCAGGTCTGCTGCTGCTGACCCTCTCCATCGCATCCGGCCTGTTCTTCCTGGAAGACATGTTTGCCCAGGGCAAGTCCCACAAGGCCATCCTCTCTATCCTGGCCTGGTGCGTTTACGCTCTGCTGCTCTGGGGCCACCATACCCGTGGCTGGCGCGGCCGCAAGGTCATCATGCTGAGCCTCATCGGCAGCTTCATTCTGACACTGGCCTATTTTGGCAGCCGTTTCGTCAAGGAAGTGCTGCTTAGCTGACATACGAACATTCCCCAACCATCCTTACAGGAGCCCTTCTTGGACAGTATCTCAACGAGTACATTGCTGATTGTTCTCGTTATCTTGATTCTTTTGTCAGCCTTCTTCTCCAGTTCCGAAACCGGTCTGATGTCGCTCAACCGCTACAAGCTTCGGCATCTGGCCCAGACCAAGCACAAGGCTGCCCGCCGGGTCGAGAAGCTGCTGGCCAGGCCGGACCGCCTGCTTGGCCTCATTCTCATCGGCAACAATCTGGTCAACATCCTGGCCTCCGCCATCGCGACCATCGTCTGCATCCGGCTGTTCGGGGATCTCGGCGTCGCCATTGCCACCTTCGGGCTGACCCTGGTGGTGCTGGTATTCGGGGAAGTCACCCCCAAGACACTGGCGGCCATGTTCCCCGAGCGGATAGCCTACCCTGCCTCCTGGATCCTCAAGGGGCTGATGGTGCCGTTCGCTCCCCTTGTCTGGCTCATCAACAGCATCACGAACCTGCTGCTGAAACTCTTGCGTCTAGAGCACAACAAGGATGACTCCCTCAATTCCGAAGAGCTGCGCACCATCGTCAACGAGGCGGGCAATCTCATTCCCAAGCACCACCAGGAGATGCTGATAAGCATCCTGGATCTCGACAAGATGACGGTGGAGAACATCATGGTCCCGCGCAGCGAGATCTCCGCCATCGACATCAATGACGACTGGAAGATCATACTGCGCCAGCTGGCCCACTGCGCCCACACCAAGATCCTGCTCTATCGCGACAACATCGATGACGTCGTCGGCTTCCTGCACTCACGGGATGCCCTGAGACTGGTCGCCCGGGATCAGTTCAGCAAGTCCAGCCTGCTGCGGGAAGTCGACCCCATCTATTTTATCCCCCAGGGGACCCCCCTCAACGTGCAGTTGGCCAAGTTCCAGCGCAACAAGGAGCGAATTGGCCTTATCGTCGACGAATATGGCGATATTCAGGGGCTGATCACCCTGGACGACATCCTGGAAGAGATTGTCGGTGACTTCACCACCTCCATGACACCGACCCCGAGTGACGAGATCCATCCCCAGCCGGACGGCTCCTTCCTGGTCGAAGGCTCCGCCAGCATCCGCGAGCTGAACAAGGAGATGGACTGGCACCTGCCCATGGACGGCCCACGGACCCTCAATGGCGCCATCCTGGAGTACCTTGAGGAGATCCCCCAACCCAACATCAGTGTCAGGCTGGCGGGCTACCCTATCGAGATTCTCGAAGTGGAGAACAACATGGTGAAGATGGCGAGGATCATGCCGCACCTGTACCGGGACGATTCAGGGTACGAGGATTGAAAAAAGGCTGCCAATGGCAGCCTTTTTGTTTCACTCGCTCTCGTCATCCGGCTCCAGCACCAGAGTGGGGATGAGCTCACCGAACACCTGCTGCAACTCGTCACGGTTTGCCAGCAAATCCTGCAGCGTATAACCATCCATCACCGCGAGGAAGGCGTTCATCGCCTCCTTCAAGGCACTCTTGAGCAGACAGACGGAGACGATATGGCAGACCGGGGAGCTGCAGTCGATCCCGTCCAGATTGCCTTCCAACGCCCGGATCACTTGCCCGATATTGATCTCGTCGGGGGAGCGCGCCATGCGGATGCCACCATTCTTGCCGCGTTGTGACTGCAGATAGCCCAGTTTTACCAACTGGTTCACCACCTTCACCATGTGGTTGCGGGATACGTCGTACAAGGCGGATACCTTGGCCACGCTCGACAGTTCCCCCTCCGGCAGGGTGGCCAGATAGAGCAGGGCTCTCAATCCAAAATCGGTATAGCTCGTTAGTCTCATAGTGCCTGTAGCGCCTAGCGCGAAGAATTGATGATTGATCCAGATCAATTAAACATTTAGGATGCAACTTAATAAGTGACATTCCAGATGTTCAATTAGAAAGGACCTCCTATGTTAGACCAAGCCACCATCGCCGTCATCAAGAGCACCATTCCTTTGCTCGAATCGGCGGGCCCTGACCTCACACGGCACTTTTATCAGCGCATGTTCAGCCACAATCCCGAGTTGAAGGATGTCTTCAACCTGGCTCACCAGCGTAGCGGGGGACAGCCCTTGGCACTGTTCAGTGCGGTGGCGGCCTATGCCAGGAACATCGACAATCTGGGGGCCCTGGCCGGAGCCATTGAACGCATCGCCCACAAACATACGGGTTTCCTGATCCAGCCGGAACAATATCACATTGTGGGTAGTCATCTCTTGGCCACGCTCAAAGAAATGGGTGGCAACGCTGTCACGGAGGAGGTCCTTACCGCCTGGGGCAAGGCGTACGGTGTGCTGGCCGACATCTTTATCGGCCGGGAGAGCGAGCTCTATCGGGAGAAGGCAAGCCAGGACGGTGGTTGGCAGGGAACCCGCCCTTTCACCATCAAGGAGAAGCGTCAAGAGAGTGAACTCATCACCTCTTTCGTCCTGGCCCCCCTCGATGGCAACCCCGTGTTGCGTTTCAAACCGGGGCAATATCTCAGTATCAAGCTGGTTCATCCCGCCCTCGAGCATCAGGAGATCCGCCAGTACACCCTCTCGGACGCCCCCAATGGCCGCGACTACCGCATCAGCGTCAAGCGCGAACCCAGGGGCCAGGCCTCCAACCTGTTGCATGATCATCTTCACATCGGTGACACGGTCGACATCATGCCGCCGGCCGGCGACTTCTTCCTGCAAGAGGAGACAGACACGCCTGTGGTGCTGATCTCCGCCGGGGTCGGCCTCACCCCCATGCTGAGCATGCTCAACCACTTGCTGGCCGAGGGCCCGGATATGGATATTCGCTGGCTTCACGCCTGCGAACACGGCGCCCACCACGCGTTCAGGGACGAGATCCGGGCAAAGAGCAGGCAACACGGGAAACTGGAGAGCCGGATCTGGTATCGGGAGCCGGGGGAGCAGGATGTCAAAGGAGAGGATTACGACTTCAGCGGCACTCTGGCACTGGAGCAGGTCACCGACCTCATTCCGGCCAACGCCCACTACTATTTCTGCGGCCCTGTCCCGTTCATGAAAGCAGTCAAAGCTCAGCTGGAGAATGTGGGCGTGCCTGCAGGGCGGATGCACTACGAGGTCTTCGGCCCCCATCAGGGTCTCTGATCCCTCCCCTGACCGGGAAAATGCACAAGGCCCACAAACACAGCTTCGTGGGCCTTGTAATATCAAAGCGGACTATCAGGACTCAGTGCATCGCCTTGGCACGGGCGATGGCATTGGCGGGCATCCGGTTGCCGAGCCGGCTGAGCAGGCTTGCCGCCTTCTGGTGCATGGCCTTGTCACCGATGACGGCGCCGTGCAGCCAGTGATACGCCTCCTCGTAATCCAGCGGACTCCCCATGCCCTGCAGCAACATCTCCACCCACTCCATCTGTGCCCGCAAGAAGCCGAGGCTCGCGGCTTCCCGCATCAGGGTCTCGGCCCGCACCAGATCCTTCTGAACCAGGATCCCCTTCCAGTAATAGCGGCCAAGCTGTTCCAGCGCCGGCGCCAGCCCCTGGTTGGCGGCCTCCCACATGTACTGCACTCCGATCTGGGCGTCCGGCTTGGTGCAAACTCCCCAGGCCAGCATGTCCCCCCAGAGGAACTGATAGGCAGGGATCTTCATCACCGAGGCCCTCGCCTCGATATCCTGGGTGAGCTGGCACCTGTCCTGCTTCACCCGGGCCAGATGGCTCCCCTGCTCTATCCAGTTGAGCAGTTCGTCCTGGCGATAGAGCGGCACGGCCTGCAACTCTCCCGCAGCAGCGGATGCCTGCGTCGTCGCCCTGGGCAGCGGCGCCGCTGCCGGTGCGGACGGTACAGGTGCGGATGCGGATGGCACCTGGGCTGGCGCTGCTGACACAGGGAGGGATGGCGTGGCGACAGAAGAGGCTGGCGTCAGGGCTGGCTGGGCCGATGATGAGGCCGCTGACAAGGGTGCAGACGCCGCGGATGGCGGCGCGGCTGCAACCGCCACCGCCTGGGTGGGCGCGGCGGCCGAGGTGGGCTCCGCCCCCTGCAAGGGGAAGCTGCACACACCGATAATGGCGATGAGGGTTCTTGGTTTTATCATAGGGATCTCCTGCTGCCTTCTGTTATCGGCAGCCAGGGCCATCTCCTTAGCCCGCTACACCCAGCCCCGAAAATGACAAAGGGGAGCCTGGGCTCCCCTTGCGGTCGACGTAGAGACTTACTTGACGAAGTCGACGCCCAGCTGGATGTCGGCCTTCAGGGTGGCCAGCATGCTGTCCATCGCTTCCTGCTCGAAGGCGCTCAGCTTGCCGTAGTCCAGCACGGTTTCGACACCGTTCTTGCCGAGCAGCACCGGCTGCGCGAAGAAGGTGGCGTGCTCACCGTTGCCTTCCACATAGGCACACTCGATGACGTTGGCTTCCCCTTGCAGACCCTTGATGAGCGACAGACCGAAACGGCAGGCTGCCTGACCCATGGAGAGAGTGGCGGAACCGCCACCGGCCTTGGCTTCCACCACTTCGGTACCGGCATTCTGAATGCGCTTGGTCATGGCAGCCACTTCCTCAGCGGTGAAGCTGACGCCTTCAACCTGGGAGAGCAGCGGCAGAATGGTCACGCCACTGTGACCGCCGATGACGTTGACACGTACCTTGTCAACGTTCAGGCCCTTGGCTTCGGCCACGAAGGTCTCGCCACGGATCACATCCAGGGTGGTCACGCCGAACAGGCGACGCTTGTCATAGACACCGGCTTTCTTCAGCACTTCGGCGGCGATGGCGACCGTGGTGTTGACCGGGTTGGTGATGATGCCGATCAGTGCTTTCGGGCAGGAAGCGGCACACTTTTCCACCAGGTTCTTGACGATACCGGCGTTGATGTTGAACAGGTCGGAACGGTCCATGCCGGGCTTGCGCGCCACGCCGGCAGAGATCAGCACGACATCGGCGCCGACCAGAGCCGGGCTCGGATCTTCACCGCAAAAACCTTTTACTTTCACGTCAGTCGGGATGTGGCTCAGGTCCGCCGCCACGCCCGGAGTGACCGGGGCAATGTCATACAGGCTCAGTTCGGAACCGGCAGGCAGGCGGTTTTTCAACAGCAGAGCGAGGGCTTGGCCGATGCCACCGGCGGCACCCAGAACGGCAACTTTCATGATCAACTCCATGTCTAAGCGTAGGTTTAAGGTTGTTTCTAGTTGGGTTAACGCTGATTCTTATTGTGCGCCTCACCTTAAAGGATCCCCTCCTAAAAAACAATCTGATAACAGTTGTAATCACGGGTTCTGTGAGCCAGGGAACAAGCGGCGATGAAAGCGGAGAGGAATATGCGATAAATGGGAGGAAAGACACAGATTTCCTGTGCCCTCCTCACCATTAAGAGGTAAATGTGACTGCTTCAGGACTGGAAAGCCAGTGCCCGACGCTCACACCAGCGGAAACCAATTGTTAACAATCCATTCATGGTCAGATAGAGCGCTCCGGCCACGGTGAACACCGCCAGGGTGTCATAGGTCTGGGCGTTGAGACGCTGGGCCAGCCCCATGATGTCCATGATGGTGATGGTACTGGCGAGCGAACTCCCCTTGAGCACCAGGATCACCTCGTTGGAATAGGCGGGGACCAGCCGACGGGCGGCATGGCGGGTCTTCATCCACAGGGTCTGTCCGGCCGAGAAGCCGAGCGCACGGCAGGCCTCCACTTCACCGGCGGGGATGGCGTCGAGCGCCCCCTTGAACAGCCGGGTGGAGTAGGCTGCGGTATTGAAACCGAGCGCCAGCACGGCGCAGAACCAGGGTTGCTTGAGCAGCGGCCAGAGCGGCCCCGCCTTGAGCCATTCAAACTGGCCAGGCCCGTAGTAGATGAGGAAGATCTGGATGAGCAGCGGCGTACCGGTAAAGACCAGTACCCAGAGCTGCACCAGCTGGGTCGCCACCGGAATGCGACGCTCCAGCACCCAGGTCATGCCGGCCGCCATCAGCACGCCCAGCAACAAGCTGAACACGGTGAGCTGCAAGGTGATCGCCAGCCCTCCCAGCAGGGTCATCAGGTAATCCTGCATGGTCAGCCTCCGTAACGGCGGGTATAGCGGGACGCCTGCTTCAAGCCGAATTCACTCACCAGACTGATGGCCAGATAGATGAGGGCGGCAGCGGCGTACCAGGTGAAGGGTTGATAGGTGCTGGCCGAAGCCATCTGTGCCTGACGCATCATCTCGTTCACCCCGATGAGGGAGACCAGAGCGGTGTCTTTCAGCAGCACCAGCCACTGGTTGCCGAGCCCGGGCAGGGCGTGACGCCAGGCCTGGGGCAGCACGATGCGAAAGAAGGTGTGCCCCTTGCCCAGGCCGAGCGCCTGCGCCGCCAGCCGCTGCCCAGGGGGCACCGCATTGAGGGCGGCACGCAGGGTCTGGGTGGCGTAGCTCGCAAACAGCAGGGAGAGCGCCAGCACACCGCAGGCGAACGGGCTGAACTCCACATACTCCCCGGTGATGAGGAACAGCACCTGGGTCGAGCCGAAGTAGATGAAGAGCACCACCAGCAACTCGGGCAGACCACGGATCAAAGTGGTCAGGGTGGCCACGGGCCACACCAACGCACGCTGCTTGCTCAACTCAGCCGCACTGAATGCCAGTGCCAGCACCATGCCACCGACCAGGGATGCCAGGGCCAGCCCGAGGGTCATCCAGGCTGCATCCAACAACAGGCTCAACATGGCTTACTGCGCGAAGTACTTGTCATAGATCTTCTGATAGGTGCCGTTGGCCTTGATCTCGGCCAGCCCCTTATTCAGCTGGGTCAGCAGTTCCTGGTTGCCCTTGGCCACCGCGATGCCAAAACCGGTACCGAAGTACTTGGCGTCGGTCACCGGGGTACCAACCACGGCGTATTCCTTGTGCTGCTTGAGCCAGTCGGCGGCCACCGCCGTATCGGCAAACACGCCGTCAGTACGGCCATTCATCATGTCGAGGAAGGCGCTCTGGTAGCTGGCGTAGGGCACGGTCAGCAGACCCTTGCTCACCCAGTTGTCCACCAGATAGGACTGGTGGGAGGTGCCGTTCTGCACGCCGACTGTCTTGTCCACCAGATCGTCCGGCCCCTTGAAGGTCTCTTTCTTGGCGACGAACACCGCGGAGTTCTCGTAATAGATGTCGGAGAAGTCGACCTGGGCGGCCCGCTCCGGCGTCACGTCCATGGCGGCGATGACGGCATCATAGCGACGGAACTTGAGGCTGGGGATCAGGCTGTCGAAGGCCTGGTTGTGGAAGCTGCACTCCAGCTTGGCCTGCTCGCAGACCGCGCGGGCCAGATCGATGTCAAAGCCCTGGAACTCGTTCTTGTCATCCAGGTATTCGAACGGCGCATAGGTTGCCTCGGTGGCGAACTTGATCTCTTTGGCCAGCACAGAAGTGCTCAGCAGACCCATGGCGGCGATCAGCAACAGACTCTTTTTCATGACAGCTTCCTTATCGACTCAATATCAATGCATCAAGAATTCGGCAAACCGGCTGGTTTGCGGGGACTGGAAGATGGCGGCGGTGCCGGATTCGATGATCCGCCCCTTCTCCAGATAGATCACCTGACTGGCCACCTTGCGGGCGAACTCCACCTCGTGGGTCACCACCACCTGGGTGATGCCGGTCTGGCTCAGGGTGCGGATGATCTCCGCCACCTCTTTGGTAATTTCGGGATCCAGGGCAGCCGTCGGTTCGTCAAACAGCAACACCTGGGGATCCATCATCAGGGTCCGGGCAATGGCGACCCGCTGCTGCTGGCCACCGGAAAGCCGTGCGGGCCAGGCGTCCCGTTTGTCGGCCAGTTGCAGCTGGGCCAGCAGATAGGCCCCTTTCTCGATGGCCGCGTCGCGGCTCATGCCGAGCACCTTGACGGGCGCTTCAATCAGATTCTCCATCACGGTGAGGTGCGGCCACAGATTGTACTGCTGGAACACCATGCCCACCTTGCGGCGCAGCGCCTGTGCCTGACGGTTGAATTCGGCAGTAGAGAGGCTGGACGGGAAAGAAAATTCACTGTCTGCGATGCGCAACACACCGGCATCCGGCGTGTCCAGCAAGTTCATCATGCGCAGCAGAGAGCTCTTGCCTGCCCCGCTCGGGCCCAGCAATACCAAGGTCTCGCCGGGAGCAGTCCGAAAGCTCACCTGCTGCAGTACCGGCACCTTGTGCCAGGATTTTTCGATGCCGATTAATTCGATACCCATACAGCCCAATTGAATAAGTTTTCAAAATTTCGTCCTGATTCTAGCGCCAGCATAAGTTGATGCAAGCTATATTTGAATCAATATGCAGAACAAGCGCCGCTTCCTTGCCAAAACAGGCATATGAATGCAAAATAGCAGCGCTGTTCGTATCTGCCGCCTGAGCGTGACAGGCGGTCACTCCCCTCATTCGTGAGTCCAAGATGAAACATAACGACAAGCAAGAAAAACTGGCCAAGGCCTTTAAAGCCTTGCTGAAAGAGGAGCGTTTCGGCTCCCAGGCAGAGATAGTGACTGCCCTGCAAGAGATGGGCTTCGAGAACATCAACCAATCCAAGGTCTCGCGCATGCTGAGCCGCTTCGGCGCCGTTCGCACCCGCAATGCCAAGATGGAGATGGTCTACTGTCTGCCGGTGGAACTGGGCGTGCCCACCACCTCCAGCCCCCTCAAGAACCTGGTGCTGGATGTCGACCACAACGGCGCTCTGGTGGTGATCCACACCAGCCCCGGCGCAGCTCAGCTGATCGCCCGCCTGCTTGACTCCCTCGGCAAGGCCGAAGGGATCCTCGGCACCATCGCCGGTGATGACACCATCTTCATCACCCCGACCAGCGATACCGACATCGAGGAGCTCTACCTCTCCGCCCTCGAGCTGTTCGAGCAGACGCCCTGATCCGGTCGCCTTGGGCGATCCGCACAAAAATCCCGGCCTTGGCCGGGATTTTTTGTTTTGAACGGTCGGCAGGCCGGGTTTATTTGCCCTCGGCCACCAGAAAATCGACGGAAGGGGCGAAGAAGGCCGCGCCGGTCACCGCCCGGGTGAAGCGCAGCAGGTGGTCGAAGTGGCTGCCTTCCCCTTTGTACATACTGGCCAGCATGGCGTTGAAGTGCAGCGGCGTGCGGCAGCAGGAGATGAAGTAGAGCCCCTGCTCGCTCATGGTGCCCCAGGGCATGCTCTGGCGCAGGATCTCCATGGACTCCCCCTTCGGGGTCTTGAGGTTGACCCGCTTGATGTGGGAAGTGAGCGGCTTGTCGGCGGACTCGTATTCGATGTTGTCGACCTTGGTGCGACCTATGATGTCTTCCTGCTCCTTCAGGGCCAGCTTCTCCCAGTCGCTCATGGCGTGGACCCAGCGCTGCACGTGGATATAGGAGCCACCGGCGAACTCGCCGCCGTCCAGCAACGCCACCTCGGCGCGGTGCTCATCCTGCGGGTTCTCGGTGCCGTCGACGAAACCGGTCAGATCCCGGCAATCCTGGTTGCGAAAACCGCGGACTTCCTCGGCCAATTCAACAAGCCTGGCCAGCAGGGCCATGACGCGATGACCGGCATGATGCAGCACGTCCACCCGATCAGCACGCAATTGTACGAAGAGATCGAACGGGGTATTGGGGGCCTCCTGACCGTTGGCGGATTGCGCCATGAAACCGCGGAACTGGGGCGGCCGGGCGGCAGGATAGAGATCATCCCAGGCGTCGGCCCCGACGGCGACCAGACCGCTGAAGGCCGCATCGGGGAAGTCGGCGCTCACCGCCTCCCAGAGTGCTGGCAGGCTGGCCAGGCGGGAGGTCAGGGCAGCGGCGTCACCGGTGCGATTGAACATCAGATAGAGGGCGTGCAGATTCGGCTCTGCGCAGATCCCGGCTTGGGCTTTCATGTCTCTCTCCAAGTGCGTTGGCTATGGGCGTGGCGCGATTATAAACCAGCGCGCTTCCAGTTCATTGATTTCACGACAATACCACGCACTCAGGGCAAGGGGTCAAACAACACCAGGGCATGAGGCGCCACGGCCACCCGCGAGCGCTCCCCTTCCAGGGGCTCACCGATGCTGGCTTCCAGTTGCTGGCCGCCACACTCGACCAGTACCCGGCAGTGATGGCCCAGGAACTGTTGCTCACGCACCCGGAGCTCACCGTCATCCGCCGCCGTCAACGCCAGTTGCTGAGGTCTGAGCATGAGCTGCAACCGCTCCCCCACCGCGCGGCCATGGGGCTCCTGACCGCAGATGGTTCCAAGGAGGGTCTGCACGCAGTGGCTGTCCACCACCTCGGCCGCCAGATAGTTGACCCCGCCGAGAAACTCCGCCACGAAGCGGTTCCCGGGGCGGCGATAGAGCTGCTCCGGCTCCCCCACCTGCTCGATGCGACCGGCGCGAAACAGGGCAAGCCGGTCGGCGAAGGCGAAGGCCTCTTCCTTGCTGTGGCTGACGAAAATGGCGCCAATGCCCTGCTGTTTGAGCAGCGCGCGGATCTCGAGGATCAGTTTCATCCGCACCTGGGTGTCGATGTTGGAGAAGGGCTCGTCCAGCAGCATCAGGCGCGGCTTGCACACCAGGGCGCGGGCGATGGCCACCCGCTGCTGCTGGCCGCCGGAGAGCTGATGGGGATAGCGCTCCCCCAACCCCTGCAGGTTGACCAGCGCCAGCGCCTCGTCCACCTGCTGCTTGCGCAGGGCACGCTCCCCCTTAGTCAGACCGAAGCCGACGTTCTCGGCCACCGTCAGGTGAGGAAAGAGAGCGTAATCCTGGAAGATCATGCCGATATGGCGGGCCTCCGGCGGCACACTCACGCCGGGGGCATCGAGCAGGGTCTCTCCCAGCCGGATCTCCCCCTGGGCCAGGGGCAGCAGACCGGCCACCGCCTTGAGCAGCGTGGTCTTGCCACAGCCGCTGGCCCCCAGCAGACAGACGATCTCGTTGTCGGCCACCTGCAGGGAGAGCTGCTCCAGCACGGGGCGGCCATTGTAGTGACAGCTGACCTTCTCGATATTCAGGCAGGACAAGGTTCTTTTCCTCTCGCGTAGTGATGCCGGACGGGGCCGCTCAATGGCCTGGACCATCCAGGGTACGGTTGATCCACAGCAGGGGAATCAGCCCCACCAGCACGATGACGATGGCACCGAGCGCCCCCCGCTCCAGCATCTCGTCCGAGACGAACTGATAGACGTGGGTCGCCAGGGTTTCGAAGTTGAACGGCCGCAGCAGCAGGGCGGCGGGCAGCTCCTTCATGGATTCGATGAACACCAGCATGGCGCCGGCAAAGAGGCCGCGCCGTACCAGCGGCAGGTGAATGCGACGCAGCATGCCGCCCGCCCCCTGCCCCAGAGAGCGGGCCGCCATGTCGAGGCTGGGGGAGATCTTGCTCATGCTGCTCTCCACCGACCCGATGGCGATGGCCACGAAGCGCACCAGATAGCCGAACACGATGGCGGTGAGGGTGCCGGTCAGGAGCAGACCGGGGCCCGGCATCCCGAGCCACTCGGCCAGATCGTTGATGCCAAAATCAAGGGCCGTGAGCGGCACCAGCACGCCGATGGCCAGCACGGTCCCCGGCATGGCATAGCCCATGGCGGCGAGGCGCAGGGGCAGCAGGCTGCGAGTCCCCCCATCGAGGCGACGGAAGAAGCCGAGCAGCAGGGCAATGGCCATGGCCAGCAGGGCGGTCAGGGCCGAGATGGCAAGGCTGTTGCCCGCAAAGCGCACGAATTCGGGCGTCCACGACAGCGCGAAGTAACGCACCCCGTAATCGAACAGGATGACGAACGGCAGGGCGAACCCCGCCAGCACCAGGCCCCAGCACCAGAGCCCGGCCAGCACGCCCCTCAGGCCCCCGAGGGGGTAACGCAGGGGCTGCTCGAAGCCCATGGACTTCTGGAACACCTGCTGGCGCTGGCGGGAGCGGCGCTCCAGCGCGATGAGCAGCACCACCGCCAGCAGCATCAGACAGGAGAGCTTGGCGGCGGTCGCCAGGCTGCCGTAGCCGAGCCAGGTGTCGTAGATGGCGGTGGTCAGGGTGTTGATGGCAAAGAAGTGGACGGTGGCAAAGTCCGCCAGAGTTTCCATCGCGACCAGAGATGCCCCCACCATGATGGCCGGGCGGGCCAGGGGGAGGCTCAGGCGGCGAAAGCTCTGCCAGGGGGTGCAGCCGAGCAGACGGCTGGAGTGAATGAGGCTGACCGACTGCTCCAGGAAGGAGGCCCGTGCCAGCAGATAGACATAGGGGAAGAGCACCAGCGCCAGCACCCAGGCGGCGCCCCCGAGGGAGCGAATGGCCGGGAACCAGTAGTCGGCCGGTCCCTGCCAGCCAAACAGGGCACGCAGCCCCGCCTGCAGCGGGCCCGAGTAGTCGAGCAGGTCTGTATAGACGTAGGCCACGATATAGGAGGGCATCGCCATGGGCAGCATCAGCGCCCATTGCAGGGCGCGGCGCCCCGGCACCTCGCACATGGCCACCAGCCAGGCGGTGGGCACTCCGAACAGCAGGCTGAGGCAGACCACCCCCAGCACCAGGCCGGACGTGTTTCGCAGATAGTCGGGCAGTACGGTATCGGCGAGGTGGGCAAACAGTTCCCCATCAGCCGAGAAGGCGGAGAAGACCAGGGCGAGTACCGGCAAACCCAGCAGCAGGGCGGTGGCCCAGCTGCCGGCAATCCATCCAAAATGTTTCATGAGTCCACAGAAGTTGATGGGGCCGTTGGCCCCATCTGATTACAAGTCGAATTTCACTTCATCCAGCAGTTGCAAGGCGTCCTTGCGGTGCTTGGCATAATCGCTGACCGGCATGGGGTCAGACTTGAACGTGCCCCAGGACTTGACCATGGCAGAAGGCTCGACCCCCGCCTTGACCGGGTACTCGGCATTCACATCCGCATACATGTGCTGGGCGGTATCCCCGGAGAGGAACTCCATCAGCTTCTGTGCTGCGTCCTTGTTCTTGGCATACTTGGTCATGGCCACGCCGCTCACGTTGACGTGGGCACCGCGATCACCCTGGTTCGGGAAGTTGATTTCCACCGCGTCGGCCCAGGACTTCTGCGCCGGGTCCTTCAACATGGCACCCAGGTAGTAGCTGTTGCCCAGGGATACATCACAGATGCCGTCCTTGATCGCCTTGACCTGATCACGGTCGTTGCCCTGGGGCTTGCGCGCCAGGTTGGCCTTGACCCCTTCCAGCCAGGTCTTGGTGTCCGCCATGCCGTGATGGGCAATCATGGACGAAACCAGCGCCACATTGTACTCGTGCTTGCCGCTACGGGTACAAATTTTTCCTTTGAATTCAGGCTTGACCAGATCTTCGTAGCGGATGGTGTCGAGCTTGCCAAGACGCTCCTTGCTGGAGTAGATGGCACGCACCCGGGTGGTCAGGGCGAACCAGCGGTTGTCCGGATCGCGATAGATGGAGGGGATGTTCTCCTGCAGCGTCTTGCTGTCCACCGGCTGCACCAAGTCCTTGTCCACCAGCTCGGTCAGACGGCTGATGTCCACGGTCAGCATCAGATCTGCCGGAGAGAGCTTGCCTTCCCGTTCCAGACGCTCGTTCAGCCCCTCTTTGGCAAACACCACATTGACCTTGATCCCGGTCTCCTTCTCGAACTGCTGGATGATGGGCTTGATCAGCTCATCCTGACGGTTCGAATAGACGTTTACCTCCTGGGCGGCGAACGCCGACTGGGCGACAAGCGTGGAGAAAGCCAGTGCCAACATCTTCATTTTCATCATCCGTTCCTTGTCTGCGTAAAGAGTGATAACCATTTTCGTTTGCATTCTGCATGAATCGGGAGGAGAGGATCAAGGCGGTTTGCTGGGTTGGAACGATCTATTTAATCAGCGGCCAAACAAAAAGACCGGATGGAATCCCATCCGGTCTTTCGACGACCACCCATTCACACTGTCGGCAGAACCTGCCCGGACCTTTGCCCGACCCGGCCGGGCAAAGGAGCGTACTCAGAGCGCCTCGTCGTCGCTCTCACCAGTACGAATACGCACCGCTTGCAGCAGGTCATAGACGAAAATCTTGCCGTCACCGATCTTGCCGGTATAGGCCGCCTTGCAGATGGCCTCGATCACCCCTTCGACGTTCTCGTCTGCGGTGGCGATCTCCAGCTTCACCTTCGGCAGAAAGTCGACCTGGTACTCGGCCCCCCGGTATAATTCGGTGTGCCCCTTCTGGCGACCAAAACCCTTCACTTCGGAGACGGTCAGGCCTTCCACCCCCAGGTTGGCGATGGCCTCGCGCACGTCGTCCAACTTGAAAGGTTTGATAATCGCAGTAATCAGCTTCATCTGGTTGCTCCCAATCCATGGTATGTCACGAATGGGTCATCAATTCTTGTGCCAAGTATTTTTATCGTTTATTTTCATATAGATAGACATGACACTCTGAGCCAGAAAGGCTCAGGATCACCAAGGAAGCGCATCTCGCCCCATAATGAGGCACCAAGCTGCACCAGACTCCCTTGATGCACCAAATGAGAGCATCACCCCATGTTAGTCATCTCCAACAGCGTGATCATCCCCTGGCATGAACTGCAATTCCAGACCATGCGGGCCCAGGGCAATGGCGGCCAGCACGTCAACAAGACCGACTCCGCCGTCTGGCTGCGCTTCGATTATCGCGACTCCCCCAGCCTGCCGCCTCTCTACAAGGAGGGACTGGAGCGGCTCAGCGACAACCGGGTTCACGACGGCTTCATCCAGATCAGGGTCGAGACCCATCGCAGCCAGGACATGAATCGCAAGGAGGCCATGAGCCGCCTGACCGAGCTGCTGAAAAAAGCCGCGTGGCGCCCCAAGGCCCGCCACGCCACCAAACCGACCCGCAGCTCCCAACGCAAGCGGGTCGATGCCAAGAAACGCAAGGGAGAGATCAAATCCACCCGCGGCAAGCCCGTGCTGGAGTGACCTGCCACAACCCCGAGGACAAGAGAATGCAGTACAGCTTTTGTGAATGTGCCAAGGGGCCCCTGCTCATCGCCATCGATGGGGCCGGGCTGCGCCACGTGGAATTCGTGCAAGGGGAGCGCCCCGTCCTGCCGCAACCGGAGTGGCAGCGGGATGATGCCGCCCTGGCCCCCTTCGTCGAGCAGTTTTCCGCCTACTTTGCCGGCCGCCTGCGGCGCTTCGATCTCCCCCTGGCCGCCACGGGCACACCATTCCAGCAGGCCGTGTGGTGGGCGTTGTGCGACATTCCCTACGGCGAGACTGTCAGCTACCTCCAGATTGCAGAGGCCATCGGCAACCCCAGGGCCGTGCGGGCGGTAGGCGCCGCCAATGGCCGCAATCCCCTCAGCATCATAGTGCCCTGCCACAGGGTCATAGGGCGCAGCGGTGAACTGACCGGCTACGGGGGAGGCATCCCCATCAAGCGCTGGTTGCTGGCACTGGAGCAGGAGACCGCAGACCACTTCGCGCTGACCCCATGAAAGGGTGCTCCTCCTGTCAAATGCGGGTTGCGGGTGCAGGCACCACAGACCGCAGGCCACTCGCGCGGCTCCTCTGACGAGCGGCATCTCCATCACATACGAGTTGCTGGGCCCAACAGCAGACCGCAGGCGGCGTTGCACTGCCCATGACGGACAGCATCTCCATCACATGCTGGTTGCTTGCCATCTGGCAGCATGGTTGCGTGATGTGTTGAGCCTGCACCGGGATAATCTGCCACCGGATCCGCCCCATGGCAGGAGCATGCCCACCGCCCCGATTCATCTTTCCTTTGAGCCGTGCAGCAAAATAAATCACTGATTATTTATTTTATTTCAGCATCAATCATTTAAAAATCACATTGCAGCAGCATTTTGAAAATGAACACAGTATGAAGAATCGCCTCAGAAGCGCTTCAGAGAGCATCAGGCATCATGGCTTCACACTTGGATGGGACGGCTCATCCCTCATTCAGGTGGCACCCATGTGACGCTTCCAATCTGTCTTTTCCCCGCGCCTCCCCAGAGGCGCTTTTTTTTGCCTGCAAGCGGGTGCAAAAAAGCCCGCCGAAGCGGGCAATGACCGGAAGGTGCTGACTTCCAGGGTCTATCAGAGGGCGAGGAACAAGCCTGCCAGGGAGGCGCTCATCAGGTTTGCCAGCACCCCCGCCAGGATGGCGCGCATGCCGTAGCGGGCGATGAAGGACTTGCGCTCCGGCACCATGGCCCCCAGGCCGCCGATGAGGATCGCCATGGAAGAGATATTGGCGAAACCGCACAGGGCGAAGGTGACGATGGCCTTGCTCGACTCGTTCAAGGTCTGATCCTGCACCAGGGCAATGAAGGCGACGAACTCGTTGATGACGATCTTGGTGCCGATCAGGGCTCCGGCCGCCTGGGCCTGATCCCAGGGGACGCCGATGAGCCAGGAGACGGGGGCAAACAGCCAGCCCAGGATGATCTGGAAGCTCAGCTCCAGCCCCACCAGGTCGCCGGCCCAGCCCAGCAGGCCGTTGAGCAGGGCGATCACGCCGACGAAGGCCAGCAGGGTCGCCCCCACGGCGACGGCGATGTTGAGACCCGCCATGGCGCCATCGGCGGCCGCTTCAATGACGTTGGTAGCGCGGGGGATCTCCACGTCTTCATGGTGATCTTCCTCTTGCGCGGCGGGCGGCACCAGGATCTTGGCCATGGCAAGCCCGGCAGGGGCGGACATGAAGGCCGCCGCAATCAGGTATTTCAACTCGACCCCGATGCTGGCGTAGCCCACCAGGGTGCCGCCGGCTACCGAGGCCAGCCCGCAGCTCATCACCGCAAAGAACTGGGAATCGGACATCCTGGAGAGATAGGGTTTGACCACCAGCGGCGCTTCCACCATGCCGACGAAGATGTTGGCGGTGGCAGAGAGGCTCTCGGCGCGGCCGGTGCCCAGCAATTTCTGCAGGCCGCCGCCGAGCAGGGCGATCACTTTGGGCATCAGGCCGATGTGATAGAGGATGGCGATCAGCGCGGAGAAGAAGATGATCACCGGCAGCACGTTGAAGGCGAAGATGAAGCCCAGCTTGAACTTGGCCAGATCCCCGAACAGGAAGGCAATCCCCTCCTGGCCGTAGCCGATTACGCTGCTGACGCTCTCGCTGACACCGTTCAATACCTGCTGACCGGCGGGCAGCCAGAGCACCAGGGCGGCGAAGAGCACTTGCAGGCAGAGGGCAAAGCCCACTGTTCGCAACGGGATACGACGACGATTATCAGAGCAGAGTGCGGCCAGGGCCAGGATGCTCAGGATACCAAGCAGGGCAATCATGGGGATTCCATCCAGTGAGGCTGAAGATGGGCGCGGATTCTGCTCCCCTCCCCTCACCGCCGCAACCCCGCCGGGTTACAACCCTGTTAGCAAAAACGTTTGCACGATATCGGTTGCGCCAACTGACTGATTTGACACAACTTTGAAACCGCACTCAGGCCAGTGTTCTTGTATGGAAACGATTATTCCTCAGTGCCGGACAATTTCCCCCCGAGCCAGGGTGCGAGTCGCTGCGCCCAGTAGGGCCCGGGTCCGAAGCTCTCCTTGAGGAAGTCGATGAAGAGGCGGATCTTGGGATCCAGATGCTCTCGCCTGGCATAGACGGCGTGCACCGCCATCTTCTGGTTCGGTTGCCACTGGGGCAGCAGAGGGATGAGCTGACCAGATTGCAGCTCCTTGTCCAGCAGGTAGTTGGCCACATAGGCGATGCCGAGCCCGGCCAAGGCGGCGTCCCGCACCGCTTCCGCCAGATCCACCCGATAGTTGCCCGCCACCTGCACCGTCTGGCGCTCCTTGCCCTGGCGAAATGACCACTCGTGGTAGCGCCGCTCCCGGCTCTGGTAGGTGATGCAATTGTGATGGGCCAGCTCCCTGGGGTGCAGTGGCGTGCCGTGACTCAGCAGATAATCCGGCGAGGCCACCAGCACGAAGCCGATGTCTGCCAGTCGCTGCCCGACCAGGGACTCGGGTTTGTCCTCGTAGGTGGTGATCCAGAGATCCAGCCCCTCATCCACCAGATTGGTGCGGTGATCGAACAGGGACACCTCCAGCTCCAGATCCGGATAACGTGCCTGAAACGCCTTGAGGCGCGGGATCACGTGCAACCGCCCGAAGGATTGACCAACCCCCAGATGGAGCACGCCGCTCACCTTGCCACGGCGCTCCGCCACCATGGATTCCGCCTCCAGCGCCACCGCCACCAGAGCGCGGCAGTGGCGGGCATACTCCAGACCCAGTTCGGTGAGCCCGAAACGGCGAGTAGTGCGCTGTACCAGCTGGGCGCCGAGCGCGGTTTCCAGCAGGGCGAGCTGCTTGCTGATGTGGGATTTGGAGACCCCGAGGCGGCGCGCAGCCGCCGAGATGCCCTGTTCACGAACCAGGGCATCGAAGATCACCATTTGGGGAAGACGTTGCAGCACGGTGTCACCGGAGTGGATGGCGGGGCCGCATTATTCCAGAGTGGCCCGCCATGGGGTAGGGTCAGTGCCCCAGGGCATCGATGATCTGCTGTTTGAGAGGATCATCCGACGGATTCTGGTTGGCGCCATAGCTCGCAATCAGCTTGCCGTCCCGTCCGACCAGGTACTTGTGGAAGTTCCAGTTGGGCGCATCACCGTCGGCAGCAGCGGCCAGCCCCTTGAACAGCGGCACCGCATCCGAACCCCGCACCGCCACCCGGTTGAACATGGGGAAGGTCACCCCGTAGTCCCGGCGGCACACCTCGGCGGTTTTGTTCTCGTTGCCCGCCTCCTGCCAGAAATCGTTGGAAGGGAAGCCCAGCACCATCAGTCCCTTCTCCTTGTAGCCCTGATAGAGGGCTTCCAGATCCCGGAACTGACCGCTGTAACCGCAGTAGGAGGCGGTGTTGACCACCAGCACCACCTTGCCCTCGGTCAACTGGCAGAGGTTGTGGCGCTGGGTGCTGTTGAGCTCCCGCATCTCCACGTTGAAGTAATCGGGGCAGGCGGCAGAGACCGCGCCCGAGCCGAGCATCAGCAGCAGGGTGAACCATTTCATCGACGTGACTCCCATTGTTTTGTCCATCATACGCAAGACCCCGGAATCTGGTTCAGGGATCAGTGCAGGGGGATCCCGGTCAGCCAGCCGTGTCCCCAGAAGATAAGCAGAGCCGTGAGCGCCAGCCCCGCCCCCAGACTGATCCCCGTCCCCTGCCAGGTGGCGGCGGCACGGGGGTGACGACCCCACTCCCGCATCGAAATCCAGACGATGCTGATGAGAGCCCAGAGACCGAGCCCGCCAAACAGCACCAGGGAACGCGCCTCGCTGTTCACCGCCAGATGGGCCCCCGACCAGAGCAGCACCCCGAGCAGCTGGGGGTGCACCAGCCAACGACGGAAATGGTTCGCCCCCTGCCCCGCACACAGCAGGACAAGGGCGATCGGCATGATCCCCATCACCAGGGTGGGCCCCCAGACAGGCAGAAAATAGAGGGGCATGGGGCTGGCACTGCGCCAGCCTGCGAGGATGCAGCCGATGGCGACGAACACCAGCAGCGAGAAGAGCCCCTTGTAGCGGTTCTCCCCCAGCCGATCCCGCAGACGGGCGCGGTGCTGTGCCGCGAAACAGGGGTAGAGATGAGTCAGGGTGAACAACACCACCCCCAGGGTCAGCAGGATCATGGCTCGCACCTCGCATATTGCCCCCCGGAATGGGAAGCCCTCCCTCAGGCAGGCCTTGTTTCTCGTGGCTCCCTCACTGTCGGGAGATCACTATGCCGCAAAGCCCCTTGTCAGAATACAAAAACCATATGAAAGACAGCAGGATAATAAAAAAAAGCCGACCCAAGGATCGGCAAGTGCGTCAGAGGTGCCACGCCGGGCCGCTCACTCTGCTGCACGGGGCAGGGTCAGGCCGATGCACCGCATCGGCCAGGAGAGAGGGTCATTTGCGCAGCAGGTAGAGAGCCGCCACGTTGCGAGCCGTGAGCTGCAGGTTGGTGGTGGCGGTGGCCAGCGCCTCCGGCAGGGACATGGCCCGATTGACCACGGCGAACACCGCATCCAGCCCGTGCTCATGCACCACGCCGCAGTCATCGGTGAGGCATCCGGCGATGCCGATCACCGGCTTGCCGAACTGCTTGGCACAGCGAGCCACCCCGATGGGCGTCTTGCCGTGGATGGTCTGGCTGTCGATGCGGCCCTCGCCGGTGATGACCAGATCCGCATCGGCCACCGCCTCGGCCAGGTTCAGCGCCTCAATGACAATCCGGATGCCGGGTTTGAGCTCGGCGCCGAGCAGCCCCACCAGGGCTGCCCCCATGCCGCCTGCGGCCCCCGTTCCCGGGATCTCCTTCACCTGCTTGCCAAGCGCCTGCTCGATGCAGTCCGCGTAACGGGCCAGATTGGCATCCAGCTCGGCCACCATCTCGGGAGTTGCCCCCTTCTGCGGACCGAACACGGCGGATGCCCCTTTGGGGCCGCACAGCGGATTGTCCACGTCGCAGGCCACCTCGATGGTGAGTCCGGTCAGACGGGGATCCAGCCCGCTCAGGTCGATGGTGGCCAGCTCGGCCAGACCGGCACCGCCCGGCGCGATGGGGGTACCATCTGCTTTCAGGAGCTTGCCGCCGAGTGCCTGGATCATGCCAGCACCGCCGTCATTGGTGGCGCTGCCGCCGATGCCGAGGATGAGGTGGTTCACCCCCATCTCCAGCGCGGCCAGGATCAGCTCCCCGGTGCCGACACTGGAGGTGAACCGCGGATTGCGCAGCTCGGGCGCCACCAGATGAAGGCCGGAGGCCGCCGCCATCTCGATGACGGCGCGCTTGCCATCCCCCAGCAGGCCCACGAAGCCCTGCACCCTGTTGCCGAGGGGGGCGGTCACCTCGACCGGCAGGATGCGACCACCGGTGGCATCCACCAGAGACTGCACCGTTCCCTCGCCGCCATCGGCCATGGGCAGCTTGACGTAGGTGGCATCCGGCAGCACCTGCTTGAAACCGGCCTCGATGGCATCGGCCACCGCCATGGCGCTCAGGCTCTCCTTGAATGAATCGGGGGCGATCACAATTTTCATATCAGTTCCTTAGGCGAGGCCAAACACGCCAAACATCAGGGTGGAGACAACGGCGATGGTCAGACCGACCGCGGTTTCGTAGGGGATGAGCTTGAGTCGCTCGCCGACGCCCATGTGGACGCTGCCGCCGGTGGCATGGAAGAAGGAGCCGTGGGGCATGTGGTCAAACACGGTGGCGCCGGCGTGGATCATGGCGGCCCCTGCCAGGCTGCTGATCCCCAGTTCAATCAGAGTGGCGCTGAACACGTTGGAGGCCACCACGGTCCCGGCCGTGGTCGAGGCGGTCGCCAGCGACATCAGGGCACCGGAGATGGGGGCCAGCAGATAGGAGGGCAGACCGGAGGCGGTCAGGCCGCTGATGAGCACATCCTTGAGACCGGAGTTGGCGATGATGCCCGCCAGGGTACCCGTCCCCAGCAGCATGATGGCCACCGGCGCCATGCGGGCCAGGCCCGAGACGGCAAACTGGTTCACCTTGGTGAACTTGCCCATCATCAGGGCCCCCACCAGGCCGCCGAGGGGCAGCGCAATGAGCGGGTCCACCACGATGCCGGCGATGGGACGCAGGGCCAGCAGCAGGATGGCGACCAGGGGTGCACTGATGGCGGCGGCAAAGCCGGGCAACTTGGCACCGTCAAAGCTCACCACCTCGTCGGCGGCGACCTTGCTGCCCTTGTTGTTGAGGCGCTTGGCCAGCCAGTAGGCCATCACCAGACCGAACAGGCCGGGAATGATGCCCGCCGCCATCACCGAGGTGAGAGGCAGGTGGAAGGCATCGGCTGCCGCGATGGCGTTGGGGTTGGGAGACATGACGTTGCCCGCCTTGCCACCGCCTATCATCGCCAGCAGGATGGCCGCCTTGGAGAGATCGGCACGGCGGGCGATGGCCAGCGCAATGGGGGCGACCGTGATGACGGCCACGTCCACGAAGACGCCGACCGCGGTCAGGATCAGGGTGGCCAGCGCCAGGGCCAGCAGGGCGCGGGTTTCGCCGAGTTTCTTGACGATGGTCTCGGCGATGGTGGTGGCGGCGCCCGATTCGATGAGCACCCCGGCCAGCACGCCCGCCGCCAGGATCCGCATCACCGCCGTGGTGATCCCCTGGGCGCCACCGATCATCAGGGCGACGGTCTGGGTCAGGTCGGCGCCACCGATCAGGCCACCGGCCAGGGCACCGACAATCATGCCGTAAGCGGGCGGCACCTTCTTCAGGATGAGGAAGATGGCGATGGAAAGCGCGGCGAGCGCGCCGAGCGCGGAGACTGGGATCATGACGGGCACCTTGTTGTTGTAATGAGTGGCGCCATTATGGGGATCCCCGCCTGGAATGCTTTGGCCATAAAACCAAAAAAAGCATTTACCGGCCTTGTATTTTTGTTGGAAAAGACAAATCAGCTATCGAGACTGAGCCCGAGATAGAGCAGAAACTTGTCATCTAACTTGTTGAAATTCAAGCCAGTTATCTGCTCTATCCGGGTCAGTCGATAACGCAGGGTGTTGGGGTGAATGAACAGGGCTTCGGCACAGGGATGCAGATCACAATCCTGCAAGAAATATTGGCGCAGCGTCTTTTGCAGCGTTCCCTTTGTGTCCTCCTGCGCCAGCTTTTGCAGCGGAGCCCGCAACTGATCCGCCTGCCAGGAGTCCGCCAGGGTGCCGAGCAGCACTGAAAGCCGGTAATCCTCGAAGAAATAGACCTGCTTGCGGGGAGACTGGCGCATGCCACGGCGCAAGGTGTCTCGCGCCGTCTGGTAGGAGAGCGCCAGCCCAGGGATGCCGGCGAAGTAATCACCCACCCCGATGCGAACCTTGAAATGGGGAATACGGGAGAGCAGCTGCCGGATCCGGCTGCGCTCCTGCGCCGACTGCCAGACGCCGTCGCTGAGCTGGGCGGGTTTGAGCACCACTATCTCGTCCAGGCCGTTGATGGCCACCAAGTTGTCTCGCTCCGGGTTTTCCAGCAGGTGAACCAGCTCCCTCACCTGGGCGGGCTCGGCCTCCTCCAGCGCCAGCACGGCCACCACCCGGGGCTGGGCGAGATCCAGCTCGAGGAAGCGGGCCACCTGTTGCAGTTGATCGGCCCGCCCTTCGCCGCGAATGAGCTGCAACACCAGCTCCTCCTTGTGGCGCTTGTCCCACTGCAACTGCTCGGTGAGCGCCGCCTGTTCCAGGATGAGCTCGGCGGTCATGCGCACCAGCTCGGCGTAAGCACGCACGATGTCCGGATCCCCCGAGATGCCGATGACGCCGAGCAGCTCCCCCTGATAGGCGATGGGCAGGTTGATGCCGGGCCTCACCCCCTTGAGCTCCCGGGCGGTGGCCTCGCTTATCTCCACCACCCGGTTCTCGGTCAGGGCCAGCACGGCCCCCTCGTGGCGCTGGTGCAGCCGCTCCGGATTGCCGGACGCAATGATGAGTCCCCGCTCATCCATGACGTTGACCGAGAACGAGAGGATCTTCATCGCCCGGCTGACTATCTGATGCGCGAGCGCGTCGTTGAGCTGCATTGCCTCTCCATACCATTCGTTGACAGGGTCCCCGGCGTGCGCCATCACCGGGATCACCCGTTAAAGATCCCACATCATCAAGACAAGCGCGGGGGGGATCGCTAGAATAGGCCACTTTACGCTATCAGTGCCCCACCATGGATCAAGGATCCGGCATCATGCCGCTTTGCGCCGTGGTGGTTTCACCCTCCGATATGGACTCCGCTATGGATTATGAATTTCGCCGCGACCCGTTCGGTGGCTATCGCGCCCGGTTCTCCATGGGCCATGAAGCCATCGGCCAGTGGTTGATCGACGAGGTGGGCAAGGACGAGGAGAAGCTCGACGAGCTGTTCGCCATCATCGACCAGCTCTCCAGCCGGGCCCGCACCGAATACCGGCTGCTGGGGGGCGACTACTCCCTGCTGCTGACCCACGAGGAAGCCGAGGTGAAGGCCAATGTCCTCAATATCGAGCAGGACGAGGATCTCGACGATCTCGCCTACTACGATGATGAACAGCTGGCCATGTGCGGGCTGGAAGATTTTGCCCAGGTACTCGGCTCCTGGCGCGCCTTTATCCGCAACGAGGATATGGGCTGATTACCCCCATTCGGGCGAGCATGCCCCTTGCAACCCAACAGGATTGACTATGTCCATTTACGATTTTGATGACGAACTGCCGGAAGACGAGCTGGATCAACCGAAGAAACCCGCCCAGCCCAAGAAGAAGGGCAAGCAGGTGCTGAACACCCAGGTCAACCTGAGCCCGCGCGATGCCAGCCGCCTGAACGGCATGCACGTCGAGGCCATCACCACCCTGGATGACGTCAGTCTGCCGAAGAACGTCATCTTCAAGGCCGGTCTCATCGCCCTGGGCGAGCTGGAAGCCAGCAAACGCGCCGACATCATCGCCCGGGTCATCGCCGAGTCCGGTCGCTGATACGGGAAGGCCATCGCCTCTCTCGGTGGCATCTTGCCGCCGTCCAAGCCGGAGCCCAGCTCCGGCTTTTCATTGCGCGTCTTCTGCCGGCCAGTCTCGGCCACCCCCCTTTTCCTTGAACCAGACCATGGGGATCGTTAAGGTGCGCCCTTCATTCATACAAGGAGACTCGATGTTACCACTCCCCGATATCCTCATCTGGCTCGTCCTGGGGCTGGCCGTACTCTGCTGCCTCGCCCGCCGGACCAGGCCCGGCATGCTCCTGTTGGGACTTGCCCTGCTTACCGCCCTCTGGCTTGAGCGACTCGCGCCCCTCGCCGCTCTTGTCAGCCTCGCCGGTCTGCTGCTGGCCTGGCGCACTCCCACCCTGCCCCCACCCTGGCGCGGCGTCGCACTGACGCTGGTCCTGCTGTGGTCCCTCGCCCTGACGCTGCATCTGGTGCCCGGCTTTGACAATCTCAGGGTGCTCGACAAGGTGCAGGCGGGCCCGGCCAGCGTGCCCTTCACCCTCTACCTCAATCTGGACAAGCCGCTCATTTTCTTCGCCCTGCTGCTGGCCATCCCCGGCCTGCTCGGCCCGGGTGGAACGATGCGCTGGCGGCCGCTGGCCCTGCTCATCCTGCCGCTCGCGGCCCTGCTCATCGCCGCCTGGCAACTGGGCGCCCTCAAACCCGAAGCGGGACTGCCCCACTGGTGGTGGCTGTTCGCGTTCAACAACCTGCTGTTCACCTGTGTGGCGGAAGAAGCGCTGTTCCGGGGATGCATCCAGCAAGGGGTGGCAAGCCGAAGCACGCCCTGGGCAGGTCTCCTGGTCGCCAGCCTGCTGTTCGGCGCAGCCCATCTTGCCGGTGGCCCGTTGCTGGTGTTGTTCGCCGTGCTGGCGGGGGCCTGCTATGGCCTGGCGTTCCAGCTGAGCGGGCGCCTCAGTGTCGCCATCCTGCTCCACTTCCTGTTCAACTTCGCCCACCTGGCCCTGTTTACCTATCCCCTGGCCAGCCACTGACGTCGAGCACAGGTTCACCGGGCAAAAAAATGCCCCGCCCCCGTGGGGGCAGGGCATCTGCATTCATCCTGCAATCTAGTCGACGTAGAAGGTCTGCTGGAAGGTCAGCGTCTGCTGCTGCCCCTCCCCCATGATCTTCAGGGTGAACTGGTAGGTGTCCTCATTGCGATAGGGCAGCACTGCCAGGTAATAGATGGCATTCCCCTCTTTCACCTCCTGAAAATTCAGGGTGCGAAGGGTGCCGGTCAGATTGCGGGCTTCGCCGCTGATCCCCACCGCCTGTGCCACCCCCTGCTTGTTCTGCACCGCGATATTGACGATGCCGTTATAGCGGCTGCGCTCCAGGCCATAGGTCCTGGCTACCTCGGGGGTGAGGAAGCTGGAGTTGAACGCGCTGTAGTGCACTTTCCAGGGGCCCAGCTCCTGCATCTGCTCAGCCCGCAGCGGCAGCGTCATCAGGAGTGCCAGCAGGCAACTCATCCAGGCAGTTTTCATGATGTCATCCCTCTCGTATCAATCCTGATTATCGAGCAGAGCGGCAATCTCGGCGGGGATCTGCTTTGGCGCGTCGATGGCGACCGTCTTGTGCCGACCCAGCTCCCCCCGCAGGATGCGAACCTGCCCCTTGGCCACCTTGCACTGCTTGGCCAGGTACTTGATCAGGTGACTGTTGGCCTGACCATCCACCGGCGGCGCCGTGATGGCCACTTTCAACTCGTCACCGTGCAATCCGATGATCTGATCCCGGCTCGCCTTGGGCTGGATCATCAGATGCAACACCAGCTCGTCCCCTTCCAGCAGGACGGCGGGCATCAGATCATCCACCACAACTGGCCGAACAGATCCCCCATCAGGTAGTTGATGGCCTGCAGCGCGATGAAGGCGACCAGCACGGAGAGATCCAGCCCGCCCAATGCAGGCAGGATGCGGCGAATGGGGGCCAGGAAGGGTTCAGTGAGCTGGTGCATCACGTATTCAATGGGGTTGCGACCCTGGCTGACCCAGCTCAGGATGGCGCGGATAAGCAGGATCCAGAAGATCATGGAACCCGCCTTCTTCAACACGGTGAGCGTCGCAAACAGACAGAGAGTGAGCCAGTCCGCCTGCAGCACATTCATGCTCTTGAGCAGGACCAACTTGCCAACGGCGATCAGCAGCGCCAGCAGCACAGAGGCCATGTCCAGCCCGCCAAAACCCGGGATGACGCGGCGCAGGGGCACCACCAGCGGGTTGGTCAGCTTGACCACCATCTGGCTCATGGGGTTGTAGAAGTCGGCCCGCGCCCACTGCAGCCAGACCCGCAGCAGCACCACCATGAGGTAGAGATCAAAGACAGTGTTAATCAAAAAGTAAGCCGTGTTCATCCGGGCTCCTTGCTAAAAGGGATTCAGAAAAGGGTTTCCATTTCGCCGGCCCGGGTAACGGCCGCCTGCATGGCTCTTGCGGTCAGCGGCATCAGCCCCTGCTCCTGGAATGTCTTGACGGCCTCGGCCGTGGTCCCGCCCTTGCTGGTCACCTGCTCGCGCAGGGTCTGCAGCGACAGATCGGGATTTTGCTCCACCATGGCGGCCGCTCCCAGGGCGGTTTGCTGCACCAGCAGGCGGGCCTGCTCCGGCGTAAAGCCCATGGCCTCGGCCTCCTCGGCAATCGCCTGCATGAACAGGAAGAAGTAGGCCGGGGCACTGCCCGCCGCCGCGATGACGCCGTTGATGCCGGCCTCCTCATCCACCCAGAGGGTCTTGCCCACGGATTGCATCATCTGTTCGGCCACCGCCCGATCGGCCTGCCCGATGGCGGGCGGTGCATAGAGCCCGGTCATCCCCAGCCCCAGCAAGGAGGGGGTGTTGGGCATGGTGCGAATGATGCGCTCGTGACCGCCAGCCATCTCCTGCAAGCGCGCGACGCGAATGCCGGCAGCGATGGAGATGAGCAACTTGCCATCCAGCGAGCCAAGCTCGGCCACCAGCGCCGTCAGCATGCCCGCCATCAGCTGGGGCTTGACCGCCAGCACGATCACCTCGGCCTCCCGGGCCGCCTCGGCGTTGTCCTGGGTGATACGGATACCGAACTGGCTGGCCAGTTCGTCCAGCTTGAGGCGGCTGGGATTGGCGGCGATGATACGCTCTGCCGGGTAGCCCGCCTGGATGAGGCCGGCAATGATACTGCGGCTCATGTTGCCTGCCCCGATGAAGGCGAGGGTTCTCTGCTGCATCAAACACTCCTGTTACTGACATCGCAGCGGATACCGACCCAGCCTGTGCGGGCTGACAGCATCACACGCGCCTGTTTACCTGAAAAAAAGCACGACCGGGGTGTTTTTCGTCCCGGCTCTTGCTCATGAATAGTCACGGGCCCCGAAGATGGCGGTCCCGACCCGCACCATGGTGCTGCCGTGGGCAATGGCCGGCTCGAGATCCTCGGTCATCCCCATCGAAAGGGTGTCGACGCTCGGGTATTGTTGCGCAAGCTCGGTGAACAGAGCCTGCATGCGCGCCATCTGGGCCGCCAGCACCCCCTCGTCGCAGGTATGCTCGGGGATGGCCATCAGGCCGCGCAACCGCAGCCGCTCGCTTTGGGCCACCAGGGAGGCCAGGCGGAAAATCTCTTGCTCCGACGTACCGGATTTGCTGCTCTCTCCGCTAATATTGATTTGCAGACAGATATTTAGCGGCGCGAGCCCACTCGGTCTCTGGTTGTTGAGGCGTTCGATGAGCTTGTCGCGATCGACACTTTGAACCCAGTCGAACCGCTCCGCCACCAGCTTGGACTTGTTCGATTGCAGCGGGCCGATAAAGTGCCACTCTATGTCTGTACAGGCGTTCTGCTCGCGCAAGGCATCAATCTTGAGCGCGGCCTCCTGGGCGTAGGATTCGCCAAAGCGCCGCTGGCCGGCGGCATAGGCAGCCTGAATGTCCCCCAGCGGCTTGGTTTTACTGACAGCAAGCAACTGGATGTGATCTGGGCTGCGGCCAACACGCCGGGCAGCCTCTACAATACGTTCCTTTACCTGAAGCAGGTGCTGGGCAATCTGGCTCATATTTCGTTCGTAATCTTGTGATGGGAGAATAACAAATCTATGGATATCACAGAGTTATTGGCATTCAGTGTAAAGCATAAGGCCTCGGATCTACACCTCTCGGCCGGGGTCCCCCCGATGATCAGGGTTGATGGGGAGGTTCGCAAGATCAATTTGCCCGCCCTGGATCACCGGGAAGTCCATGCTCTCATTTACGACATCATGAATGACCACCAGCGCAAGGAGCTGGAGGAGAACTTCGAGGTGGACTTCTCCTTCGAAGTACCCGGCATGGCACGCTTTCGGGTCAACGCCTTCCAGCAGGCGCGCGGCTCGGGCGCCGTGTTTCGTACCATCCCGAGTACCGTTCTGACCCTGGACGATCTGGGGGCGCCGGAGATATTTCGCAAGATAGCGGAGTACCCTCGCGGCCTGGTGCTGGTGACTGGACCCACCGGCTCGGGCAAATCCACCACCCTGGCCGCCATGGTCGATTACATCAATGACAACTTCCACCACCACATCCTCACCATCGAGGACCCCATCGAATTCGTGCACGAGAACAAGCGCTGCCTGGTGAACCAGCGGGAAGTACACCGCGACACCAAGAGCTTCAGCAACGCCCTGCGCTCGGCCCTGCGGGAAGACCCGGATATCATCCTGGTAGGTGAAATGCGGGACCTCGAAACCATCCGTCTCGCCATGACCGCCGCCGAAACCGGGCACCTGGTGTTTGGCACCCTGCACACCTCCTCGGCTGCCAAGACCATCGACCGTATCATCGACGTCTTCCCCGGCTCGGAAAAGGACATGGTGCGATCCATGCTCTCCGAATCCCTGCGGGCGGTCATCTCCCAGACCCTGCTCAAGCGTATCGGTGGCGGCCGGGTGGCGGCCCACGAGATCATGCTGGGGATCCCGGCGGTGCGAAACCTCATCCGGGAAGACAAGGTGGCCCAGCTCTATTCCGTCATCCAGACCGGGATGACCCACGGCATGCAGACCATGGACCAGAGCCTCAAGCAGCTGGTCAACCGGGGGGTCGTCGCCTCCCTCGACGCCAAGGCCAAGGCGGTCGATCCCAATACCATTTAAGCTCGCACACCCAAGGAGTCGCCATGAACATGGATGTTCTGCTCGCCGCACTGGTTGAACAAAAGGGCTCGGATCTCTTCATCACGGTCGATGCCCCCCCGACCCTCAAGGTCAACGGGCGTTTGGTGTCGCTCGGGCCGGCTCCCCTCGACAAGACGACGGCGCTGGCGTTGATCAGGGAGAGCCTGGACGAGACCCACTTCGAGCGCTTCCTTCACACCCGCGAGGCCAACTACGCCATCCAGCGGGGCTCGCTGGGGCGCTTTCGGGTCAGCGCCTTCTGGCAACAGGATATGCCGGGCATGGTGCTGCGCCGCATCGAGACCCGCATCCCCACCTTTGACGAGCTGGTGCTGCCCCCCATCCTGCAGGAGGTCGCCATGGCCAAACGCGGGCTGGTGCTCTTCGTCGGCGCCACTGGCGCCGGCAAGTCCACCACCCAGGCGGCCATGATCGGCTTTCGCAACCAGCACGGTGACGGCCACATCCTGACGGTGGAAGATCCGGTGGAGTTCGTCCATCAGCACGATCGCTGCCTGGTGACACAGCGGGAGGTGGGGATCGACACCGCATCCTTCGATGTCGCCCTCAAAAACTCCCTGCGCCAGGCCCCGGATGTCATCCTCATCGGTGAAATCCGCTCCCAGGAGACCATGGAGTTCGCCATCCAGTTCGCCGAGACGGGGCACCTCTGCCTCGCCACCTTGCACGCCAACAATGCCAACCAGGCGCTGGATCGCATCCTGCATCTGGTCCCCCAGGAGAAGCACCGCCAGTTCCTGTTCGATCTCTCCTTCAACCTGCGCGCCATCGTCGCCCAGCAGCTGCTCCCCTCCGCTCACGGGCAGCGCCGGGTCGCCGCCTTCGAGATCCTGCTCAACACCCCGCTCGTCACCGACATCATCCGCAAGGGAGAGATGCACAGACTCAAGGAGGTGATGACCAAATCCGGCGAGCTCGGCATGCAGACCTTCGATCAGGCGCTGTTCGGCCTGTTCTGCGCCGGCCAAATTGGCTACAGTGAGGCCCTTGCCCATGCCGACTCCGCCAACGACCTGCGACTGCTCATCAAGCTGTCGGGTCGCGAGCAGCTGGGCGCAGGCACTCTCGACAACGTGACCCTGGATGAATAAGGGGCGTGCGTCATCGCTAGTAAAGGACAGTTATGCTGATTGTGGTTTCCCCGGCCAAGACGCTGGATTACGAGTCACCCCTGGTGACCTCCCGTTTCACCCAACCCGAACTGCTGGACCACTCCGCAGCACTGATCACCCGGGCTCGTCAACTGAGCCCGGACCAGATCGCCAGCCTGATGAAGATCAGCGACAAGCTCGCCGGCCTCAACGCCGCCCGCTTTGCCGAGTGGCAGCCTGACTTCACGCCGGCCAACGCCCGCCAGGCGCTGCTGGCCTTCAAGGGGGACGTCTACACCGGTCTGGCCGTAGAAGATTTCAGCGAGGCCGACCTCGACTTCGCCCAGGCCCACCTGCGCATGCTCTCCGGCCTTTATGGCGTGCTGCGGCCGCTTGACCTCATGATGCCCTACCGCCTGGAGATGGGGATCCGCCTCGACAACCCGCGCGGCAAGGACCTCTACCAGTTCTGGGGCGACATCATCACTGAGCACCTGAACAAGGCGCTGGCGGCCCAGGGGGACGACGTGCTGATCAACCTCGCCTCCGACGAGTATTTCAAGTCGGTGCGCCCGAGAGCCCTGCAGGGGCGCATCATCACCCCGGTCTTCAAGGACGAGAAGAACGGCCAGTTCAAGATCATCAGCTTCTACGCCAAGAAGGCCCGCGGCATGATGGCACGCCACATCATCAAGCATCGGCTCACCCGGGTGGAACAGCTGACCGGTTTCAATGCCGACGGCTACTACTTTGTACCGGAAGAGTCCGACGCCAATACCCTGATGTTCAAGCGCGCTGAAAATTAATTACACATTCAAGGGAACCAAGTCGGAGATCCTCGGGTCTGACTCTGTGAATCCTCTGTTGTAAGCACTTTTTGTTGGCCGACGTCCTTGCGTCGGCTTTTTTCTGCGCCTCTCTCAGGCCACTCCCCAGGCAGCAGACAGCAAAACGGCCATCCTGGGATGGCCGTTTCAACTGTGCTCGGGGGCATTACTTCTTTTTCTTCTTTGCCGACTTCTTGGCATCCTTCGGCTTTTTCTTCTTCACCGGCACCCGCGCTTCCTTGTGTCTGGGGCGCAGCTCATCGATCACCCGGCGCTTGAGGCGCTCCTCGGTGTAGCGTTCGATCTTGGCGACCATGGCCATGTCGTGAGCTTCCACCAGGCTGATGGCGCAGCCACGGTTGCCGGCACGACCGGTACGACCGATGCGGTGCACATAGACATCCGCGCCGTAGGGCATGTCGTAGTTGATGACATGGCTGACGTTCGGCAGGTCGATGCCGCGGGCGGCCACGTCGGTGGCGATGAGGAAGGGCACCTCCCCTTCGTGGAACTTGCGGATAGACTCGATGCGCTTGGCCTGCTCCATCTCGCCACGGATCCAGGCGCAGGGCACGCCTGCCGCCTGCAACTGGCCGGAAAGCTCCGCCAGTCGCTCACGGGTCTTGACGAAGATGATGGCCTTCTGGGTTTCCGGGTTTTTCAGGATGTGCACCAGCAGAGCCAGCTTGTGGGCGGCATCATCGGCCAGGTGGATCCACTGGGTGATGGGGCGGCGCTCGCTGCGGGGCGGCTCGGCGTGCAGCTCAACCGGGTCTTTGAGGATCTCGCTCGCAAACTTCTCGAGGCCGGCCCCTTCCAGGGTGGCGGAGAAGAGCATGGTGTGCTTGCGGTAGCGCGCCTCTTCCACGATGCGGTTCACGTCCTTGATGAAGCCCATGTCCAGCATCCGGTCCGCTTCATCCAGCACCAGCACCTCGATGTCGTGGCTCTCGAACTCCTCTTTCTCGATGTACTCGAGCAGACGGCCCGGGGTGGCCACCACGATGTCGGTGGTCTTGGTCAGGGCAGGCAGCTGCTCTTCATGGCTGACGCCACCGATGATGGTCTCGATGCTGAGATGGGTGTGCACCGCCAGGGCCTTGGCGTGAGCACTCACCTGCAGCGCGAGCTCGCGGGTCGGAGTCAGGATCAGCATGCGGCACGGACCCGGCTTGCGACGCGGGAAGTCCAGCAGGTGCTGCATCGCGGGCAGCAGGAAGGCGGCGGTCTTGCCGGTTCCGGTCGGCGCAGAAGCCAGAATATCGCGGCCGTCCAGGGCTGGCTCCAGCACCATCTGCTGGATGGTGGTGGGGCGGGTGAATCCCATCTCGGCCAAGGCCCGACTGAGGGCTGGATTCAGGTCGAAATCATCAAAGGACTGGCTCATGGCAATACTCGGTCATTAAGGAAGCGGCAGATTATAGGCGATTATGCCGCCGGCTCCTATGGTGACTGTGGCTTAGCCGCTATAATCGCCGGCCATTTTCCGCGGGCAGGCACAGGAGGAGGGCCGAATGGGGCGCAACAACGGTTTCACGTTCAAGCAATTTCACATCGATCACGACCGCTGCGCCATGAAGGTCGGTACGGACGGCATTCTGCTGGGAGCCTGGGCGCCAGTCGACAGCGCCCGCCGGGTGCTGGACATCGGCACCGGCAGCGGCCTCATCGCCCTGATGCTGGCCCAGCGCAGCACGAACGACTGCCACATAGACGGGGTGGAACTGGATAAGGATGCAGCCATGCAGGCCCAGGAGAATGTGGCGGCCTCCCCCTGGCGTGAGCGGGTCACCATCATAGAGAGCGCCATTCAGGATCACCTCGCCCCCCCTTACGATCTCATCGTCTCCAACCCGCCCTATTTCCCGGCAGGCCAGACACTCCGCGATCCGGCCAGGGCTCTGGCCCGTCATACCGGGGGGCTCGCCCCCAGGGGATTGCTGGCCGCCAGCGATCGCCTGCTGAGCCGTACCGGACAACTGGCCCTGGTGCTGCCCACGGCGATGGCGGATGAAATTTTATGCATTTCGTCGAGTTATGATCTGTATGAGCGTTGTTATCTGGCTGTTACCACCAGAGAGGGGAAAGAGGCAAATCGTGTTTTATTGCTGCTTGGCAGAGGATTAAACAAGTGTGAGAGGGGTGAAATTGTGATCCATTCTGCCACGGGAGGCTATTCCGACAGATATATCCAACTAACCAGCCCCTTCTATTTGAAGATGTAAATTTTGCCTTGAACTATTTTTTCACATCATTATGCTGACTGCTAAATGAGCGCCCGCTCAAGACCAGTTCAAACCACTGGTCGCGATGAAAAAACCAGCGGGGCTCTTTTTTTTACCCCCGGAAAGTGCCGGTCACTGACAAATAAAAAACTATAACAAGCAATAGTTTACAAGACAGACGAGGTTGAACTTGACGAAATCACTCACATTGTCCGATGTACTCGGATTGGGCTTCATGACCTTTGCGTTCTATCTGGGCGCAGGCAACATCATCTTCCCGCCCCTGGCCGGCTTCATGGCGGGTGAGCACCTCTCCCTGGCCATGCTGGGCTTCCTGGTCACCGCCGTGGGCCTGCCCCTCATCACCATCATCGCCGTCGCCAAGGCTGGCAACGGCTGGGCCGGCATGACCAAGCTGCTGCCGACCGGCGTGGCCACCGCACTGGCCGTCGCCATCTACATCATCATCGGCCCGGCCTTCGCCGCCCCCCGTACCGGCCTGGTGGCCTACGAGATGGGCCTCAAGCCCTTCCTTGGCGACATGGGGCCATCCGGTCTGGCTGCCTACACAGTACTGTTCTTCGGCGTGGCCATCTTGGTCTCCCTGAACCAGGGCAAGCTGATGGATGCCATCGGCAAGTACCTGACCCCGCTGCTGATGCTGCTGCTGCTGACTCTGGCCATCGGTGTCTTCGTCGCACCGCAAGGAAGCATGCCTGCCGCATCCGGTGACTACCAGAGCACCCCCTTCGTGAAGGGCATTCTGGAAGGCTACAACACCATGGACACCCTGGCGTCCCTGATGTTCGGCGCCCTGATCGTCGACCTGCTGCGCCAGAAAGGCATTCATGACTACCAGAGCCAGTTCAAGTACCTGGCCATCGCGGGCATCATCTCCGCCATCGGTCTCTCCGTGGTCTATGTCTCCCTGTTCCAGCTGGGCAACACCGCTGCCGGCGTCGCCACCGACGTGAGCAACGGCGGTGCCATCGTCAACGCCTACGTGCTGAGCCTGTTCGGCCAACCGGGTCAGTTCATCCTGGCTGCCATCATCACCCTGGCCTGCTTCACCACGGCCGTCGGCCTCATCTCCGCCTGCTCCGACTTCTTCCACAACCTGACCGGCATGAGCTACAAGAAGCTGGTCGTGCTGCTGGGTGTCATCTGCGGCGTCGTGGCCAACGTGGGCCTGAGCCAGCTCATCAGCCTCTCCATTCCGGTGCTGGTCGCCATCTACCCGGTTGCCGTGGCGCTGGTGCTGGTCACCTTCCTGAAGGGTTACTTCGGTCGCCCCCGCCTGGTGTTCCGCTCCGTGCTGCTGGTCGCCTTCCTGTTCGGCTGCCTGGACGGCCTGGGCGCCGCCGGCATGAAGATGGATGCTTTCGCCTTCCTGCCGCTGTTTGACAAGGGCCTGGCCTGGTTGCTGCCGACCCTGCTGGCCTGTGGCCTCGGTGTCATGGTGCGTGGCAATGGCAAGCTGGCAGCAGAAGCAGCCTGATAACAGATCTTGACCAAATAAAGAGGCCAGCATTCGCTGGCCTCTTTTTTGTTGGTGCAATCTGGTCCATCCGTTGTGGAGAGCGCTCCTCAGAGTACGGTTGCTGGCTTGGGTTTGCCTGCAAGACCGTACCAGTGATGCTCAAACCGGCCCTCATGCCAGCGCAGGGTGCCCCAGGGCTGGTCAGCCTGCCAGCGCGGGAAGTTGATCTCCACGCGGTTGTCTTCGTACTTGTAGAGAGAGGTGCTGATCTCTATATCCGACAGGATAAGCAGCACCACCCCACCGATGACACTCCATTTCAGCATCTTCCACATGGCGATTACTCGAAGCAGATCTCGATGGTGGCACGGCCATACTCCGATTCGAACGGCATCATGATCTTGGCGCCGTCGGCCCGGTGAGTGATGGTGTGATTGGGACCGGAGACGATGACCGGGGTCGCCATGTCGAACTCATAGCCCTTCTCCCCCAGCATGCGCTTGGCGCCGCCCGTCACCATGTTGGTGATCTCGCCCACCATGTCGGTCACTTCCTCGTTGATGGTGGCCGGCGCCTCCCCCAGCATGCGACGCATGATCTCCAATGCCAGCCCCTTCTCGAAGCTGATGGAGAGGGAACCCCGGGTCTGCGGACCCACCATGCCAATCAGGCCGGAGACATCTCCCCGAGCCAGCTCGTCCGTCTTGCGCTTGGGCGCGCCCGGTTTGAGTTCCAGCTGTGCCATGGTGGAGAGCACGTTGAGCAGGGAGAGCAGGAACGGGTTTACAAAATCAGCCTTCATCTTGACTTCCTACGGTAACGGAACAGCGGGCACATTGACCATGGGCTTCTATGGTCTTGTTGGTAATAGTAAAACCATGCTGATGAGCCTGCTCGGAAAAGGCGCCGTCGATGGCGGGATCGTGCAGCTCCACTACCTCACCGCAACGATCGCAGATCAGCAGTTGCATCGGGTGGGCATGGTCGAAGTGGCAGCAGAAGATGAAGGCGTTGAGCGACTCCACCTTGTGGGCAAAGCCCTGTTCGAGCAGGAAGTCGAGCGCCCGATAGACGGTAGGCGGTTTGGCATGAGCCTCGGTCTGCTGCAACTGGGCCAGCAAATCATAGGCACTGATGGCATTGCCGTGGGCGGCAAGCAGCCGGAACACCTGGCGCCGTGTCGGGGTGAAACGGATCCCTCGCTGCTCGCAGAGGCGTTCCGCTCGTTGTAGAAGTTGGTCTTGATTCATGTTCACGCAGATACCCTGTCAATTAGCCGGATACTATCACAGGGCCCCCAGTGCGCGGCGACAAAATTCATTTTCTGGGGCTGTCTCACGTTGTGATAGAATCCCGCCCCTTGTTTGGCCAACCCGGATGATTTTTATGCAGGCGCAGCGCTTTTCCATCGCCCCCATGCTGGACTGGACCGATCGGCATTGCCGTTATTTCCACCGTCTGATGACCCGCCAGACCCTGCTCTATACCGAGATGGTGACCACGGGCGCCATCATCCACGGCAAGGGCGACTATCTGGGCTACAGCGAGCAGGAACACCCTCTCGCCCTGCAACTGGGTGGCAGCAACCCGGCAGACCTGGCCCGCTGCGCCAGGCTCGCCGAGGAGCGCGGCTATGACGAGGTCAACCTCAACGTCGGCTGCCCTTCCGATCGGGTGCAAAACGGCCGTTTCGGCGCCTGCCTCATGGGCGAACCCGCGCTGGTGGCCGATTGCGTCAAGGCGATGCGCGACGTGGTCAACATTCCGGTCACCGTGAAGACCCGTATCGGCATCGACGAGCAAGACTCCTACGAGTTCTTGCAGGCCTTCATCGAGCAGGTTAGGGACGCCGGTTGCGATACCTTCATCGTCCACGCCCGCAAGGCCTGGCTAAGCGGCCTGAGTCCGAAAGAGAACCGCGAGATCCCGCCCCTCGATTATCCTCGCGTCTACCAGGTCAAGCAGGATTATCCGGAACTGACCATTGCCATCAACGGCGGGGTGACCAGTCTGGAACAGACTCTTGAACATCTGCAGCACCTCGACGGGGTCATGATGGGCCGCGAAGCCTACCAGAATCCCTACATTCTGGCCCAGGTGGACAATCTGGTGTTCGGCGAGAACCATGCCGTGCCAAGCCGCCATGAGGTGGTGCGGATGATGCTGCCCTACATCGAACAGGAGCTGGCCAAGGGCAACTACCTCTCCCACATGACCCGCCACATGCTGGGGTTGTTCCAGAACATGCAGGGGGCGCGCGCCTGGCGTCGCCATCTGAGCGAGAATGCCTGCAAGCCGGGGGCCGACATTCAAGTGGTGCTGGACGCCATGGCCAAGGTGCCGGAGTTCGCGCCGGCCGACGCGGTGGAGTGATCATGTACCGCTTCACCGGATCCTGGCTGCACAAGGCCCTGGTGCGTCTGTGCGCCGGCCTGCTCACCATTCTCGGCATCAAGCTCAGCGCCTTCTATTTCATCGGGCTGCTGATCGTGCTGGGGCTGCACCGGGACCAGATCCTGGGCTAAGCGCCCCACGCTCCCGAACAAGAAAAAGCCGGCGCCCCTGCGCCGGCTTTTTTGTCACCACGGAGGTGACCCGACAGTCTGGCCTACTCTTCCTGAACCATGAACTGGAGTTCAGGGGGAGAAGAGGTCAGCACATCGGCGCAGTAATCCCAGGTCGAGATGCGGTAGTGCTGCAAATCTTCATCCAGGTGCAGTCCATCGGATTCCTGATGGAACCAGCTGGCGAAACGGGACGGGGTGATGAGCTGGATCTGCTCCTCGATGACGTGGCTGTCACGCCCCTCCGCCAGATCACAATCCTCCATCACCCGCACCGCGAAGATGTGGCGAAAACTCACCCGGCACAGGGGCAACGGAGGCAGATCGATGCTGCGAGCACGCCCCAGCATGACGGTCAGGGTGTCGCTCCAGATATCCTGATGCAGTTCGGCCACGACCAGGCCGGGAGGGAGTTGACGAGAGGGAGCCCAGGGGACGGCTACCTGCCGAATGGCACTTTTCTGTTCCATATCCACCTCGCTACAGCGCATGCCATATCCTGAGTGTATCTGAAACAAATTTTGACGAAGATGGCAAGAAAAAACCCGGCACAAGCCGGGTTTCATTTGATTACAAGACGACCTTATTTGACGGCGTCTTTCAGCGCCTTGCCAGCCACGAAGGACGGCACATTGGCAGCTGCAATCTGGATCTCTTTACCGGTTTGCGGGTTGCGACCGGTACGGCCCGCGCGATGGTTGACCTTGAAGGTACCAAAACCCACCAACTGAACGGCATCGCCCTCTTTCAGGCTCTGGGTAATACCATTGATGATCTCTTCCAGAGCGACTTTGGCCTGAGCTTTGCTCAGGTCTGCTTTGGCGGCAATTGCATCGACAAGTTGAGCTTTGTTCATAACATTTCCTTTATGATCGGGCATTTAGCACCGGGCCACTCTATTCAAAAAAAAACACTCAGGCAAAGGCTTTATCAGCCGGATTGGCTTGAATGCTGGGGTTTTCATCAAGATCTGCGGAAATAGTCACATATATCGCCCCCTTGTCCCCTGGATGGGCGACAGGATGCGAAGTACCGGTGGGGAGATGCATGCAAATCCCCGCCTGATGTAACAATATCCCTACACTCCTATTGACGGTCAACTGGATTTTCCCTAGTTATAGGAGTGTCGTCAGTCGATGAGAATGACCGGAGGCGTGCGACCCGAGTGCCGCATGCCATGCCCATGGAGGGACTATGTTAACTGAACTGGAAAAAACCAAGCGCGCACTGGCAGGCAAGCACAGAGCAATAGATGACTGGCTGGATGCCAGACAGGCGTTGCTGGTCGAGTACATGCGACTGGCAGGCCTCATGCCCGCCAAGTGCAAGCAACGCACCCTCCCAGGCCATGTAGAACTGCAACGTTTTTGCGAACAACTGGTCGATTACGTCAGCGCAGGCCATTTCGAGATCTACAACCATGTCGTCACCGCCTTTGAGCAAGCCAGCGGGGACAAACTGGAGCTGGCCAAGCGCATCTACCCCCATATCCGTGCCTGTACCGAATTCGCACTGGAGTTCAACGACAAGTACAGCAACGCCGACGAAGCCCAGTTGCTGCAACTGGACGAGGATCTGAACCAGCTCGGCCCCGTGCTGGAGGACAGGTTCAAACAAGAGGATCGGCTGGTCAAGGCGCTGCAGGTGGTGGAATCCCTCAGCCATCAGCAGGTCTGATATTCAATATCGGAGCCAGTTCAATATCCTGGCGTGCCAGCTGGATTACACTCTGCAACATGAAGAATGAGCATCTTGCTCGCACGCAGACCGGAGACGACCATGGCCGAGCGCCGCCACTTTACTCGGATTTTTTATTTGACCGCCGCCAAGCTCACCCAGGGTGAACACCAGTGGCGCACCCAGCTGGTCGATGTCTCCCTGCAGGGAGCCCTGCTGCTCAGACCCGAGGATTGGGTCGCCAGCGAGGACAAGGAGTACGAAATCTGCTTCGTGCTCGGGGGCAGCGACATCGAGATCAAGATGCAGGTCGAGCTGACCCACGAAGCCAGCAAGAAGCTGGGGTTTTACTGCCACCACATCGACATCGACAGCGCCACTCACCTCAAGCGGATGATCGAGCTGAACATCGGAGAGGAACAACTGCTCCATCGCGAGCTGGAGCAGTTGCTGCAAGAGCACCGAGACCACGTCCCCCCCGAATCCTGAGCGGGCGGGCAGAAAAACAAAGGAGCGTCCATACGCTCCTTTTTCATGGTCGATTACAGGGCCTCGAGGGCATCGGAGAGTTTCTTCACCGGCACCACCTCCATCCCCTCGATGGGATGTTTGGGCGCATTGGCATGCGGGACGATGGCTCGGCGGAAACCGTGCTTGGCCGCCTCCTGCAGTCGCTCCTGACCCGAGGGCACGGGCCGTATCTCGCCGGAGAGCCCCACCTCGCCAAAGACCACCAGATCCTTGGGCAGGGCCTGATCCCGGAAGCTCGACACCATGGCCAGCAGCAGCGCCAGATCCGCGCTGGTCTCCTCGACTTTGACGCCACCCACCACGTTGATGAACACATCCTGATCCGCCATCTGCAACCCGCCGTGACGATGCAGCACCGCCAGCAGCATGGCGAGACGGTTGTGGTCCATCCCCACCGCCACCCGGCGCGGATTGGAGAGCTGGGAGTAATCCACCAGCGCCTGCAACTCCACCAGCAGGGGGCGCGTGCCTTCCCAGATCACCATGACGATGGAGCCCGGCGCCTGCTCCTCCCCGCGGCTGAGGAAAATCGCGGAAGGGTTGCTCACCTCCTTCATTCCCTGCCCGGTCATGGCGAAGACCCCCAGTTCGTTGACCGCACCGAAGCGGTTCTTGTGGGATCGCAGGGTGCGAAAACGCGAGTCGTGCCCGCCATCCAGCAGCACGGAGCAGTCGATGCAGTGCTCCAGCACCTTGGGGCCCGCCAGGGTGCCGTCCTTGGTGACGTGGCCCACCATGAAGATGGCCACATGATTCTGCTTGGCATAGCGTGTCAGCAGCGCCGCCGACTCCCGCACCTGGGAGACGGACCCCGGCGCAGACTGCACATCCGCCACGTGCATCACCTGGATGGAGTCAATGACCATGATCTGAGGTTGCTCCTGCTGGGCGATGAGGCAGATCTGCTCGACACTGGTCTCGGACAACATGCGTAGCTTGTCCGTGGGCAGACCCAGCCGACCAGCCCGCATCGCCACCTGTTGCAGTGATTCCTCACCGGTCACATAGAGGGTCTTCATGCGCTGCGCCAGACCGCACATGGTCTGCAGCAACAGGGTCGACTTGCCGGCCCCGGGGTTGCCGCCGATGAGAATGGCCGAACCGGGGACCACGCCGCCACCGAGTACGCGGTCCAGCTCCTTGAAGCCCGAGCTGAAACGGGGGATCTCCGTGGTGGCGATCTCCGCCAGGGTCTGCACCTGGCTGCCGACGGCGCCCGCATAACCGGTATAGCGAGCGCTCTTGCCGGGTGTCGTCACCCCCAGTCGCACCTCGGTGATGGTGTTCCATTCCTTGCACTCGCTGCACTGGCCTTGCCAGCGGGTGAAGTCGGCTCCACATTCGGAACAAACATAGGCGGTTTTGTTTTTGGCCATGGATAACTCGGGGACAGGATGAATTCCTGCTTGATATACTTGTTTGCGACCGGCAGATCAAACCCAGAATCGGAAAAGTGACTTTCCGCGGCAGGAATACATGGATTCAGAACAACCACTACATCTGATAGAACAACTTGTCCCCCTGCTCCGGGAAAAGGACTTCGACGAAATCTTCAACCGTCTGACCCAGAACGAAAATACGAACAGCCGGTTCCTGCTGAAGATGGAACTCAAACGCAAGTGCACCCCCTGTCGGCGCGTCATCGACATGCGCAACGAGCTGGGCACCCTCTGTCAGGTGCATGAGTTCGACGGGGTGACCCACTTCATGCCCGCCGAGGCCATCGAGCTGTTTCAATCCCAGTGCTACCTCTACCGGGACAGCTACACCCTGGGGGTCTACGAGGCGCTGCAAGCCTGGTACAAACTCAACCAGGGGCGCAGCGACAATCTGGCGCTGCCCATCAGCCCGTTTCGTCCGTTCGATGTCAGCGCCATCCCCTTCGCCAGCCATTACGGGCGACAGGAAGAGCGCATGCACTTCAGCTCTCCCATGGTGCTCCAGCTCGCCAACGGCGAGAAGATCCTCGCCAAGAGCTCCGACATCTCCCTCGGCGGCATCCGGGTATCCGTGCCCTATCTGCCCGACTACCAGACAGGCGACCTGATAGCCGTCTTTTTCACCGGACTGGAACGCGATCATCCCCATCCCCTGCTGCGTGACCCGGTCAGCTACCAGATCCTGGGGGAGGAGAGAAAAGAGGACAAATTCTGGCTCAGGCTGCTCAAGAACGGCGAGCATCCGGTGTTCGACGAGTTCCTGCGCGACTTCATCGAGCGCAACCGCAGCCGCTATCGCGTCAGCGTCGACTACCTGCTCTCCGCCGCCGTCATCAAGGGGTATGAGCAGTTCTATCTGCCGCGCATGACCGGCATGCCCCTCTATTTCGGCAAGGGCAGCGTCCCCGCCCTCGAGATCGCCTTGCGCACCGAGAACAACCAGCACATTCTCGAATACTGGCGCGATGCCAAGAATCGCGACATGCTCGCCAGCCTCTTCACTGCGGCCCGCATGCCCTCGTTGCTCCCAGGCAAAGAGGGGCTGCGCGAGACGCTGATCTACTGCTTTACCCATGCGGTACGCAGCCACCTCTACTTCTTCTCCGCGACCCGGGAGGAGCTGGAACATAGCGGACTGACCGCGCTCTTCTTCCAGATCGGCGCCCGCCGCCCCAGCTGGCGGGTGTACAAGTTCAGCATGGAAGCCAGCACCCTGCGGGAGGCCGACCTCGACAACCCCCAGGGCGGGGCGAGCCAGTTGCAGGACAGGCTGCTGCGCGAGCGCCTGGCCCAGCTCGGATACGTGGGCATGCTGCAGGAGATAAACCTGGACAACCAGCGTGACGAGTTCCAGCGAGAGACCAGCCAGGAGCCGCTCAACGCCAACGCCTTGCAGCGCTTTGGCCATGACATCCATGCCGCCCCCTTCGAGATAGAGACGCTGCACTATGTGCAACTGCGCAAGGAGGCGCGCTACATGCACAAGACGGCCATCGTCTTGCATCACAAGGAGCGATCCTGGGTCGGCTGGACCCGAGACATCTCTGCCCACGGCATGCAAATCGAGCTGGAGGAGCCGTTCGACGGGGAGAAGGGAGACATCATCACTGTGGCCCTGCCCCGTTTGCAGGAGCTCGCCAGGAACATGGACCTGCAACGCCTGCCCTATCGGCTGGTCAGCCTCAACCTGAGCAGAACCGTGCTGCATCTGTGCATCGAGGGGACGGCTGAGCGCCATACCGGCCACCAGTTCTTCAGCCTGCTTATTGAAAGCAACCAGAACAAGCTCAAGACCACCCGGGAGTTCAATCGCTATCGCGGCATGGCCAGGGCGCTGCGCAACCTCTACACCCACCACCTGTTCAACACCCCCGTCTATGTGAACAAGCTCAAGGCCGCCCCGAAACTGGCCGCGGCCGGCCTCTCGCCACAGCCACGCAGCCTTTCCCGTCTGCTGCGCATCTGTGCCGAGCAGGATCAGCAGTTGAACCTGTATCCCCTGTTCCAGGGGGCACTGCTCAAGGCCCTGCTGCTCAATCCCCTGCGCGCCATCGAGCGGGAAGACAAGCCGGAAGAGGAGGAGGTCTACATCGCCGCCCTCCACTCCCAGGGGGGAACCCCCCTGTTTCGCAGCCACCTGGCCAGCAGCTTCAGCTCACCGGATCAAAAGCGCCGTTTCATCGAGCTGGCCCGGCAACAGGGAGAGTTCTATTCGGTACTGGTGGGTATTTCGCGCACCGGCCGCCCGGACACCAGCTTCATCGCGGGTGAACTGGACTACATCGCCAAGTTCGCCATTCACAAGGCCAAGAAGCTGGAAGAGGAGCTCTGGAGTGTCGTGGGCGTGGGTGAACTGACCGATACCACCGAGGCGACCCTGTTCCGCCTTGGCATACCATCCGGGCCCCGCTAGCCAGCAGGGCCGGGAGACAACAAAAAACGGGCACGCAAGTGCCCGTTTTTTTGTCTATCAGGCAGCCTGGGGGTTGCGCAGCCAGGCGAGGATGTCGGGGAAGTGATCCTCCTGTGCCTGGGGCGCCGTCAGCATGTTGATGTGGTCGTAATCGAGCCGGTTGCCGTTGTCCCGGCCAAGGCGGGTATGGCGGGCGGCCGACCCCATCTCGTCGCTGAAGCGGCGCACGTCGACGGGGTGGCCAAGTACCTTGTCCGCCTTGGCGGAGATCATCCAGAGCGGGGGCCAGTTGACCCGGCTCGCCGCCTCGTCATAGGCGAAGCCGTCAAAGGGGTCCAACCAGGGCCCGCACTTGACCCAGGGGATGGTCTCCTGCAAGTAGCGCAGGGGCTCATCATCGGCCCCTATCTTCAACCGGCGGGCGGCCAAAAACCCCCGGCGGCGCGCCAGCCAGGGGGCGAGCCGGTTCCAGATCAGATCCACCTTCAACCAGCGCTCCGGGTTCTGCACCGAGACCCCCCGCTTGGTGCCGAAGAACACCAGGCTGGCAACCTGCTCCGCCAGCTCGGGGAAGCGCACCAGGGTCGAGGCCATGATGACGCCGCCCCAGGAGTGGGCCATCCAGTGCACCCGGGCACCGGCATGGCGGGTCGATACCCAGTGCTGCAGGGCGGGCAGATCCTCGGTGATCAGCTCATGCTGGCCGTGGCCGGCCCGCTCGGCGATGGTCGGTGTGCTCAGACCCCGACCACGCAGATCCGCCACATAGACCTGATACCCGTGGCGAGCCAGAAAGCAGGCAAGCCCCTTGCCCGATTCGGTGTAGAAGATGCGGCCGTTCTCGATGGCCCCGTGCACCATCAGGATGGGGTCGGCATGCACCGCGACACCGGGCTGGATATGGCGCACATGGAGTCGATGCTCACCGCAGGGGACAAACAGGGATTGCTGTAACAGTTCCATCTCGTGATCGGCTCCTCCTTGAGCGGGATCAGCACCAGCGTCGGTCGCGACAAGCCAGGGCGCCGAGCAGGCAGAGCACCCCTTCCAGATCGTGGTGATTGAGGGTCGCCGCCGCCTGGGCACGTACCAGGGGTTTGGCATGAATGGCAATGCCAAGCCCCGCCACCGCCATCATCTTGAGATCGTTGGCACCATCGCCGACCGCGACCGTCTGGGATGCAACCACCCCGTACTCCGAGGCCAGCTGTTGCAGTGCCTCGGCCTTGGCGGCGGCATCGACGATGGGGCCGCTCACCTTGCCGATCAGCAAGCCCCCTTCCACCGCCAGCTCGTTGGCGAAAATGGCATCCAGACCCAGAGCACGCTGCAACTCGCCGGCAAAGCGGGTGAAGCCACCGGAGGCGATCGCCACCTTCCAGCCAGCCTGCTTGAGGGCATCGACCATGAGTGGCAGGCCCGGCATCCAGGGCATGTCGGCCGCCACCTCGTCGAGGATGGTGACCGGCGCCCCTTCCAGCAGCGCCACCCGGGCACGCAGACTGTCGGCAAACTCCAGCTTGCCCTGCATGGCCGCCGCGGTAACGGCCGCCACCTGCTCACCGACCCCGGCCAGTCGCGCGATTTCGTCGATGCACTCTATCCTGATCGCGGTGGAATCCATGTCCATCACCAGCAGACCGGGCTCACTCAGGGTAGGCAGGGCGGCCAGATGACACAGGTCGATGTCCCACTCCTGGGCTTTGAGCGCCTGCACCAGCTCGGGGGAGAAGCGGTTGGTGCCAAGCAGCAGCAGTGGAATACCGGCCTGCTCCCCTGCGGGATAGAGGCTGGCCTCGAGCCCCTGGGCATCCAGCTGCTGGGCCAGGCGGGCCAGATGACCGGCCTCCAGCCCCTTGCCAAACAGGACAATCCAGGCGCTGTCATGGGCGTTGGCCGCGGGCAGCAGGGCTTCGTTGGTGAGCTGCCAGCAGGGGGCACAGCTCAGGGCCCCGGACCAGTCGTGCAGGGAGCGGGGAAGTTGGGACAACAACATAAGAGAGACGCCTTCCTTGGAAATCATGGGGTTCATCATGCGGGCCCAGAGTAGCGTATTGCTTTTTGTACAGGCAAGCGCCAAGATCCCGCCTGCGGTGCGGGCAGACATGGAAACAGACCACCCTGTTTCCCGCTTCGCGGCACCGGGGCACCAGCCAGCCCCGCTCATCCATTACCAGAGGCCCGGTTCTGTGCGTCATCTTCCCATCAAACGTGTTGTCAGCCTGGCGGCGGGAGTCCTGCTCGGTCTCTGGGTGCTGGTGCTGCTCATCCACATGCAGGGAGAGAGCCAGGCCGCCCTGCACGCGGCGGCACGGGACAGGGCACAGGCGCTGGTCGCCTATGCCGCCCGGGACATGCGCCGCTGGATCAAGGAGGACAAGGAGAGCGAACTGGAGAGACTGGCGCAGGATCTGGCCGCCGAGCCTGACATTCTGGACGTCACCCTCTATGACACCCGCGGCATTCCCCTCGCCCAGTCGGACAACGCCCTGCCGCTGGACAGCCTGCTGCCCATCGGCAGCGACAACAAATCCCTGCCGGAGCAGGGCAAGGGGCGCATCCAATTCGTCCAGGAGATCCAGGACGGAAACCTGACCCTGGGTTATCTGAGGATCACCCTGGAAGAGCAGAAACTGCTGGCCGCACAGGATACCCATCTCAAGGTCAACCAGGAGAAACAGCGCCTGATGCTGCTGGTGATGTTGCTGGCCGGCCTGCTCATCTCCTACGGGGTGCGTCGCAACTACATGCGGGTGCGCAAGCACAAGAAACAGAGCAAACCCGCCGCTCCGCAATAAGCGGGAGTGGATCACATCCTCCGGCTTGTATATAACACTGGCAAGATCACTGGCAGGAGAGCCACATGATTGCCCCCCCCTTGCCTCGGGATGAACACAGTCGACTGGAACGACTGCGCATCCTCGGCCTGCTCGACCACGAGCCCATCGATCAGCTTGATCGCCTCACCCGGCTCATCACCCGGCATTTCGCACTCCCCATCGCCATGGTCTCCCTGACCGACGTGAACAGGCAGTGGTTTCTCGCCCGCACCGGGGTCGATATGTGCGAGATCAACCGGGAGTACTCCTTCTGCGGTCATGCCATTTTGCGCCCCGACATCATGCAGGTACCGGATGCCAGACGGGATCTCCGCTTTGCCGACAATCCGCTGGTGACCGATGATCCCGGCGTGGTCTTCTACGCCGGCCGCCCCCTGCGCGCCCTCGATGGCGTGGTGCTCGGCACCCTCTGCCTGGTGGACCATGTGCCGCGCCATCTCGATGAAGAGGCCTGCCGGGATCTCGACGACTTCGGCCGCCTGGTGGAGAACACCCTGCACGATCTGGAGCGGCGCCACCAGGTGCGCACCCTCAACCAGGTGCTGGAAGACAAGGAGCATCTCTTCACCCTCACCTTCAACCAGTCGTCGGTGGGCATGGCCCTCTCCTCCCTCGAGGGGAAATGGCTGAGAGCCAACCCGGGGCTGGAGCGGCTGCTCGGTTACAGCGAGCATGAGATGCTGAGCCGGACCTGGCTCGCCATGACCCATCCCGAAGATCTGCAACGGGAGCAGCCCCTGTTCGATGCCCTGATCGCGGGGCAACGGCAGGATTACCGGCTGGAGAAGCGGATGATCCGGGCCGATGGCACCCAGTGCTGGGTCCAGCTCAGCGTGACCCTCTGCCAGAGCCGCACCATGGCCCCCCACATGATCGCCGTGTTTGCCGACCTCACCGAGCGCAAACAGGCCGAAGCCGAACTCGTGCGGCTGCAGCAAGGGCTCGAGCAGCAGGTGCAGTCACGGACCCGGGAGCTTTCCCGCACGGTGGAACAGCTGCATCAGGAGATGCGCGAGCGCGGCGCCATGCAGCAGCAGCTGTGGCAGGAGCAGCGCCGCTTGCAGCACATGCTGGAGCACACCAGCAATGCCTTCCTCGAGCTCGATGCCGATTTCATCATCACAGGCTGGAACCCGGCCTCCACCACCCTGCTCGGCTGGCACGCCGACGAGATGCTGGGCCGTCCCCTCTTCGGGCTGCTCGGCGCCGAGCATCCCCTGCTGAGCCTGTCAGGCAACCCGCAGAGTCCGCCACGGCGGCTGGAGTGCGACATCATCACCCGCACAGGCCGGCACGTCCCGGTCGAGGTGATTGCCGAGCGTTACCAGTTCGACGGCAAGGTGCGCATCGCCCTGTTTTTGCACGACATCACGGCCCGCCGCCAGGTGCTCGCGGAGATCGAGCGTGGCCGTGCCCGACTGCGGGCCATCACCGATGGCCTGCCGGTCACCATCAGCATGGTGTCGCCCGAGGGGCGTTACCTGTTCGCCAACCAGGCCTATTGCCGCTACTTCGGGCTCGATACCGAACAGATGCGGGAAATGAGCGTGCGGGACGTCATCGGCGAGGAGGCCCACGGCAGGGCCATGGCCTATGTGGCAAAAGCCCTCGCCGGTGAGCAGGTGAGTTTCGAGCACCGTTTCGATCTCCCCATAGGCCGACGCGACCTCAGGATCACCATGATCCCGAGCCGGGGCGACGAGCCCGGGGTCTACATCCTCGGCAGCGACATCACCGAGTTCAAGGCGCTGCAAAGCCAGCTGGAACACGAGGCGGCTCACGACCCCCTCACCGGCCTGCCCAACCGGCGCGCCTTCACCCTGCGCCTCTCCCGGGAGCTGGAGCGGGTGCGTCAGAATGCCGAACCCCTGGGCCTGCTGTTCCTCGATCTCGACGGCTTCAAGGGGATCAACGACAGGCTGGGACACCACGTCGGCGATGCTCTGTTGCAACGCTTCGCCCAGGTGCTGAGTGCCGAGGTGCGCCCGGGGGACATGGTGGCGCGCCTGGCCGGCGACGAGTTCACCATCATACTGCCCGCCTTGCGCCAACCGGCGCAGGAGCTGCCCGCCCTGTGCGAGCGGCTGCTGGCGGCCATGGCGGTTCCTGGAGACGTGGCCGGTCATCGGCTGCCCCTTGCCGGCAGCATAGGGGGCGCCCTCTGCCACTCGGGCCAGTATTGTCACATCGACGATCTGCTGCACCGGGCCGATGCCGCCATGTACCAGGCCAAACAGGCGGGCAAGGGGCGCTTCGCCCTCGATCTCTGACCGTGCTTCGCAAAAATGCAAAACGGCGGCCCGAGGGCCGCCGTTTTTTATACGCGAGGGGGATCAGTTGTCACCCAGCAGGACGGAGTCCAGCGCGATTTCGATCATGTCGTTGAAGGTCAGCTGACGCTCTTCGGAGGTGGTCTGCTCACCAGTACGGATATGGTCGGAGACGGTGCAGATGGTCAGCGCCTTGGCACCGTACTCGGCGGCCACGCCATAGATACCGGCGGCTTCCATCTCGACACCCAGGATGCCGTATTTTTCCATGACGTCGAACATGGAGGGGTCCGGGGTGTAGAACAGATCGGCGGAGAAGATGTTGCCCACGCGCACGGCCACGCCCTTGTTCTTGGCGGCCTGAACGGCATTGGCCACCAGGTCGAAGTCGGCGATGGCGGCGAAGTCGTGGTCCTTGAAGCGCAGACGGTTCACTTTGGAGTCAGTGCAGGCACCCATGCCGATCACCACGTCACGCAGTTTCACGTCTTCACGCACGGCACCGCAGGAGCCCACGCGGATCAGGGTCTTCACGCCGTAGTCGGTGATCAGCTCTTTTGCGTAGATGGAGCAGGACGGGATGCCCATGCCGTGACCCATGACGGAGATGCGACGACCCTTGTAGGTGCCGGTGAAACCGAACATGTTGCGCACGTCGCACACCTGCTCGACGTTCTCCAGGAAGGTTTCGGCGATGTACTTGGCACGCAGGGGGTCGCCCGGCATCAGCACGGTATCAGCAAAGGCGCCATCTTTCGCATTGATATGAGGAGTTGCCATTCTCTTTATTCCTTCACACTAGGTTGAGTTTTATTGTCTTTATGGATTGTCCGCTGCCTGCGCGGCGGCGGTACATTACAGGAAACCGGGGCCCTGTGGCACCCCGGGCAGGCGAACCGGCCCGGGGTCACCATCACAGGAAGCTGGTACCGTATTGCAGCTTGGGCAGGCCGTGGTAGGCCGCGATGCTCTGGCCGATGTCGGCGAAGGTCTCGCGACGACCGACGGAGCCCGCCTTGACCGGCTTGCCGTAGAACAGTACCGGAATGTATTCGCGGGTGTGGTCGGTACCGCTCCAGGTCGGGTCACAGCCGTGGTCGGCGGTCAGCACCACCACGTCGCCATCCTGCAGCAGGTCGAACAGCTCCGGCAGGCGGGAGTCGAAGTACTCCAGCGCATCGGCGTAGCCCTTGACATCACGGCGGTGACCGTAGGAGGAGTCGAAGTCCACGAAGTTGGTGAAGACGATGGTCTGGTCACCGGCCGCTTTCACCTCTTCCAGAGTCCTGTCCCACAGCTCGGTCAGACCGGTCCCCTTCACCTGCTTGGTGATGCCCTGCTGGGCATAGATGTCGGCGATCTTGCCGATGGAGACCACCTGGCCACCCGCTTCCTTCATGTAGTCCAGCACGGTCGGCGCCGGCGGCAGCACGGAGTAGTCGTGGCGGTTGCCGGTGCGCTTGAAGTTGCCCTTGCCGCTGCCCACGAACGGACGCGCGATGACGCGGCCGATGTTGTAGGGCTCCAGCAGCTCGCGCACGATGTGGCACAGCTCATAGAGCTTCTCGAGGCCATAGGTCTCTTCGTGGCAGGCAATCTGGAACACGGAGTCAGCAGAGGTGTAGAGGATCGGCTTGCCGGTGCGCATGTGCTCTTCGCCCAGATCGTCCAGCACCTGGGTACCGGAGGCGTGGCAGTTGCCCAGATACCCGGGCAGACCGGCCTTCTCGACGATGGCATCCAGCAGCTCCTGCGGGAAGCTATTGTGATGGTCGTGGAAATAACCCCACTCGAACAAGACGGGCACGCCGGCAATCTCCCAGTGACCGGACGGGGTGTCCTTGCCGGAGGAGAGCTCCTGGGCAAAGCCGTAGGCACCGATCACCTCGACATCCTTGTTTAGTCCGGCCGGGAAGGTGCCGCTGGCGAGTTCGCCCGCGTGGCCCAGACCCAGCTTGCTGAGGTTTGGCAGGTTGAGAGCGCCACGGCCCTCGATCTCACCGGCGGCGCACGCCTTGGCGATATGGCCAAGGGTATTGGCCCCCACGTCGCCGAACTTGTCGGCATCGGCGGCAGCACCAATACCGAAAGAGTCCATCATCAGAATAAAGGTACGTTTCATGGGACTTCCCCTTGTTACAAATCAGCCAGACCGATGCGACGGTAAACCTCGGGCAGCGCCTCTGGTCGGGTGTCGCCGATCTTCACGGCAGCCTGCACCATGCGGGCAGCCTCGGCAAATTGAGCTTCTGTCTGAGCGTGGATCAGGGCGAGCGGCTTGTCAGCATCGACGCTCTGACCCAGGCGGATAAAGTCGGTCAGACCGACCGCATAATCGAGTTTGTCGGCGGCGGCGCGGCGACCACCGCCCATGGCGACCACGGCCAGGCCCAGTTCACGGGTGTCCATGGCGGTGACGAATCCGCTGTGGGCCGCGTAGACGGGGCGCACGATGGCGGCTTTGGGCAGGTAGGCGTCGTAGCGCTCCATGAAGTCGGCGGGACCACCGAGGCCGGTCACCATGCGCCCGAAGATCTCGGCTGCCTTGCCATTGTCCAGCACCGCCTGCAACCTGGTGCGGGCATCGCCGTCATCGCTGGCAAGACCGGCGGAGATCAGCATCTCGGCGCACAGGGCCATGGTCACTTCGTGGATGCGCGGGTTGCGATACTCACCGGTCAGGTAGCGCACCGCTTCGCGCACTTCCACGGCGTTGCCGGCGCTGGAGGCCAGCACCTGGTTCATGTCGGTCAGGAGTGCAGAGGTGCGGCAGCCGGCCCCGTTGGCCACGGCGACGATGCTCTTGGCCAGTTCCTCGGAGGCTTCAAAGGTCGGCATGAAGGCGCCGGAGCCCACCTTCACGTCCATCACCAGCGCTTCGAGCCCGGAGGCAAGCTTCTTGGAGAGGATGGAGCCGGTGATCATGGCAATGGACTCGACGGTGGCGGTGATATCCCGTACCGCATAGATACGCTTGTCCGCCGGGGCGAGATCGCCGGTCTGGCCGATGATGGCGACACCCGCCTCTTTCACCACTTTCAGGAAGCGGTCGTTGTCGACCGAGGTCTGGTAGCCGGGGATGGCATCCAGCTTGTCCAGGGTACCGCCGGTATGGCCGAGACCACGGCCGGAGATCATGGGCACGAAACCGCCGCACGCAGCGACCATGGGGCCCAGCATCAGGGAGACAACGTCACCCACGCCGCCGGTGGAGTGCTTGTCGACGATGGGGCCGCCCAGATTGAGGTGATCCCAGGTCAATACCATGCCGGAGTCGCGCATGGCGCAGGTCAGGGCAACCCGCTCATCCATGGTCATGTCCTTGAAGTAGACCGCCATGGCCAGGGCCGCGATCTGCCCCTCACCGATGGTGTTGTTGGTTATGCCTTGGACGAAGAATTGAATCTCTTGGGTACTGAGCGCTTCACCGTTGCGCTTCTTGCGAATAATTTCTTGAGGCAAAAACATCTTTCATTCCCTCCGTGCATCACGCACGAACACAGACCGAACCAGATCCGGAAGGGGGCGGCGCACCGCCCCCTGCCACCGCTTAGTAACCGCTAGTATTGGCAGGCTTGTCGCCATGCCCCAGGGTCGCCAGCAGGCTGGCCAGCAGGCTGGAGGCGCCGAAGCGGAAGGTGCGGGCGGATACCCAGTCCTTGCCCAGGATCTCTTCGGCCATGGCCAGGTACTGACCCGCCACGGCGGCGTCTTTCACGCCACCGGCCGGCTTGAAGCCCACTTTCGGGTTCTTGGCCTTGATCACTTCCATCATGATGCGGGCAGCTTCCGGGGTCGCATTGACCGGCACCTTGCCGGTGGAGGTCTTGATGAAATCGGCACCGGCGTCGATGGAGATCTCGGAGGCGCGACGGATCAGCGCCTCTTCCTTCAACTCGCCGGTCTCGATGATCACTTTCAGCAGTACCTTGGCGCCGCAGGCTTCCTTACATGCTTTGACCAGATCGAAGCCGACCTGTTCATTGCCGGCCATGAAGGCGCGGTACGGGAAGACCACGTCCACCTCGTCGGCACCGTAGGCCACGGCGGCGCGGGTCTCGGCAACGGCGATCTCGATGTCGTCGTTGCCGTGGGGGAAGTTGGTCACGGTCGCGATGCGCACGTCGGCGGCGCCGATGTCACGCAGGGTCTTGCGCGCGATGGGAATGAAACGGGGATAGATGCAGACGGCGGCGGTCAGGCCGGCCGGAGACTTGGCCTTGTGGCACAGGTCGATCACCTTCTGATCGGTGTCGTCATCGTTCAGGGTGGTCAGGTCCATCAGGTTCAGGGCGCGTTGGGCGGCCACTTTCAGATCAGTCATGCTATGTCTCCAAAGTCTTGTTAAGCCCCATCACCCGCGATCGGCTTCACCGAACACCAAGGGTCGGCAGAGACGTTCCCGGAGCAACGGGATATGGAATTGCAGCGCAAGTGCACAGGCAATACGGCTGCAAATAAGGCAAGAGCCCTGTCACTTTCTTACAAAAGTGCGGACTTGGTTCCATGAAGACTTGAGAAAGGCCGACTACGCAGACCCGACTTCCCAATCAATTCCATTTGACCGCCAACACCCGGATTCACCGGGCATTAGTCAATGCCAGCACCCTGCTGGCATCGCCTATTTCAGCCGAGATACCCCGTGTTTGCAAGCCGGATTTGCCAATTTCAGAGGTACCTCACACCCGGCAAATCCAGCGCTGGAAGGCGCTTAAGAGAAGAAGCGGGTCAGGATCCAGGAGTAGGCAATGCCCCCCAGATAGACCCCCACGATCCCCATGACGCCGGAGAGGACGGGCGGCGCCGGTATCGGCAACTTGAGGAAAGAAAACAACACCCCAACGATAAAGCCGGCCGCCATTGCCAGTAGCACTTCATTCATAGAACCTCCGATTTGACTCACTTTATTATTAGTCTTGACAGGAAAACGGTTGTCACCACCCCAAACGAGAACGCCACAGCAAATCGCTGTGGCGTTCGTCTTTATCCTGTCAGTCGGGCGATGTTACATGCCGGACAGCGCCAGGAAGAAGCCTGCGATGGTCGCAGACATCAGGTTAGACAGGGAACCTGCCAGCACGGCCTTCAGACCGAACTTGGCGATGGTGCCGCGACGGTTCGGTGCCATGGAGCCCAGACCACCCAGCAGGATGGCGACGGAGGACAGGTTGGCGAAGCCGCACAGGGCGAAGGAGATGATCGCCTTGGTGTGCTCGGACATGGCCACACCGTTGATCAGCACTTCATCCTTCAGGTAGGGGGCAAAGTTCAGGTAAGCCACGAACTCGTTGACCACCAGCTTCTGACCGATGAAGGAACCGGCCACGACCGCTTCGCTCCAGGGCACGCCGATCAGGAAGGCCAGCGGGGAGAACAGCCAGCCCAGCAGCAGCTCCAGGGAGAGTTGCGGGTAACCGAACCAGCCGCCCACACCGGAGAAGATGCCGTTGATCATGGCGATGAGGCCGATGAAGGCCAGCAGCATGGCACCCACGTTCAGGGCCAGTTGCAGACCGGCGGAGGCACCGGCGGCAGCGGCGTCGATCACGTTGGCCGGCTTGTCGTCCAGCTCACCTTCTGCGGTGTTCTCGTCGTAGCTCGGGGTCTCGGTTTCCGGTACCAGCAGCTTGGCGAACAGCAGACCACCCGGGGCAGCCATGAAGGAGGCGGCGATCAGGTATTCCATCTTGACGCCCATGGAGGCGTAACCGGCCAGCACGGAGCCGGCAACGGAAGCCAGACCACCACACATGACGGCAAACAGCTCGGAGTCGGTCATCTTGGAGATGAAGGGACGTACCACCAGCGGGGCTTCGGTCTGACCGACGAAGATGTTGGCAGTGGCGGAGAGGGATTCGGTACGGGAGGTGCCCAGCACCTTCTGCAGACCGCCGCCCAGCAGCTTGATCACCCACTGCATGATGCCGAGGTAGTAGAGTACCGCGATCAGGGAAGAGAAGAAGATGATGACGGGCAGGACGCGGAAGGCGAAGACGAAGCCACCGCCACCGAACACTTCGAACATCTTGTTGCCAACCAGACCACCGAACAGGAATTCGATGCCGTTCTGGCCATAACCGATGACGCTGGAGACGGCGTCGGACACGCCTACCAGGATGTCACGACCGACCGGCACGTAGAGCACGAAGGCCCCCAGACCGGCCTGGATGGCAAAGGCGCCACCTACGGTACGAATTTTGATTGCCTTGCGGTTGCTGGAGAACAGCACCGCAATAAGGATGAGCGTCGCCATCCCTACCAGACCCATTATCAGATTCATTATTAACACTTCCTCTTTAGTAGCACCTGCCAGCTTGTTAACGATTTGTGTATTGAAGCCGCTAATCAAGGGTGCGCATTATACTAATTACGGTGCGACAAAATAGAATACTGGTCACATTTTATAAGCCACAAACGGCCTGAACATCGTTTAATTAGACCGCAAACGATTTTTATGGGCCCTGTTTTTTATCACTCGGTCATCATTTGATAATCAAATGTTAATTTCATGATTTCCTGGGGGGAACAGCCGCCGGGTGGAGTCATGTAACACCGAAATAACATCATCCAGCGGTTGCTGCCGCAATTGTGCCAACAAGCGGGCTATGGTCGGCAGGCTGGCCGGCGTGTTCACCTCCCCCTGCTGGCCTTGCAGCGGCATGTCGGGAGCGTCGGTTTCCAGCAGCAAGGCCTCCAGCGGCATCTGGCGTATCGCCTCCCGGGTCTTGTTGGCCCGCTCATAGCTGATGACCCCCCCGATCCCCAGCCTGAAACCCAGTTGCCAGAACACCTCCGCCTGATGCAGGGAGCCGCTGAAGGCGTGAATGATCCCCCCTTGTGGCGGAGTGAAGCGCCGCAGGATCTTGGCGACCGTGTCGTTGGCACGCACCGAGTGGACGATGAGGGGCAGCTCATGCGCCATGGCCAGCCGCACCTGCGCCTCGAACATCTCGACCTGCCCCTCCTGCGGCACATGGGAGCGCAGATCCAGCCCGCACTCCCCCACGGCCACCAACCCACGGGGCCGACTCGCCAGCAGGGTCTCCAGCCGGGTCAGTACATCCCGGGGCTGCTTGCCCACATACCAGGGATGGATCCCCAGGCCATAACGGATGTCGTCGTGGCGCCCGGCCAGCGCCATCACCCGCCCCCAGTTTTCCTCTCCCACGGCGGGGATGATATACTCGCCCACCCCCAGCTGGCGCCACCGGGTCAGCAGCGCCTCGCGATCGGCGTCAAAGACCGGAAAATCGAGGTGGCAGTGGGTGTCTATCAATTCCATGTCGCGCTTACCTGTCTGTCGTACTCAATGGGTTCATTCCATGCCAACACACGTTTCCCGAGGCTTTACCCTGATAGAACTGGTGCTGGTCATCATCGTGCTGGGGATCCTGGCCGTGACCGCCCTGCCCCGCTTCATCAACATCCAGGACGACGGGCTCAAGAGCAGCGTCTCGGCCACGGCGGGCAGCTTTGCCAGTGCCGCCCGGCTCGCCCACGCCGGCTGGGCGGTCAAGGTAAAGGGGGAGCCCTTGGCACTCTACAACTTTAGCGGCATGGGCAGGCAGGATCTCGACATCAACAGTCATGGCTGGCCGGTGGGCACCAAGGAGGACCAGGGAGGTCAGGGGCCCGATACCGTCTTCCCCGGTGGCGACAGCGATCAGATCTCCGTCAGCAGCCGGGACGACTGCGAGAGCCTGTTTGGCGCCCTGCTCGATACCGATCTGACGGTGGCCGATGAGTTGCACCAGGATTCAGACAGTGACTACATCTCCCGGCTCATCCCGGCAGACGCTCAGGCTGACGGCGCCCTTCGTCACGACAACTGCCGCTATACCCTGCGCAGCTCCGTTGGCCGCTTCCCGGCATACCCCGACGGGCTATCGTTCGACTACAACAGCGTCACTGGCGCCGTGACCCGTCAGTTCCAGTGAGGTCGTCGCCCTTCTCCGGGCGCTTCTCGTCTTCATCATGGCGTACCGGCGCGCAACAGCGCCGGTTCTCCGGTGTGAGTCCCCACTCCTGGCACCAGGCATCGTAGCGAGCCAGCCAACGCAGCAATATCCCCTTCATGGGCGCCTCCTTGTCTTGATGGTTTCCCCACAAGCCTGCCCCAATCCAACTCCCCAGACCAGCATCTCGGGGCCAGCGGCGTCATGGCCTGTCCAGCGGCAGCAGCAGCCCCATGGCAATCTCGTCCACATAGCCCTCGTCCAGCCGATAGGCCTGCCGTCTCACCCCTTCCTCCACGAACCCGCACTTGCGATACAAGGCGTGGGCCACCTCGTTGTGGGCCATCACTCCCAGCTCCAGCCGGTGGATACCGAGATCCCTCGCGGTCGCGATCAGGGTGCGCAGCAACCGTTCACCCCATCCCTGCCCGCGCGCCCCCGAACGCAGCCCCATCACCACCAGGGCGCAGTGGCGGTTGCGTGCCAGGCCGCCACCAAGGAGCGCGGCAAACCCTTGCACCTCCCCCGCCAGCTCCAGCAACCACATGGCCTGATTGGGGGCCGCAGCCATGGCCTCGAGCCGCCTGCGCTGCCCCGCGATGTCCGAGGGGCGCTCTCCCGCTTCATACAGCATGAAGCGGGTCTCCCTGTCCAGTTGCCCAAAGAAGCTGTCCAGCGCCGCCGCATCCTCCACCCCTGCCATACGAATCATCACGCCGACCTCCCTGCCTGGTGGCTCTGCCGACCACGACCATAAAAAAACGACTCCCTCAGGAGTCGTTTTTATCAGAGCCATCTGGCTAACGCCACGCCCTCGGCCCGATCAGGCTTTCGCTGACAGGCTCAGGCAGGCGACCGCTTCCACCTGCATCGCGCGAGGGGAAGATCCCGAGCGACGATCAGGCCTTGGCTGGCAGGCTCAGGCGAGCAACCGCTTCCACGTGCATGGAGTGCGGGAACATGTCCACCGGCTGCACCTCGTCCAACACGAAACCCTGCTTGACCAGCCAGGCGAGATCCCGGGCCAGGGTCTGGGGGTTGCAGGAGACATAGACCAGCCGACGCGGCGCCATGGCCACCAGGGTCTGCAATACCGCCTTGTCACAGCCCTTGCGGGGCGGATCCATCACCACCACGTCGGCACTCACCCCGTCGGCATGCAGGGCAGGCATCAGCTGCTCAGCCTTGCCCACGTGGAACTCGGTCTGCTCTATGCCGTTGAGGGCCGCATTGCGACGGGCGTCGCTGATGGCGCTCTCCACCGACTCGATTCCCACCACCTTGGCGGCCTTGCCTGCCAGGAACAGGGAGATGGTGCCGATGCCGCAATAGATGTCGAACACCGTCTCGCTGCCGGTCAGCTCGCAATACTCCAGCGCCTTGGAGTAGAGCACGTCGGTCTGGCTCGGGTTGTTCTGGAAGAAAGAGAGGGGCGAGATCTCGAATTCGAGCTCGTGGATCTTGTCGCGGATCACCCCGCTGCCCAGCAGCACCCGGTTCTTGTCACCCAGGATGCGGTTGGTACGCGCCTCGTTGATGTTCTGCACCAGGGTGGTGACCGGCAGATCCGCCAGGGCCGCCAGCAGCTCGGTTTCGAACGGCAGCGCTTCGCCCAGGGTCACCAGCACCACCATCAGCTCGCCGCTCTTGAAGCCCTTGCGGGTCATCAGGTTGCGCACGCAGCCGGTGTGGGCCACCTCGTCATAGGCCGCGATGTCGTGCTCGCGCATCCAGTTGCGTACCCGGGCATTGAGCTCCACGTGCAGCGAATCCTGCACCGCGCAATCATCGGCGGTGATGAGGTCATGGGAGTGCTTGCGGTAGAAGCCGATCTCGGCGCCCGCCTCGCTGCCACGCACCGCGTACTGGGCCTTGTTGCGGTAGGCAAACGGCGTCTCCATGCCGAGGATGGGGTTGACCACGGCCTCACCCAGCCCGACCTGCTCCAGTGCGCTCTGCACCAGGCTCTGCTTGAGGGCAAGCTGGGCCGGATAGGACAGCGGGCGCACCTGGCAGCCACCGCACTCGGTATTGGGGCAAAAATCCGGCACCCTGTCGGCGGACGGCTGGGTCAACTCGACCAGCTTGCCGTGCAGGTAGTTCGGTTTGACCTCGGTCAACTCGACCAGCGCCTGCTCACCGGGCAGCAGACCCTCGACAAACAGGGGGCGATCGAACAGGCGACCCTTGCCATCCCCCTTGTCGGTCAGTTCCAGAATATCGATCTGATGTTGGTGTCCCACTAACGGCATGAGCGGCTCCGAAGGCATGAAAGAGAGGGTGACGACGGGGCAGACCCGGCGACCCCGAATAAAGGGTGGCAGAGTTTAGCGGAGATCCGCCCAAAATGCAGGCATAAAAGACCCCGCAAACACAAATAGCGACCCCGGCCACCAGCGGCCAGGTCCGGGCAGCCTGGCCAGCCCGCCCCAATAAAAAAACCGCCGGACGGGGCCGGCGGTATGACATTCATGGCAGCAGGATCAATGGCTGTAGGCTTTCTCGCCGTGGCTGGTCACGTCCAGCCCTTCGCGCTCGGCATCTTCCTTCACCCGCAGACCGATCAGCAGGTCCACCAGCTTGTAGGCCACGGCCGAGACCAGGGCGGTCCAGACCACGGTCACCCCCACGCCGATGACCTGTACCTTGACCTGGGCCAGGATGGAGTACCCCTCGGCCACCTGGTTGGTCACATAGTCCCACACCCCGGTGCCGCCCAGATCCGGGCTGGCGAACACCCCGGTCAGCACGGCACCCAGGATCCCGCACACCCCGTGCAGGCCGAACACGTCCAGGCTGTCATCGGCCCCCAGCAGACGCTTGAGACCGTGCACGCCCCACAAACCGGCCACACCGCTGAGCAGGCCGATGATGAGGGCGCCCCCCACACCGACGAAACCGGCGGCAGGGGTGATGGCGACCAGACCCGCCACCGCACCGGAGACAGCGCCAAGCAGGGAGGGACGGCCCTTCATCGCCCACTCGGCGAAGGTCCAGGAGAGGGCGGCAGCGGCCGGCGCGATCCAGGTGTTGGCGAAGGCCAGGGCCGCCGTGCCGTTGGCTTCGAGGGAGGAGCCGGCGTTGAAGCCGAACCAGCCGAACCACAGCAGGGCGGCACCGATCATGGTCATGGTCAGGCTGTGGGGGGTCATGGGGTCACGGCCATAGCCAACCCGTTTGCCCACCATGAAGGCCCCTACCAGACCGGCCACCGCGGCGTTGATGTGCACCACTGTGCCGCCGGCGAAGTCCAGAGCGCCGTGCTGGAACAGATAGCCTGCGGTGGCACCGGCCGCTTCGGCGGCGGCCGCATCCGTGTAGGCATCCGGACCCGCCCAGTACCACACCATGTGCGCCATCGGGATATAGGCGAAGGTGAACCAGATCACCGCGAACAGCAGCACCGCCGAGAACTTCATCCGCTCGGCAAAGCCGCCGACGATGAGCCCGCAGGTGATGGCGGCAAAGGCGCCCTGGAACACCACGTAGATGAACTCGCTGATCCCGACCCCCTTGCTGAAGGTGGCGGCGATGGAATCCGGCGTCACCCCCATCAACAGCACCTTGTCGAAGGAGCCGTAGAAGGCGCCGCCCTCGGTGAAGGCCAGGGAGTAGCCGTAGACCACCCAGAGGACGGTGATGAGGCAGAACAGGGTGAACACCTGCATCAGCACGCTCAGCATGTTCTTGGCGCGCACCAGGCCGCCGTAGAAGAGGGCGAGGCCCGGCACGGACATCAGGATCACCAGGGCCGCTGCCACCATCAGCCAGGTATTGTCCCCCTTGTTGATGGTCACGGTCGCGGCCGCCTGTACCACATCGGCCTGCGCGGCCACCTCTTCGGCCCAGCCCGGGGCGGCCATGGTGGTGGCCAGCGCCAGCAGGCCAGTCATTACGAGTCTCTTGAACATACAGCCCTCTCCTTGTCGTCCCGGCATCCGGGTCCATTTCCTGATATGCATTTCCAACCTGGCCACCTGCCCACCGCACCTGTGTGGCTCACGGAGACATCATGGCGACATGACATAGGGAAAGCATAAAGCAGGCCAAGAAAAATAATCCTTTTATTTCATGGCGTTATGTTTTCATCACATTCAACACGCACCATCTTGGCGCACGATGCCCGGTTACAGGGGGAAAATCGCACTTTGGCTGTGCATTGCCGGGAAAATGCACCAGGATGACCCAATCGCCTCACAATGACGGGGCGAACCCGTGGTGATGTCACCTTGGCAGGCTTATCTATCCCGCTAAGGTATTTATGAAATAAATGAAATGGGCCATACCATGGTGAAATCAAATGAGGCCGACGGCCAATATCCCCCCACCCGAGGGGCACAAGCACTTTAAGAGTGCAAACGCGCGCCATTCGTCTGGCCTGCCCCGAAATGCCCAGTCATACTGGCAAGCCATCTTCCCCTGTTCCCAGCGCCGCGAGGAGCCCATGCCCAATCTCAACGTGACCGAAATCAAGGCCTTCGTGCCTGCCCGAGATTTCACGCTGTCAAAGCAGTTCTATCAGGATCTCGGCTTTACCCTGGCCTCCGATGGCGACGGCGTGGCCTATTTTCATCTCGGCAACGCAAGCTTCCTGCTGCAGGATGGCAACCCCCCGGGGCTGGCCGAGCAGCTCATGATGCACCTCCTGGTGGAGGACGTGGCCGCCTGGCGGGCCCAAGTGGAGGCGAGCCAGATCGCCGCCCGCTACGGCGTCCGGGTCACAGAGCTCGTCACCCAGCCGTGGCGTATGAAGGAATTCTGTCTGTACGATCCCGCCGGCGTGCTGTGGCGCATCGCACAGAATATCGACTGAGGGGATGGCAGTCCGAGAGGCTGATGGCCTGACAGCCTGTGGGTCTGAAGGGCTGAAGGGCTGAAGGTCTGAGGGTCTGTGGGTCTGTGGGTCTGTGGGTCTGTGGGTCTGTGGGTACACCTCTTAGCACCGCCCGGAAAAACAAAAGGCCATCCGCGAGGATGGCCTTTTGTCATGGAATCTGATGGTGCCCGGGGTCGGACTCGAACCGACACGTATTGCTACGGCGGATTTTGAATCCGCTGCGTCTACCGATTTCGCCACCCGGGCAGCTGCGAGGGATTATACGAATGGCGCTTGGCCATGCAAGGTGTTTTTCTTGCCCCCACCGTTGTTTGCTCATTTATTCAACGCCTTGCCGATGCCAGGCCAGTTACATAGAATGCCCGCATCATATTAATGGAATAATCATCATGGCCAAGCGCAAGACCCCCTCCCCTCTCCAGCCTGCTCCCCGGCATCCGTCCGCCGGTCTGCTGCGCCGTCTCGGCGCCCTGCTCTATGACTATCTGGTGGTGATTGCCCTGCTGATCATCGCCGGCTTCATCGGCATGGGGGTGGCCCACCTGCTGCTGGCCACCGGCATGGCGCACGTTCCCGAGGGCAAGGATGCCGCCTGGCTGCTCACCAGCCCCCTCTACAGCGCCTGGCTGGCCTTCGTCATCTGCGGTTTCTACACCTGGTTCTGGGTCCGCGCCGGCCAGACCATCGGCATGCGGGCCTGGCGCCTGCGCATCCAGAACCTGGACGGCAGCAACATTCGCGTCACCCAGGCCCTGATCCGGCTCGCTACCTCGGCCTTTGGCCTGGGCAACCTGCTGTGTGTGTTCAATCGCGCCCGCCCCCGCGCCTTCCAGGACATCTGGGCCGAGTGCGAGGTGGTGGTGCTCGGCAAGACGGAAAACCTGGAGCAGCTCAATCGCTGATCCCAAGACGGCAACGCAAAAGGGCACCCCGAGGTGCCCTTTTTGTTGACCAGAACTGACGGCTTGCAGCCCAGAACCTTGACGGAAACGGTGCATCGAGAGCAATGGCCGCCTGTTGTCAGCAGCCCGCCGCCCTTCAGGCCGCTACTGTTTGCGGCTCAGGATATAGAAGGAGATGCCGCCAAACAGCATGCTGGGTGCGATGGCCGCGAGGATGGGCGGGACCGCATAGACCAGGCTGACCGGGCCGAACACCCTGTCGCTCACATAGACCGCGAAGCCGGTCATGATCCCCATCAGCATCCGCGCCCCCATGCTCACCGAACGCAGCGGGCCGAAGATGAAGGAGGAGGCGAGCAGTATCATGGCCACCACGGAGAGCGGTGAGAGCAGCTTGCGCCACATCTCCAGCTTGTAGCGTCCGGCATCCTGCTTGTTGGCATCCAGATAACCGATGTAGTCCCGCAGCCCCGAGATGGGCAGGTTCTCGGGATCGATGCTGACCACCCCGAGCTGCTTGGGGGTCAGCTCGGATTGCCAGGCCATCTGGGCATGCTGTTCGTCCTGGATCCGGGTGGGATCGTCAAACCGGGTGATGTGCACCTGTTTCAGCAGCCAGTGGTGATCCTCGAACACCCCCTCCTTCGCCTGCACCACATCGATCAGGTTGCGGGACGGAGTGAAGCGGTAGAGGGTGATGCCGGTCAGGGCGCCATCATTGCGCACCCCGTTGATGTTGACGAAGTTGTTGCCATCCCGTGCCCAGACCCCGTAGGCCGAGACCGTGAGTCGCCCTTCCGACATGGCCCCCGCCTTGATGTCATCCGCCATCCGCTTGGCGGCCGGTGCGACGTACTCGCCCATCAGCCCCACCAGCAGCATCAGGGGAATGGCGGTCTTGAGCGCCGCCATGACGATGCTGATCTTGGAGCGTCCCGCCGCCTGCATCACCACCAGCTCGGAGCTGGTCGCGAGCTGGCCCAGACCGATGAGGCCACCGAGCAGGGCCGCCAGGGGGAAGAAGAGCACCGCTTCCTTGGGCATGGAGAGCAGCACGTAGTAGAGGGCGTTGAGCATGTCGTAGTTGCCTTCCCCGACCGCCTTCAACTGCTCCACGTACTTGATGAGCGCGGCGAGCCCGACCAGGGTCAGCTCGCACAGCAGGATCGACATGAAGATGACCCTGCCTATGTATCTATCGAGAATGCCGAACATCAGCAGAGACTCCCAGGTTGCAGCATCACGCTGACTTTCTCTTGAACAATTGCCCTTTGACCCCGTTCCACCAGCTGGTGCCCTGCAGGTTGAGAGGCAACCCTATCAGCAGCAGATAGACCAGGGGCACCAGGAACATCCCGGGCCAGTGGGGCAGACGCCCGCTGTCGATGGCCGACCGGGCGGCACTGAGCAGCAGGAAATAGGAGAGATAGAGCAGGATGGCCGGCAGCAGCTTGGCGTAACGCCCCTGACGGGGATTGACCCGCGCCATCGGCACCACCAGGAAGGTGAGCACCAGGATGGAGAGGGGCAGCGACAGGCGCCACTGCAATTCGGCCATCAGCTGGTTGTCCTGGGTACCGAGCAATGCCAGGGTCGGCTTGGCCGCCGCCTTGCGGTTGGATCGCTCCATCTCCTGCTGGCGGATCACCAGGCTGTATTCACGGAACTCCGAGACCTGGAACTGCTTGCCGGTGAAATGCCCCTCGTAGCGCGAGCCATCCTTCAGGGTCAGCCACTGCAAGCCGTTGCTGTCGGCGGTCACCTGCCCCTCGTTGGCCACCACCACTGACGGGGGTGAGCCACCCTCGGCCCGTTGCAGCACGAAGATTTTCTGCAACTCCGACCCCTTGTCGTTCAGATCCTGGATGTAGGCCACCAGGCGCCCCTTGTCGAGCTCCATGAAGCGGCCGGCCTGCAGGAAAGAGATACCGGGATCGGCCTTGAACTCGTCGATCACCTGGTACTCCCGCTCCTTGGCCTGGGGGGCGACCCAGCCGGTGTTGAACGCCGCGACGGCGGCGGTCAGTAAGGCCAGCACCAGGGCGCTGCCCATGATGAAACGGTGACTGAAACCCACCGCGTGCATCACCGTCATTTCGCTTTCAGCGTACAAACGGCCGTGAGCAAACAGAATGGCTAAAAACAGACTGATAGGCAGCATCAACAACGCCATATTCGGCAGGTTGAGCAGCAGGAGGGTGGATACCAGGCGCGTCGGCACCTCACCATCGGCGGCATCGCCAATGATCTGGATAAATTGCTGGCTGACGAAGATAAGCAGCAGCACGAACAGCACCGCCAGCTGGGTTTTCAGGGTCTCCCTGAACAAATATCGGAAAACGATCACAGTCATTCCCAAGTAAACTTGTGTTTTTAGTCGAATGCCTGAAAAATAGGGCCCTATATTGGATTTTTACCAGTTTGAACTGCGGAGCCTGTGACTGTTCGCTCCGCCTCTGATACCCCAACAAGCACCGCATTATTCAATAAATGGTGCCTTTTGTCTTTAGGATGTAGGAGATTCCATGGAGTTCAGTGTAAAGAGTGGCAGTCCTGAGAAGCAACGCAGTGCCTGCGTCGTGGTCGGCGTTTTTGAGCCCCGCCGCCTCTCTCCGGTTGCCGAACAGCTGGACAAGATCAGCGACGGCTACCTCAGCTCGCTGCTGCGCCGTGGCGACCTGGAAGGGAAACCGGGCCAGATGCTGCTGCTGCATCAAGTACCGGGTGTGCTCAGCGAGCGCGTACTGCTGGTCGGGTGCGGCAAGGAGCGCGAACTCGACGAGCGCCAGTACAAGCAGATCATCAACAAGACCATCACCACCCTGAACGAAACCGGCTCCATGGAAGCGGTCTGCTTCCTGACCGAGCTGCACGTCAAGGGTCGGGATACCTACTGGAAGGTGCGTCAGGCGGTGGAAACCACCAAGGCGGGCCTCTACAGCTTCGATCAGTTCAAGACCAACAAGGCCGAACCGCGCCGTCCGTTGCGCAAGCTGGTCTTCAACGTGCCGACGCGTCGGGAACTGACCATAGGCGAGCGCGCCATCAACCACGGCCTAGCCGTGGCGAAAGGGGTGCGCATCTGCCGCGACGTGGCGAACATGCCGCCCAACGTCTGCAATCCCGCCTACCTCGCCTCCCAGGCCCGCCGTCTGGCGGATGCCTATGACAACATCACCACCAGGGTGGTAGGGGAGCAGGAGATGGCCGAGCTCGGCATGAACTCCTACCTGGCAGTGGCCCGTGGCTCCGAGAACGAAGCCATGATGGCCATCATCGAGTACAAGGGCAACGCCGACGCCAAGCCCATCGTGCTGGTGGGCAAGGGGCTGACCTTCGACTCCGGCGGCATCTCCATCAAGCCGGCTGACGGCATGGACGAGATGAAGTACGACATGGGTGGCGCCGCCTCTGTGCTCGGCACCATGCACGCCCTGGCCCAGTTGCAGCTGCCCATCAACGTCATCGGCGTGCTGGCGGGCTGCGAGAACATGCCGGGGGGCAACGCCTACCGCCCCGGTGACATCCTCACTACCATGTCCGGCCAGACCGTCGAGGTGCTCAACACCGACGCCGAAGGCCGCCTGGTGTTGTGCGATGCCCTCACCTATGTGGACCGCTACGATCCCGAGACCGTGATCGATGTGGCGACCCTGACCGGTGCCTGCATCATCGCCCTTGGCCACCATACCTCTGGCCTCTTGGCGAACCACAACCCCCTGGCCCACGAGCTGCTCAACGCCTCCGAACAGGCCGGCGATCGCGCCTGGCGCCTGCCCCTGTTCGACGAGTATCAGGAGCAGCTGGAAAGCCCGTTCGCGGACATGGCCAACATCGGTGGCCGTCCGGCCGGTACCATCACTGCCGCCGCCTTCCTGTCGCGCTTCACCAAGAAGTACAACTGGGCCCACCTGGATATCGCAGGGACCGCCTGGAAGAGCGGCAAGGAGAAGGGTTCCACCGGCCGTCCTGTGCCCCTGCTGACCCAGTTCCTGCTCAACCGGGCCGGCGTGGCGGACGTCGAAGACAAGGAGTGATCCCCTTCCCCATCGACTCGAAAAGCGATGCGAGAAGGCGTTACCCTGTATCACAAGGAAGAGGCCTGCCTCTTCCTTGTTTCATTGAGAGAATCCGGGAAGTCCGTGCCAGACGCGGCTCCCGAAGACGGCCAATCGCTGTCCGTCACAGCCAAACGGGACCGACCTGATGAGCCAAGTGACCTTTTACCTGATGAGCCAGCCCGATGATGCGGATGCCTCCGCCGTCGAGCGCCTCGCCTGCCAGCTTGCGGCCGATGGCTGGAGCGCAGGTCACCTCTATCTGCTGTGCGAGGACGAGGCCCAGGCCCTGCGTCTGGACGAGCTGTTGTGGCAGTTGCCGCCCGATCGCTTCGTGCCGCACCAGTTGCAGGGGGAGAGCGGTCAGGCCCCGGTGGAGATAGGCCATCAGCCGCCACGGCGGCGCTATGCCTGCCTCATCAACCTGGCCCGGCAGACACCTTTGTTTGCAGGACACTTTGCTCAAGTGGTAGATTTTGTCCCCACTGACGAAACGCAAAAGCAGCAAGCCCGCGAGCGCTACAAGCACTATCGCCAGGCGGGCCATACCCTCGAGATGAGGGATCAGCCCGTCCTTGCCGCACCGGATCCGGCGCAGCCCTGACTGTGCCACCCTCGATCCACGACGAATCAACACCAGACTCCATCCATCCAGAATACGGCGAGACCATGGAAAAGACTTTTAATCACAACGCCATCGAACAGGCGCTCTATCAGCACTGGGAAGCCCAGGGTTACTTCAAGCCCCACGGCGACACCAGCAAAGACTCCTTCTGCATCATGATCCCGCCGCCGAACGTCACCGGCAGCCTGCACATGGGTCACGCCTTCCAGCAGACCCTGATGGACACCCTGATCCGCTACAACCGCATGCAGGGCAAGAACACCCTGTGGCAGGCGGGTACCGACCACGCCGGTATCGCCACCCAGATGGTGGTTGAGCGCAAGATCGCCGCAGAAGAGGGCAAGACCCGCCACGATTACGGCCGGGAAGCCTTCATCGACAAGATCTGGCAGTGGAAGGAAGAGTCCGGTGGCACCATCACCCGTCAGATGCGCCGTCTGGGTGACTCCGTGGACTGGGAGCGCGAGCGCTTCACCATGGATGAGGGCCTCTCCGCCGCCGTCCAGGAAGTGTTCGTGCGCCTGTACGAAGACGGCCTGATGTACCGCGGCAAGCGTCTGGTGAACTGGGATCCCAAGCTCAACACCGCCATCTCCGACTTGGAAGTGGAAAACCGCGAGATCAAGGGCCACATGTGGCACCTTCGCTACCCGCTGGCCAACGGCGCCAAGACCGCCGAAGGCCAGGATCACCTGATCGTCGCCACCACCCGCCCGGAAACCATGCTGGGTGATACCGCCGTGGCCGTGAACCCGGAAGACCCCCGCTACAAGGCGCTGATCGGCCAGCACATCCTGCTGCCGCTGGTGAACCGTCTGATCCCCATCGTTGCCGACGAACATGCCGACATGGAGAAGGGCACCGGCTGCGTGAAGATCACCCCGGCCCACGACTTCAACGACAACGAAGTGGGCAAGCGCCACAACCTGCCGATGATCAACATCTTCACCCTGGACGCCCACGTGCGTGCCGAGGCCGAAGTGGTCGATACCAATGGCAACCCGAGCACCGCCTATGACGCCGCCCTGCCGACCGAGTTCGCCGGGATGGAGCGCTTCGCCGCCCGCAAGGCCATCGTCGCCAAGCTGGACGAGCTGGGCCTCCTGGCCGAGATCAAGGATCATGTGCTGCAACAGCCGTACGGCGATCGCGGCGGCGTGCCCATCGAGCCCATGCTGACCGACCAGTGGTACGTCCGCGTGGCCCCCATGGCCAAGACCGCCATCGAGGCGGTGGAAGATGGCCGCATCCAATTCGTGCCGAAGCAGTACGAAAACATGTACTTCTCCTGGATGCGCGACATTCAGGACTGGTGCGTCTCCCGTCAGCTGTGGTGGGGTCACCGCATCCCGGCATGGTATGACGATGCCGGCAACGTCTACGTGGGCCGCAACGAAGAGGAAGTGCGCGCCAAGCACAGCATCCCGTCCGTGACCGTGCTGCGTCAGGACGAAGACGTGCTCGACACCTGGTTCAGCTCCGCCCTGTGGACCTTCTCCACCCTGGGCTGGCCGAACAACACCGAGGCGCTCAAGACCTTCCACCCGACCGACGTGCTGATGAGCGGCTTCGACATCATCTTCTTCTGGATTGCCCGGATGATCATGATGACCATGCACTTCATCAAGGACGAGAACGGCCAGCCGCAAGTCCCGTTCAAGACCGTCTATATCACTGGCCTCATCCGTGACGAAGAAGGCCAGAAGATGTCCAAGTCCAAGGGCAACGTGCTGGACCCCCTCGACATGATCGACGGCATCTCCCTGGAAGACCTGCTGGAGAAGCGCACCGGCAACATGATGCAGCCGCAGATGGCCGAGAAGATCGCCAAGCGCACCGCCAAGCAGTTCCCGGAAGGGATCAATGCCCACGGTACCGACGCCCTGCGCTTCACCCTGGCGGCGCTCGCCTCCACCGGTCGTGACATCAACTGGGACATGAAGCGCCTGGATGGCTACAACAACTTCTGCAACAAGCTGTGGAACGCCTCCCGCTATGTGCTGATGAACACCGAAGATCAGGATTGCGGCTTCTCTTCGCAAGGGAATGGTGGCGAGATGCAGTGCAGCCTGGCGGATCGCTGGATCCAGTCCCAGCTGCAAGTGGCCATCCGTGACTTCCGTACCGCCCTCGATACCTATCGCTTCGATATCGCGGCAGGCGTGTTGTACGAATTTATCTGGAACCAGTTCTGTGACTGGTATCTGGAGCTGACCAAGCCGGTACTGACCAAGGGCTCCGAGGCCGAGCAGCGCGCTGCCCGCCACACCCTCGTCAGCGTCCTCGAGACCCTGCTGCGCCTGGCTCACCCGATCATCCCGTTCATCACCGAAACCATCTGGAAATCGGTCGCCCCGCTGGCCGGCGTGCACGCCGACACCATCATGATTCAGGCCTTCCCGGAATTCGACGCCGCCAAGGTGGACGAAGCCGCGATGGCGGATCAGGAGTGGGTGAAGGAGTTCATCGTCAGCATCCGCAACATCCGCGCCGAGATGAACGTGGCGCCTAGCGTGCCCCTCAACGTGCTGCTCCAGTGCGATGCCAAGGATGCCCAGCGCGCAGCCGACAACGAGGCCTTCCTCAAGTCGCTGGCCCGTCTGGAATCCATCCGCGTACTGGCGGCCGGTGAAACCGCCCCGCTGTCGGTCAAAAAATTGATCGGTGCTACCGAGCTGATGATCCCGATGGCCGGTCTCATCGACAAGGAAGCCGAGCTGGCCCGTCTGGCCAAAGAGGTGGCCCGTCTGGTGGGCGAGTGCGGCCGCATCGAAGGCAAGCTCGGCAACGAGGCCTTCGTCGCCAAGGCGCCGGAAGCGGTCATCATCAAGGAGCGCGAGAAGCTGGAAGATTACCGTCTCCAGCTGACCAAGCTGGAAGCCCAGCAGGCCGAGATCGCCGCGCTCTAAGCCACAGCGCAACATGACAAGCCCCCGTTTATCGGGGGCTTTTTCATGTCATGGGTTCAGTTCTCCCTCTCCTGCCCCGCAGTTTTATCCCTCCCGCCGGGACGATATTCAAAAATTCACGAGCCAAATCACCTCCTTTCACAAGCGCAGAGCCCGCAAATTCATTACACTGCCAGCGGTCTTTTCTATCGGGAGTGCTGCTGCAGTATGGAAATATTGATCCTGTTTGGATTGATTTTGCTCAATGGCGTCTTCGCCATGTCGGAAATCGCCATCGTGACGGCACGCAAGGCACGCCTCGCCAAAATGGCGAGCGAAGGGAGCCGCTCCGCCGCCATCGCCCTCAAGCTCGGGGAAGATCCGACCCATTTCCTCTCCGCCGTGCAGATCGGCATCACCAGCATCGGTCTGCTCAACGGTATCTATGGCGAGTCCCTGCTGGCCCAGCCCTTCGCTCTCTGGCTGCAGGAGTGGGGGCTCTCCCCCAAGAGCAGCAGCCTGCTCGCCACCGTCATCGTGGTCGTGCTGGTCACCTATCTCTCCATCGTGGTAGGGGAGCTCGTGCCCAAACGCCTCGGACAGCTCAGCGCCGAGCGCATCGCCTGTCTGGTAGCCCGCCCCATGCTCTGGCTGGCGACCCTGACCCGTCCCTTCGTCTGGTTGCTCTCCGCCTCCACCAACGCCAGCCTGCGGCTGCTGCGGGTCGATCAGCGCAGCAGCAACAACGTCACTCAGGAGGAGATCCACGCCATGCTGGTGGAGGGCTCCGAAGCGGGGGTGATCGAGGACCATGAGCACACTATGTTGCGCAACGTGTTCCGCCTCGACGAACGCAGCCTGGCCTCCCTGATGGTGCCGCGCAGCGACATCCGCTATCTGGACCTGTCACTGCCGCTGGAAGTGAACCTCCAACGTCTGGTGGAGTATCGCCACAGCTTCTTCCCTGTCTGTGACGGCAGCCTGTCGGATCTCGTCGGCATCCTCAACGTCAGCAAGGTGCTGCACGCCTACATCCAGGGAGAGCCCATCGATCTGGCGGCGCTGACCCAGGACGGCAGCCTGCTGCCGGAGACCCTCAACGGCCTGGAGCTGCTCAACCACTTCCGTACCCACTCCGAGCACATGGTGCTGGTGGTGGACGAATATGGCGAGCTGCAGGGGCTGGTCACCCAGCAGGATCTGCTGGAAACCCTGGCCGGCGACTTCCAGCAGGAAGATGGGGGGGACAACTGGGCCTTCCAGCGCGCCGACGGCAGCTGGCTGCTCGACGGCCTCATTCCACTGCCAGAATTGAAGGACTGTCTGGAGCTGGTTCGTCTGCCGGAAGAAGAAAAACATCACTATCACACCCTTGGAGGGCTTATCATGCTGCTCCTTGGCCGCCTTCCCCAGACCGGAGACCTGGTCACCCTGGAACAGTGGCAACTGGAAATCGTGGATATGGACGGCCTGCGCATCGACAAGGTACTTGCCATGCCCTTGACCGACCAACCCAGCTAACCTGCGGAGTTTGCATGTATGGAGCAGTTTTACCACCTGGCTCACGCCTTTATGCATCAGGATCTGGCGACACTCTCTGATCCCAAGATGGTCTTCATGGTCTATGTCGTCCTGCTGACCTTCCTGGTGCTCGAGAATGGTTTTATCCCCACCGCCTTCCTGCCAGGGGATACCCTGCTGATCCTGACCGGCGTGCTGATCTATCAGGGGGTGTTGCCGATGGCGGTGGTCCCGCTGCTGATCATGGCGACCTTCGTCGGTACCTGGCTTGGCTACATGCAGGGGCGTTTCCTCGGCCACACCCGGATGTATCACAGGCTGATGTCCCACCTCGATGACAAGCACAAGGAGAAGGTGCACTACCTGCTCAACAAGTACGGCATCATCACCCTGATCACCGCCCGCTACATCGCCTTTGTGCGTACCGCCTACCCCTATATCGTCGGCGCCAACGAGATCCCCCAGGGGCGCTTCCTGGTGGTCAACCTGATCAGCTCCATCATGTGGATCTGCCCCCTGGTCGGGCTGGGTTACTACCTGAGCCACACCAAGCTGGCCGCGCAGTATGAGTCCCAATTTCTCAGCGTCATTCTCTACCTGCCGGTCGTGCTGCTGGTGGGCGGCCTCATCGCTCTGGTCTGGCGCTGGTGGAGCAGACGCAAGCCCGGCGTCTCCAGAGAGTGAGACAAGCCACAGGGTCGCCCACAGGCGGCCCTTTTTTATGGAAAATAGTGGCGAATTCTCCCTGCTCGCTCTTGTAAAGCAGGGACAAAAATGAGTGAATCTAGCGCCTTTTTTCGCTGTGGATGGAGTTGGTTGTATGGGGTGTTGGATTCGCGCAATCGCGCTGGTAGGTGGATTGATGGGACTGCTGGGTTCGCAGACAGCCCTGGCGACCCCCAACCCGGCCAAGCTGCAGCTCAAATCGGGCAGTGCCCTGGTGATGGACGTCAACACCGGCAAGACCCTGTATCAGAAAAACCCCACCCGGGTGCGCCCCATCGCCTCCCTCACCAAGCTGATGACGGCGCTGGTGGTGCTGGATGCCCGCCAGAACCTCAATCAGACCCTGACCATCGATCAGAACGACAGGGACAACATCAAGCACACCTATTCACGGGTGCGCATGGGCACCCAGGTCAGCCGCCGCGACGCCCTGCATCTGGCGCTGATGTCCTCCGAGAACCGCATGGCCTCGGCGCTTGCCCGCCACTACCCGGGGGGTCGCCAAGCCTTCATCCGCGCCATGAACAACAAGGCCAGACAGCTCGGCATGCGCAACACCCGCTACTATGACTCCACCGGTCTCTCCACCCGCAACGTCTCCACCGCCCAGGATCTGGCCAAGCTCCTCTCTGCGGCCTATCGACAGCCGCTGATCCGTGAATTCACCCAGGACACCAGCAGGGAGATGCGTTTTCACAAGCCGGCCTACAGCCTGATGTTCAACAATACCAACCCCCTGGTGAAGAACCCAGACTGGGATGTACGCCTCTCCAAGACAGGCTATACCGACGAGGCGGGCCGCTGCCTGCTGATGCGTGCCAAACCGGATCGTCAGGAGCTCGCCATCGTACTGCTCAACTCGGTGGGCAAACGCACCCCTGTCGGGGATGCCAACCGCATCCGCAAGTGGCTGAAAAGCTGATTCTCTCCACGAAGACATGAAAGGATGCCGCGGCATCCTTTTTTATTGCCCGCCAAACGCCACAGCAGACCGCCAGAGGGCGCCAGCCCCGCACAGCATAGTGCGTTATGGTAAGGGCACCCAGGTCGCCACAGGCACGGCCACGGGATGCGCCAGCAGCCTGCCAGGCAAGATACGTCGAGAGTGGTGACCCGGGGGCACGTGCAGCCAGGGGGAACCGTCCCCCGTGGGAGCGTCAGGGAGAAGGACACGAGAGAGGCAACCCCATGATGGGGAGGAGGATATCGCCCATAAAAAAACAGCCCCGACTGACGTCGAGGCTGTCTGTATGGTGCGCCCGAGAGGATTCGAACCTCTGACCACCTGGTTCGTAGCCAGGTACTCTATCCAGCTGAGCTACGGGCGCTCACAACTTGTTGCACTGCTTGAAATATGGTGCGCCCGAGAGGATTCGAACCTCTGACCACCTGGTTCGTAGCCAGGTACTCTATCCAGCTGAGCTACGGGCGCTCATAAATTGTTGCACTGCTTGAAACATGGTGCGCCCGAGAGGATTCGAACCTCTGACCACCTGGTTCGTAGCCAGGTACTCTATCCAGCTGAGCTACGGGCGCTCATAAATCATTGTATTGCTTGAAATGGTGCGCCCGAGAGGATTCGAACCTCTGACCACCTGGTTCGTAGCCAGGTACTCTATCCAGCTGAGCTACGGGCGCCCTGTTTTCAAACGATAAAAAAAGCTTACTCAACAGTAAGCCTTCTTTAGTGCCGACTTGCTGATGGTCAACACATGACTCCAAGAGTCAAATATGGTGCGCCCGAGAGGATTCGAACCTCTGACCACCTGGTTCGTAGCCAGGTACTCTATCCAGCTGAGCTACGGGCGCAAAATGGCGGAGAAGGGGGGATTCGAACCCCCGATGCGGGTATAAGCCGCATACTCCCTTAGCAGGGGAGCGCCTTCAGCCTCTCGGCCACCTCTCCGTTTGCGGGGCTGATAATACTTCACAGGGATTTTTAGTCAAACACTTTTTTGGAGAAAACAGAGCGTTCGCTCAGCATTTGGCCAAAGAGTGGAATATTCAAGCAATATCGACACTTACCCAGTAGTTTCGGGCTCTGCAGGCCGATTTGCAGGCCCCTGAAAAACAAAAGGCGACATCCGGGATGTCGCCTTCAGGCAGCCATGAAATGGCTTAGAAATTCGGTTGGCCCGGGACTTTCTCGGCCTGTATCCGCATGTAGATCTCTTCGCGGTGTACGGAAACCTCTTTCGGTGCATTCACACCGATACGAACCTGGTTCCCTTTTACGCCCAGTACGGTAACGGTTACTTCGTCACCAATCATCAGGGTTTCCCCTACACGACGAGTCAAAATAAGCATTCGCTTGCTCCTGTATCCTGTTTTGTATTTATATCGATATGCGCCATTATCTTACAAAGATACCGATATGGTAAATGGTTGAAACTAAATCAATCAGGGATTGTTTCCCAAGGGCTGCTCATTAGGCTCTTGATCCAACCCGAACGCCGAGTGCAACGAACGCACGGCCAGCTCCAGGTACTTCTCGTCAATCACCACGGATATCTTGATTTCAGAGGTGGAGATCAGCTGCATGTTGATCCCTTCCTCACCCAATACCTTGAACATGGTGCGCGCTACACCAGGATGATTCCACATGCCGACCCCGACGATGGAGACCTTGGCGATCTCTCCGTTGCCCTGCACGCAGGCGGCCCCCAGCTCGCTGGCGGTCTCCTCCAGCAAGGCGCGGGCCCGGCGATAATCATCGCGATTCACCGTGAAGGTGAAATCGGCGGTGCCATCCCCCATGGTGTTCTGCACTATCATGTCGACATCTATGTTGGCGTCGCTGATCGGATTCAGGATCTGCGCGGCCACGGTCGGCCTGTCCGGCACACCCAGAATGGTCAGACTGGCCTCGTTGCGATTGAACGCAATGCCGGATACCAGGGGTGCTTCCATCCTCTCACCTCCATATGTGATTAAGGTTCCCTCTCCGTCGACGAAACTCGACAGCACCCTTAGCGGCACGCGGTACTTGCCCGCGAACTCGACCGAACGGATCTGCAACACCTTGGCTCCGAGACTCGCCATCTCGAGCATCTCCTCGAAGGTGATGGTATCGAGGCGACGCGCCTTGGGCTCGATGCGCGGATCCGTGGTATACACCCCGTCCACATCGGTAAAGATCTGGCACTCATCTGCCTTGATGGCCGCAGCCACGGCCACCGCGGTGGTATCCGAACCACCTCGGCCCAGTGTCGTGATGGCATTATGCTCATCGCGCCCCTGGAAACCGGCAATCACTACCACCTTGCCGGCACCGAGTGCGGCTTCCACCTGCTCGGTGTCGATACGGGTGATGCGCGCCTTGCCATAGGCGGAATCGGTGTGGATGCGGACCTGATCACCGGTCATCGAGACTGCGGGGCAACCGCGCTTGTTGAGCGCAATCGCCAGCAGTGCAATGGTGACCTGCTCACCGGTGGAGATCAGCACATCCATCTCGCGCCGGTTGGCATCCTGGTCCAGCTGCTGGGCCATGCCCAGCAACCGGTTGGTTTCGCCCGACATGGCTGAGACCACCACCACCACGTCATGTCCCTGGGCACGGGTCAGTTGAACCCGCTCAGCAACTGCCTCGATCCGCTCCAGCGTGCCGACCGAGGTGCCACCGTACTTCTGTACATAGAGTGCCACAGATCACCTCGCCCGCTTACAGGCGCTCTTCCAGCCAGGAGTGAACGGATTGCAGCGCCGCTGGCACCGCCTCAGGCTGGGTACCACCCGCCTGTGCCATGTCGGGACGACCACCGCCCTTGCCACCCACCTGCTGGGCCACCAGATTGACCAGCTCACCGGCCTTGACCTTGCTGGTCAGGTCATTGGTCACGCCCGCGATCAGGTTGACCTTGCCATCACTGCTGGTTGCCAACAGCACGACACCGGATTTCATCTGGTTCTTCAGCTCGTCAAGCATGCCGCGCAGGGATTTGGGGTCGACCCCTTCCAGGGCGGCAACCAGCACCTTCTGGCCATTGATGTCGATGACCTGGCTCAGCAGGTCGTTACCCGCCTGCGCCGCCAGCTTGGCCTTGAGCTGTTCCAGCTCGCGCTCCATCATCTTGGCCTTGTCCAGTACCTGGCGAACCTTGTCGGCGATGGAGAACTGATCGCCCTTCACCAGCGCGGCGGCCTCTTCGATCTGTTCACCCAACTGGTGCATCAGATCGATGGCGCTCTTGCCGGTGACCGCTTCGATACGGCGCACGCCAGCCGCGATGCCGCTCTCGGCGATGATCTTGAAGAAGCCGATGTCACCTGTGCGCTTGGCGTGAGTACCGCCGCACAGCTCGGTGGAGTAGTCGCCCATGCGTACCACGCGCACATCGTCTTCATATTTCTCGCCAAACAGCGCCATGGCACCGGCTGACTTGGCCTCTTCCAGCCCCATCAGCTGGGTGGCCACCTCGTGGTTGGCACGGATCTGGGCGTTGACGAGTTCCTCGATCCGGCGAATGGTCGCCATGGTCAGCCCTTCGAAGTGGGAGAAGTCGAAGCGCATGCGCTCGGCGCCCACCAGGGATCCTTTCTGGGTCACGTGCTCACCCAGCGCCTGACGCAAGGCCGCGTGCAGCAGGTGAGTCACGGAGTGGTTAAGGGCGATGGCCTGACGACGGTCGCCATCGACCACGGCCTCGACCTCGGCTCCCTTCTCCAGGGTACCCAGTTCCAGATAGCCCTTGTGGATGATCGCCTTGCCCGCTTTCTGGGTGTCGGTGACGGCGAAGATGCCGTCATCCACCTTGAGGATGCCGCTGTCACCCACCTGACCGCCGGACTCCGCATAGAAGGGGGTCTCCGCCAGCACGATCACGGCCTCTTCACCAGCGATGAGGCCATTGACCTCGACACCATCCTTGTAGATACCGACCACCTGGGTGTTCTGGCTCAGCTGTTTGTAACCGGTAAAGGGGGTCTCGAAATCGAGTTTCAGCACGTCGTTGTAGTTCACGCCGAAACTGGAAGCCTCTTTCGCGCGGGCGCGCTGCTTCTCCATCTCGGCCTTGAAGCCCTCTTCGTCGATGCCGATCTCGCGCTCGCGCACCACATCGGCGGTCAGGTCGGCCGGGAAGCCGTAAGTGTCATAGAGCTTGAACACCACTTCACCCGGGATAACCTTGGCATCACCGAGGTTGGCCAGGGCGTCTTCCAGCAGCAGCAGACCTCTGTCCAGCGTGCGGACGAACTGCTCCTCCTCGATACGCAACACTCGCTCGACCAGCGGCAGCTGGGCGATCAGTTCCGCCGCCACATCCTTCATCTGCACGGCCAGCTCGGCAGCCAGCTTGTAGAAGAAGACGTCGGTAGCACCCAGCTTGCGGCCGTGACGCACGGCGCGGCGGATGATGCGGCGCAGCACGTAGCCGCGACCTTCATTGGAGGGCATGACACCGTCAGCCACCAGGAAGGCGCAGGAACGGATGTGGTCCGCGATGACGCGCAGGGACTGGTTGCTCAGATCCGTGGTGCCGACGATCTCGGCCGCCTTCTTGATCAACGCCTGGAAGATGTCGATCTCATAGTTGGAGTGCACCCCCTGCATGATGGCGGAGATACGCTCCAGACCCATGCCGGTATCCACGGACGGACGGGGCAGCGGCTCCATGGTGCCGTCAGCCTGACGGTTGAACTGCATGAAGACCACGTTCCAGATCTCGATGAAGCGGTCGCCATCCTCGTCTGGTGAACCGGGAGGGCCACCCCAGATGTGATCGCCGTGGTCGTAGAAGATCTCTGTGCAGGGACCACATGGGCCGGTATCGCCCATGGCCCAGAAGTTGTCGGATGCATAAGGAGCACCCTTGTTGTCACCGATGCGCACGATGCGATCGGCCGGCACGCCGACCTCTTTTTCCCAGATGTCGAAGGCTTCGTCGTCAGTCGCGTAGACGGTCACCAGCAGGCGCTCTTTGGGCAGCTTGAGGGTACCGGTCAGGAATTCCCATGCAAACCGGATGGCGTCCTGTTTGAAGTAGTCACCGAAGCTGAAGTTGCCCAGCATCTCGAAGAAGGTGTGGTGACGGGCGGTATAGCCGACGTTTTCCAGGTCATTGTGCTTGCCGCCAGCCCGCACGCAACGCTGGGCCGTGGTGGCACGGTGATAGGCACGCTTGTCGGCGCCAAGGAACACGTCCTTGAACTGGTTCATCCCTGCGTTGGTGAACAGCAGGGTCGGATCGTTGTGCGGTACCAGCGAGCTGGAAGAGACAACCTGGTGTCCCTGGGTGCGGAAATACTCGAGAAACGCAGTGCGAATCTCTGACGTGGACATGTACATGGAAAATCCTGCTTGATTCGAATACGGACTTTTAACCGCATTAATGTAAGTTTTCTGCAGGGTAAAGTAAAACGTGGGGACCCTTGGCGGGTGAAATAGCCCCCAAGGGGCCAGCGTTTGGCTGCAGCACCCGCAAGGACGTCGCAACAGGGGGGCTTCGGGATGCCTCGCTCGACCACAGGGCAGCCATCGACAGACTCGGCGAAGGGCTGATATTCCCCACCAGCCGCACCGCACACCAGTTGCTATAGATGTTCAACCTCGGCGCGCCACTATTGCTCACCTTGCATGGCTGAGAGGGCGTAACGGGCTTGTTCCTGGGTAAAACCACGCCCCATCAGATATTTGAGCCACTTCATGCGCAGTTTAAAGTCGGCAAGGTCGGTCGCCTTTGCCCGACGCGACAACAACGCAAGCGCCAGTTCGAACCAGTCGAGCTCGGGTTGATCCAGGGCAGTCTCGATCTGGGTGTCATCCAGCCCCTTGCGGCGCAGGTCGAAGCGGATCCTGAGCGGACCATGGCCTTTGGCCGCACCAGCCCGCACCGCCATTGCACCGTAACGATCGTCATTGACCCAGTCATAGCCACGGCAATGGTCGAGTACAACGGCGACCACCTCCTCCTCGAATCCCTTCTGACGCAGGCGTCTGGCCAGCTCCGACTCGGCACTCTCGCGACGGGCCAGACTGCGCATGGCGTAGGCACGGGCGGCCGCCAGCTGCTCTTCAAAGGTCAATTCGACGGGCTCGCCCGTTCCGTTCACAGATTCATCCGCCATAAACAACAAGGCCGGGTATCAACCCGGCCTTTCCTCATTCCTTATTCGAACTCTTGTTCGTTTTCAGCTTCAAACTCGTCGTACTCGGCAGCCGTGGCCTTCTCTTCCACCGGCGCGGTGCCGGAGAGCAGCAGCTCGCGCAGCTTCACTTCCACCTCGGCAGCCAGTGCCTTGTTTTCGGAGAAGAGCTTCATCACGTTGGCTTTGCCCTGGCCGATCTTCTCGCCGTTGTAGCTGTACCAGGCGCCCGCCTTGTCGATCAGCTTGTGCTTGACGCCCAGGTCCACCAGCTCGCCCTCCTTGGAGATACCGGCACCATAGAAGATCTGGAACTCAGCCTGCTTGAAGGGTGGCGCCACCTTGTTCTTGACGACCTTGACGCGGGTTTCGTTGCCGACCACCTCGTCCCCTTCCTTGATGGCGCCGGTACGACGGATGTCCAGGCGCACGGAAGCGTAAAACTTCAGAGCGTTACCACCGGTGGTGGTCTCCGGGCTGCCGAACATGACGCCAATCTTCATCCGGATCTGGTTGATGAAGATGCACAGGCAGTTGGCGTTCTTGATGTTGGCGGTCAATTTACGCAGCGCCTGCGACATCAGTCGGGCTTGCAGGCCGACGTGGGAGTCACCCATTTCGCCTTCGATTTCCGCTTTCGGGGTCAGGGCCGCCACGGAGTCGACGATGATGACGTCGACGGCATTGGAGCGCACCAGCATGTCGCAAATCTCCAGTGCCTGTTCACCGGTATCCGGCTGGGAGATGAGCAGGTCGTCGACGTTGACGCCCAGCTTGGCGGCATAGATAGGATCCAGTGCGTGCTCCGCATCGACGAAGGCACAGGTCTTGCCCTTCTTCTGGGCTTCGGCGATCACCTGCAGGGTCAGCGTGGTTTTACCGGACGATTCCGGACCGTAGATCTCGACGATACGACCGCACGGCAGACCACCGATCCCCAGCGCCACGTCCAGAGAGAGGGAGCCGGTGGAGATGGCTTCGATATCCATGCTCTTGCTGTCGCCCAGACGCATGATGGAGCCTTTGCCAAACTGCTTTTCGATCTGGCCCAGCGCAGCCGCCAGTGCCTTCTGTTTGTTCTGATCCATGCCAATCTCCGCTGGGAATCGTGAGTAAGAAGTGAAGTTGGGCTAAGTATACTGTTTATGCATACAGTATCAAGCCCAATTTATTTGAGCAGTGCCAGGAGTCCGGACAAGGCCTGTCTGACCGCCTGCTGGCGCACCTGATGGCGATCCCCATCGAAACGTGCGAGCAGGGAGTGGTGACGACCGGTACGATCTGCCCAGGCAAACCAGACAGTGCCGACCGGTTTCTCCTCGCTGCCACCACCAGGCCCGGCGATACCGCTGATGGCCACGCAGATACCCGCATCGGAGCGAGCCAGGCAGCCCCGGGTCATCTCCAGCACCACGGGTTCGCTGACGGCGCCGTGGCGCAACAGGCTGTCGATGCTAACGCCGAGCATCTGCTGTTTGGCTTCGTTGGTGTAGGTCACGAAACCGCGATCGAACCAGGCAGAGCTGCCGGCAGTATCCGTGATGGCAGTGGCAACCCCGCCGCCGGTACAGGATTCCGCCGTGGCGGCCAGCCAGCCTCTGGCCAGCAGTGCCTCGCCCAGTTCCCGGGATAAGCGGGAGATCTCTGCTTCAAGTCCCATCATCGCGTCCTCTTCCGGCCTCTTCCAGGCGAAATATGGCGCTCATTATGCAGTTGCCCCGCTCCTCGGGCAACCGACCCCGGGGCCACTGCGTCAGCAAGTTGTCGTCGCTTAAGCTCCAGTACATGGCTGCTCGTTATCATGTTCCAACACCGCCATGCATGCGGTTTCCATCCCATCAGACCAAGGAGAAAGCCGGATGAAGCATCCGTTCAACGTCGCCATGACCGCCCTCGCAATGTGTATCGCCACCCATGCCTTTGCCACCGAGAGCACCGCCGAGCTGCAGAGCGAGACCACCCTGGCCCAGGAGCTGAACCTCTCCAGCGCGCAGGTGGAGCAGATCAAGGGGCTGCGCGAGCAGGCCACCAGGGAGCTGGGCTCAATCAAGCTCGACGCAATCGGCCAGGACGTCATCGTCAACATGATCAAGTCCGGCAAATGGGATGAAGTGGCGGCGAGAAAGCAGTTGCAGACCATCAGCGACGTACAGGTCGAGGTCCGCTACCATCGCGCCCACTACCTGTTCGAGGTGAGCCGGGTGCTGACGCCCGAGCAGAAAGCCAAACTGCACGAGATGCTGAGTGGCGACGAAGCCATGTACTGAGGGCGACACTCTCCCCGTCTCTCCCATCCCCGCATCCGTGCGGGGATGCTATTTCTCCTCCCCCATGCCTCTTCTGGGCCAGGCTCCCCCCAGGCCACTCTGGTCAGCATCATCCGGATGCACAGATCCGCGACGGGATGCCGGCTTTGCCCCCAAGACGGAGATTCCTCCTCACCATCTTGCCTCGAGCATGTAGAATGGCCCCCAGATTCAGACCCATGACGGCAGACGTTTGCCCGCAAGAGCACCTTCTGGAATAGCACATGACAGCACAATACCAAGCGCCAGGCGCCAACTTGAGCGCCCACACCCCCATGATGCAGCAGTATCTGACTCTCAAGGCCGAGAACCCGGAGATCCTGCTGTTTTATCGCATGGGCGACTTCTACGAGCTCTTCTACGACGACGCCCGCAAGGCCTCCCAGCTGCTCGACATCTCCCTGACCAAGCGCGGCCAGTCGGCCGGCAGCCCCATCCCGATGGCCGGGGTGCCCTATCACGCCATCGAGGGGTATCTCGCCAAGCTGGTACAGCTCGGCGAATCGGCCGCCATCTGCGAGCAGGTGGGGGATCCCGCCACCAGCAAGGGGCCCGTGGAGCGCAAGGTCATTCGCATCATCACCCCGGGTACCGTCTCCGACGAGGCGCTGCTCAGCGAACGGCAGGACAACCTGATCGCCGCCGTCTACCACGATGGCCGCCGCTTCGGCTACGGCACCATGGACATCGGCTCCGGCCGCTTCTTCATCAACCAGTTCGAGAAAGAAGAGACCCTGCTGGCGGAGCTGCAGCGCACCAATCCGGCGGAGCTGCTCTACCCCGAATCCTTCGCCTTCCTGCACCATGTCGAAGGTCGCCGCGGTCTGCGCCGCCGCCCGGAGTGGGAGTTCGAGCTCGGTACCGCCCGCAAGCTCTTGTGCCAGCAGTTCGGCACCCAGGATCTGGTGGGCTTCGGCGTCGAGCAGAGCGAGACCGCCCTGTGTGCCGCCGGCTGCCTCATGCAATACGTGAAAGACACCCAGCGCACCGCCCTGCCCCACATTCGCAGCGTGCGCCTCGAGCAGCCCGATCATGCGGTCATCATGGATGCGGCCACCCGCCGCAATCTGGAGCTGACCCAGAATCTGGCCGGCGGCCATGACAACACCCTCTCCGCCGTGCTCGATTGCACTGCCACGCCGATGGGCAGCCGCCTGCTCAAGCGCTGGATCCACCAGCCGATCCGCGATCGGGTGATCCTCAAAGGTCGCCAGAGCACCATCAAGGAGCTGATCGAGCAGAACCTTTATGACGAGCTGGGCAGCCTGTTGCGTCAGGTGGGAGATGTGGAGCGGGTGCTGGCGCGCCTCGCCCTGCGCTCGGCTCGGCCGCGCGATCTCACCCGCCTGCGTCAGGCTTTCGCCCAACTGCCCGAGTTGCAGCGTCTGCTGGCGGAGAGCGAGCACGAGGCGGTGCAGCAGTTGCGCGATCGCGCCAGCACCTTCCCCGAGCTGCTGGATCTGCTGGAGCGCGCCGTGATGGAAGTACCGCCGGTGCTGATCCGCGATGGCGGCGTGATCCGTGAAGGGTTCAACGCCGAGCTGGACGAGCTGCGGGATCTGGCCAACGGCGCCACCGCAAGCCTCGCCCGCATAGAGGAGCGGGAGAAGCTGCTGACCGGCATCAACACCCTCAAGGTGGGCTACAACAAGGTGCACGGCTTCTATATCGAGGTGAGCCGCGCCAACAGCCATCTGGTGCCGGCCCACTACATCCGCCGCCAGACCCTCAAGAACAACGAACGCTACATCATCGATGAGCTTAAAAAATACGAGGACAAGGTACTCACCGCCCAGGCCCAGGCGCTCGCGCTGGAGAAACGCCTCTACGAAGAGCTGCTCGATGCTCTGCTGCCGCATCTGGGCGATCTGCAGGATTCCGCTGCCGCGCTGGCGGAGCTGGACGTGCTGGCCAACCTGGCCGAGCGGGCCGAGACCCTCGACTACCGCTGCCCCACCCTCATCGACGAAGATCAGATCATCATCGAGGCGGGCCGCCATCCGGTGGTGGAGCAGGTGATGACCGACCCCTTTATTGCCAACCCCATCCGGCTGGAGCGGGAGCGGCGGATGCTGATCATCACCGGCCCCAACATGGGTGGTAAATCTACCTACATGCGCCAGACCGCGCTGATCGTGCTGCTGGCCCATATCGGCGCCTTCGTGCCGGCCGACAGCGCCCGCATCGGCCCTATCGACCGCATCTTTACGCGCATCGGGGCATCGGATGATCTGGCATCGGGACGCTCCACCTTCATGGTGGAGATGACCGAGACCGCCAATATCCTCAACAACGCCACCGCCCGCAGTCTGGTGCTGATGGACGAAATTGGCCGCGGCACCAGCACCTACGACGGCCTCTCGCTGGCGTGGGCCTGTGCCGAACAGCTGGCGAGCAAGATTGGCGCCTACACCCTGTTTGCCACCCACTACTTCGAGCTGACCCGTCTGCCGGAGCTGATGAGCGGGCTGGCCAACGTCCACCTGGATGCGGTGGAGCACGGCGACACCATCGCCTTTATGCACGCGGTACAGGAAGGGGCGGCCAGCCGCTCCTACGGCCTGCAGGTAGCGGCGCTGGCAGGGGTACCGAAATCGGTGATCCACCAGGCCCGCCACAAACTGCACGAGCTGGAGAGTGCCACTCCGGTCGCCGCCGGCGAAAGCCGTCCGGCTCCGGTCACTCTCGCCCCGCAACCCCATCCTGTGGTGGAGGTGCTGGCAGCAGTTCGCCCGGACGAGCTGACCCCGCGACAGGCCCTTGACCTGCTCTATCGACTCAAGCAGATGCTGTAGCTACCGACCGCCGAACAGGCATGAAAAAGGGGAACCGCGAGGTTCCCCTTTCGTTTGACCGAACCTGTCATCAGCCCGGACCGATGCGATCCATCAGGCTCAGATTGACCGACCCCGGATGGCGCTTGAGCTTCTGCCTGTATTCGAACTGGTGCTGGCTCTCCTGTTTGAGCCCCTGCATCAGGGAGTAGCACATGGCCAGCATGATGACCGAGAAGGGCAGCGCGGCGATGATGCTGGCGGCCTGCAGGGCGGCAAGCCCGCCGGAGACCAGCAGGATGGCCGCGACCAGCCCCTGCCCCAGCCCCCAGATGGCGCGGTGCAGCACCGGGGGATCCTGATCGCCGATGGAGAGCAGCGTCGTAATCACGAGCGTGCCCGAATCGCTGGAGGTGATGAAGTAGGTGCAGATAAGCAGGGTCAGCACCCCCTTGGCAATCCAGCCGAAGGTCTCCCAGTGCAGCAGTTCCACCGTCTTGTAGAGCGCCATGGTGACATCCTGATTGACCGCTTCCACTACGCCGCCGCCACCGAACAGCTCCAGGTTCATGGCAGTCCCGCCGAACACAGTGAGCCAGAGCATGCCGAGCAGGGAGGGCACCAGCAGGACACCGAGCACGAATTCACGAATCGTGCGTCCCTTGGAGATGCGGGCGATGAACATACCGACAAAGGGTGCCCACGCAATCCACCAGCCCCAGTAGAACGCGGTCCAGCTAGACTGCCAGGCCGAGGTACCGTTGGCTTCGGTATTGGTCCAGAAGCTCAGCTTGACGATGTTCTGCAGGTAATCACCGATGTTCTGCACATAGGCGTTGAGGATGTAGGTGGTCGGCCCCAGCACCAGGAAGAGGCCAAGCACGAACACGCTCAACCAGATATTGAGTTCGGAGAGGATCTTCACCCCGCGCCCGACACCGGAGATGGCCGACAGGGTGGCAATCAGGCTGATGCCACCGATGAGCCAGAGCTGGTTCGCTTGTGACACGCCCATGCCGAACATCTGATTGAGGCCGGTGTTCATCTGGGAGACGCCCAGCCCAAGGGAGGTCGCCACCCCGAACACGGTACCGAACACCGCCAGCACATCGGCGGCATGGCCCCAGAAGCCGTAGATGCGATCGCCAAGAATGGGATAGAGCACGGAGCGGATGGCCAGCGGCAACTTGCGCCGGTAGCTGAAGAAGGCCAGCGACAGGCCGACGATCACATAGATGGCCCAAGGGTGCAGACCCCAGTGGAAGAAGGTGAGGCGCATGGCGATCTGGGCCGCTTCCGGCGTCATGCCTTCGGTGATGAAGGGGTTGCCCTGCAGGTGATACATGGGCTCGGCGATGCTCCAGAACACCAGGCCTATGCCCATGCCTGCGCTGAACAGCATGGAGAACCAGGCAAAGTAGCCAAACTCCGGTACCTGGTCGTCGTCGCCCAGCCGGATGCTGCCAAAGCGGCTGAACATCAGGTAGACGGCGAAGAACAGGAACAGGGCGACCACCAGGATGTAATACCACTTGAAGCCAGCAATGATGGTGTCCTTGGCCCCGGTAAACCAGGTGCCTGCGGTATCCGGATCAAAGACGCCGAACAGCAGGAAGAGGGTCACGACGGTGAGGGCCGTCATGGCCATGGTGGGATTGAGGCCTTTCAAAAGCCCTTTGGTTGCTCGCATCGGGCCTCCTTAGTCGTTGTTGAAAAAGTCTTCACCCACGTGATCGCCGGCACCGCCGATGGCGCGATAGGCCAGACGACCTGCCACCTGCTCACGGTGATCCACCAGGGTCACCGACGGCTGACCGTTCACTGCGTGGCGTTTGCCAAGGAAGATAGCCATGGGCACCCCCAGATTGGAGACACCGCTGGTGATCCAGAGGCGGTTGAAGTCATAGGAGCCACCGATGAACTCGAGCTGTGCCAGGCCGTTGTCCAGACCCGCCAGATAGAAGTTCATGGCACTCTCGTCGGGGAAGAGGTGAACCAGCACATAGGCATAGCGCAACTCATTGACCAACTCCTTTAGACTGAAAGAACCTGTGTTACTGCAAGAGAGCGGCAGCTCGCCATCGTAGTGGTGTACCTTGAGGTTGTTGGGGTCCTCGTCATAGGCAGGTTGATAACGCACAAACGCCGCGGTATCAGGCAGTTCATAGCGAACTCTGACCACACGCAGGTCGGCAACCAGGGACTTGATATCCAGGTCGTCATGCATGATTTCACTCCTCAAATATCGGGTTGGAATGGGGCAATTGTCCGATAACCTAACACAATATTCATTAGAGCTAAAACCATTACATCAAAAACCATATTGACCTTGTTATGGATTAGGCGGAGAATTTCGCGCCTCTCCACAGCCCTGCGATGACCCAGACCCCATGGAAAAACATGATGAAGTGCTGATCGCCCTGCGCCAGATCATCCGTGCCATCGACATGCACTCCAAGCGCTTGATCAAGGAGGCCGGCCTGACCTCGCCACAGCTCCTGCTGCTCAAGGGGATCGACGAGCTTGGCCAGATCTCCATGCGCCAGCTGGCGGATCACACCAACATGAGCCAGGCCACCGCGACCACCATCATGGACCGACTGGAGAGCCGCCAGCTGGTGCAGCGCATTCGCAGCGAAACCGACAAACGCAAGGTGCATGCGACGCTCACTGACGCGGGACGCGCCCTGCTTGCCCAGGCTCCGACCCCCTTGCAGGAGAGTTTCATTCAACGCTTTCAGGCGCTGGAAAACTGGGAACAGGGGTTGTTGCTCTCTTCCCTGCAACGCATCTCCGCCATGATGAATGCCGACGGCATCGATGCCGCCCCCGTGCTGAGTGTCAGCCCCCTGACCGAAGAGCGGGCCTGAACCGCAGCCATAAAAAAAGCTCCCGACCGGGAGCTTTTTTTATGGGCAGTACGCGATGGCGTTACGCCTCCAGGCTGATGCCGATGTTGGAGACGCCGTCCTGGGCCGCGAAGGCGCGGATGGCAAGGATGCGGTCGCTGTCCCGTTCATGGGCCACCCGTTTGAGCAGTTCGACCTGGAACTCCAGCTCCGCTTCCATGTACTCGTGCTCATAGAGCTCCTCATCGCTGAGATCCCGCTCTTCCAGCATCTCGATGAAGCCGGCGACCGTGCCGACAGACGCATGGCTGGCGTCGTTGGCCTCTTCCCCCACCCGGCAGATCACTGAGTTGTAGGCACAACCCAGCGCCACGCAGGCGTCCAGTGCCGGATAGGCGCCGTAGGATTCAAACTTGCGGGGATCGGGAATGTAGACTTCAAACGCTTCCAGAATGGCACCAAGATTGACGCGGGATCCCTTGACCGTCAGGTAGTTCCACATCTGATCCAGCGCGTGACGGAATGCCCTCGCATCCCCGAAACCGGAGGCCTGGGTAAAGAGCACATAGTTGGGGTACATGCGCTCTGCCAGCGCCAGGGTATAGACGGTTTGCTGCCAGGGCTGCAGCTCGGCCAGTCGCTTATAAAACTTGTCACCAAACACTGGAGTCGGATCCTTTGCAAAATGTGGGGCAGATTGTAGCCCACGAGGGCCCCGTCTAAAAATGAAAAAGCGCCCTGCTCGACTATCTTGCCCGATCAACTGGGGTAAGATGGAGACAGCATCCCTCTCGCCTTGCCATAAACACGATAAGGAACAAGAGTATGAGCCAACGTACCCTGCTGCTGTTGAGTCAGGACAACAGCCACTATGAACGCCTGCTCAAGGCGGCCCATCTTCCCCATCTGCACATTCTTCGGGCCGACAATCAGGCCGAGGCCGAACAGCTTATCGGTGACGCTCATATCCTGATGGCCGAGCCTGCCCGGGCCAAGCCGCTGCTGGCCAAGGCCGGCAAGCTCAGCTGGCTCCAGTCGACTTATGCCGGGGTCGATGTGCTGCTGGACGCCAGTTGCCGCCGCGACTACCTGCTCACCAATGTCCGCGGCATCTTCGGCCCCTTGATGAGCGAGTATGTGTTCGGCCATCTGCTCAGCCTGACCCGCCAGTTGCCACTCTATCGCGAGCAGCAGCAACAGGGCGTCTGGCAGAGCCATCCCTATCAGGGCTTGAAGGGAAAGACGCTGCTGCTGCTCGGCACCGGCAGCATAGGGCAGCATATCGCCCACACCGGAAAGCATTTTGGCATGAGGGTGCTCGGCATCAGTCACAGTGGCCGTGAGCGTGCCGGGTTCGATCAGGTGTACCAGTTGCCGGCACTCAACAAGATGCTGGCCCAGGCCGATGTCATCGTCAGCGTGCTGCCCGCCACCCGCGAGACACGCCATCTCTTCACCGCCGAACGCTTCGGCCGCTGCAAACCGGGCGCCATCTTCTTCAACGTCGGCAGAGGCAATGCCGTCCATGAGGGAGATCTGCTGGCGGCACTGCAAGCCGGCAAGCCCGCCATGGCGGTGCTCGATGTGTTCGAGCAGGAACCCCTGCCCGCTGACAGCCCGCTCTGGCACCAGCCCAATCTCATCGTGACGCCTCACAACAGCGCCTACAGCTTCCCGGAAGATGTGGCCCAGATCTTCATCCGCAACTACATCCGCTTCATCGATGGTCAGCAGCTGGACGGCAGGATCGACTTTGACAAGGGTTATTGAAGCCGTTCTGCAATGAAAAGGCCCCGCCAGTTGGCGGGGCCTTTTTCGTCAGGAGGGAGCCGTTCAGCCCGCCTCCATCTCTTTGCGGTAGCTCTTCACCTTGGCGAGGAACTGACGCTTGTCCTTGCCGGAGAGCGGCTCCGCCATCGGCAGCTTGATCTTCATGGGATCCACCGGGCGGTTGTTGATGCGCACCTCGTAGTGCAGGTGAGCACCGGTGGAGCGGCCCGTGTTACCGGAGAGGGCAATCTTGTCACCCATCTTCACCTTCTGGCCCGGCTTGACCAGCAGCTTGCTCAGGTGCAGATAACGGGTCATCAGGGTACGGCCGTGCTTGATCACAACATAGGTGCCTGCCAGCGGGTGGCTGGTTGCCTTGAGGACCACACCATCACCGGTCGCCATGATGGGCGTGCCTACCGGCAAGGCAAAGTCGGTCCCCTCATGGGGCCGGACCTGCCCGGTAATGGGATGACGGCGATTCGGGTTGAAACTGGAGCTGACCCGGTAACGGCTGTGAGTCGGATAACGGCGGAAACCGCGCTCCAGGCTGTTTGCCTGACCGTCATAATAGTTGCCATCTTCCGACAACCAGGCTGACACGGCCTTGCCCTGGCTGAACACCTCGACCCCCAGCAACTGGGTATTGCCCGTACTCTTGCCGTCGACCGTCTCCTGACGGACCAGCACCTTGAACTTGTCACCTTTTTTCAAATCCTTGGCGAAGTTGAGGCGCCACTGGAACAGGTTGGCAATCTTCTGGATGTGGTTGGCCGGGATACCGGCATTGCGGGCGCTGACGTAGAAGCTGCCGTTGATGACACCGTCATAGCTCTTCTGCTGCCACTCTACCTCTTCATTGAGCATGTTGGCGCTATAGGTGTCGTCGGTACGCTCCAGCACCAGGGTCTGCTTGATGTTCAGGCGGATCTTCAACTGCTGCAGAATGTTGTCCTGATCGATCAGCAACTCGATGGTCTGACCGGGTTTGAGACGCGCCAGGTTGTTCTTGGCATCCGCATCCAGCACCTTGTAGAGGGTGGTGGTGGACAGCCCCAGGTTGTTGAAGATGGTGGTCAGGTTCTCGCCGTTGCGAACCCGGTAATCTTGCCATTGAGGCGTGGCATCGGCCGGGATGTCGTCTTCGGGAGCGGCTGACTCGACCAGCTCGTGATCCGGGATGTCGTTGAAGTCGGTGTTGTCTTCGTTGGTTGCGGTGCCCGTGGTGGCGATCGGCAACTCCAGACGCAGTGGCCGCTCCAGGATGTCACCGGGAGCTGGCAATACGGCTACCGCTGACAGCGTCATGGCCGTGAGCAATAGCATGGCATAGAAATGCTTGCGGGGAACCGGGGGTTCCCAATTGGCAGCCTGGGCTACCAAGGGACGGAGACGTTTCATCCGCTATCCTGTTATTAGATCTAAGGGTGGTGGTTGTGGGTCTGTTTTTATGAGTTTTTATTATGAAAAACCGAATATCTGGCTTTTAGACCTAAATACTTACAAAAAGTTCATAGCTCCATGCACGAAACTCACATTTTATGCATAACCTTCCAGCATGGGCAGAAATGATCGTCATTTTCAGCCATTTTTTTCTATTTTTAAGAACCAAGTCCGGTTGTGGTGCTCTCCGGCCCAGAAAATGTTGCAAAAACATCTCCATGGAGTGGGTATGTCATTGGTAAAATTGTTAAATGTAATCATCCTAATCCTCTTCACCATCGGCGCCGCGCTGCTGCTCGTGCTGGAGATCACCACGGTACGACAGTCTATTCTCGACCAGATGTCGGCCAACCTTGAAACCGCCATCACCGCACTGGGGCTGGTGCTGCAGGGCACTCTGCTCAACGATGACAAGGTCCTTGCCGAGACCATAGTGAACGCCATGTTCGACGGAGGCTTCGTCAACTCCGTCGTTCTGCTGGATCCGGATGGCCAGGTGCTGTTCCAGAAGGTGTTCCACACCGCACAGCAAAATGTTCCAGGCTGGCTCCCCTCAGTTATCGACATGCCACCGGTCAAGATTGAGCAGGAGTTGACCGACGGCTGGCGCATTCTCGGTACCCTCACGCTCGAGGGACACAAGGGTTACGCCTACCAGCATCTGTGGAACGCCATCAGTCGTACCGGACTTGCGCTGCTCGCCGGCCTGCTGGTGTTCAGCCTGGTGATCACCTGGGTGTGCCGCCGCCTGCTGCGCCCCCTCGAACAGATCAGTCTGCAACTGGCCCGGATCCGCAAACGCCAGTTCAGCGGCAACCTGCCAACCCCGTGGCTTCGCGAATTGCAGGAAGTCGTTGTCTCCATCAACCAGCTGGTCTCTGAACGCAAGCGGGACCTGCTGCAACAGCGGCTCAAGATCACCCAGCTTGGCAAGCACGACGCTCTCCCGACCCACCAGAAGCTCGTTGGGCTGGTCGACACCGATGGCAACACCTATCAGCAGCATTTCTTCTCCACTCAGGGGAGTATCAGGCTCTACAGCCGCCTGCTACCCAAGCACCCCCCCACCACGGACAGTTCGCCGGATGAAATTCGGGGGCAGCTCAACGACTGGCTGACTCAGAAGGCGGAAGGGCTCCAGCTGCCTCTCAGCCTGCTCGGCCACCCAGACTGGGCGCAGTTTGCCCCCGTGCTGACCAGCGCTCGTGGTAAGACGCTGGACTGGCGCTGGGATCTGGCGATCTTCCCCCCCCTGGCCGAGGAACGACTGACCGCACTCCAGTCCCAGGGGATTGAGCTGGCATTCAGCAACATCCCGATGAACAACGACAATCTGGCCAGGCTCGACCCCATCAGACCTGTCTTCATCAGTTGCCAGCTCACCCAGTCCCCCCTTTATTGGAACCTGCTCTCCCAATGCCTCCATGCTTCCGGCTACACCTTGCTGGCGGAAGCCGGCGACGTAAGCGATGTGGACATGCTGCGCAGTTGGGGCATCGATGGTTATGCCACTCAGGAGAATGCATCATGAGGATCCCGCTGCTGCTGCTCGCCCTGCTGTGGCAACCGACCCTGCACGCGACCACCATGACCATAGGCACAGGGGGGGAGCAAGGCATCTATTACCAGGTCATCAAGGAGTTCTGCAGACTGGCCAAAAAAAGTGACCCCACGATGCCCTGCAAACTACAGGCCAGCTCCGGGTCCATCGAAAATCTCCGCCAGCTGAAAACGGGAGAGGTACCCTATGCGCTCGTCCAGTCCGACTGGCTCTATCAGGCCAGCCAGGGCACCGGGCCTTTCGCTGCCCAGCCACAACCCGAGCTGAGGGCGCTCTTTGCCACCCACGCCGAACCTTTCACCATAGTGGTGCGAGCCGATGGGGATATCACCACCCTGGAGCAGCTCAAGCTGGCCCCCATCGACATGGGCCTGAAGAGTTCAGGGACTCGTCAAACGGCATTGGCCCTGTTCAATGTTCTGGGCGCAAAGGAGCAGGATCTCGATTTGAAGAGCGTCGCCAATCTCTCCGAAGCGTTGTGCAATAAACAGATCGATGCCTATGGCCTTGTCATGGGTCATCCCAACCGCATCGTGCTGGACACCGCCAAGCGCTGCGCCGTGCGCTTCCTGGCGATCGAGGGGCCCGTAAGGGACCAGCTGCTCAAAGGGGTCAGGTATTACCAGCGCAGCCAGGTGCCGGCACGCATCTACCCGGGCAACCTCAAGGCAACCCCCACCTTCGCCATCGCCGCCACCCTGGTGACCAATGCCGCCACTCCCGATGACGAGGTCTATCGGCTGACCCGGGCCATGCTGAGCCAGCAAACCAGTTTCAACGAACAGACCTATGGCTATGCGAACCTGTTTCACAAGGCGCGCAACAAAATAGGCCCGGTGCTGAGTGTCGAACAGCATCCGGGCGCGGGAAAATATTTCGAGGAGTTGAAGGCGGCGGGCAAGTTATAGCTGGCGACGGGGGGAGCGCAGATGCTCGCTGGAGAACCGGCTCTGCATCGAGGTCCACTGGGCCAGGCGATCGGCACTCCCCGCCAGGGTTCCCTCGCGGCGGGATTTCATGATCCAGATGCTTTTGGCATCGAAACTGTAAACCGGCTGCAGATCATTGCGCTTGCTCCCCGGCAGGATGCGGCCATTGATGTTGTCCAGCACCAGGGGATCTGACTTGATGGTCGGGAAGTACAACGTCACCATGTGGAACTGGTTGTAACGAATTGCCTTCACATAGGCCAGCCGCAGCTTCTTCTCGTCGACCCCCAGCTCCATCAGGGTATAGTACTTGGCGATGCTGTAGTCCTCGCAATCCCCTCCTCTCGCCCCGATGAACTCCAGCGGATTGGCCCAATAATCATCATCCCCCCACAGTCTGGGATCCTCGCTGTAGGTCAGGTTGTTGAAGTAGTTGTTCACCAGCTCCAGCTTCTGCTGGTCCGTCGTTCCGGCCCTTGGCGTCAGCAGGCGAGAGAAGGCCTCGGACCGCTGGATCGCTCTGGTGCCATAGACCGCCTGCATTTTTGCCCTGAGTTCCGGGCTGGCGATGTGTTCGGAAAGACCGGATGCCTGTATGCCGGATCCCAGCAGGGTCAGCGTGCAGGCAGAGACGAGCAACCATTTCATGACTGACACTCCATATCAGATGCTGGAGGTCAGTATAGTTGGCCGCGCCGCCTCTATCGTCAATGTCGGGCAAGGCCTAGCGGCACTGGGCGAAGGCGTCCGCCAACTGCTGCATGAATTGCGGATAACCGTCCGGACCGAGCGGCACCTGCTCGCCGACTTCATCCAGCAGCAGCACCTTGGCCCCGGTATTGCGGGCAACCGACTCGATCACCGCCGGGGAGAACTGCGGCTCGGCGTAGATGCAGCTCGCCTTTTTCTCTTCCAGCGCCTTGCGGATGTCAATCAGCGTCTTGGCTCCCGGGCGACGCTCCGGGCTCACGGTGAAGTGTCCCTTGGAGCTCATGCCGTAGTGGCGCTCCCAGTATCCATAGGCTTCGTGGAACACGAAGTAGCCCTTCTGATCCACCGCCTTCATCTGCACGGCGATCACCTTGTCCAGGGCGTCAACCTTGCCCTCGAAGGCCGCGAGATTGGCGGCATAGCGCGCCTGGTTGGCAGGGTCCAGCTTGCCCAGTTCGGTCGCAATCGCCTTGGCAATCACCTTGGCCTGGGTTGGACCCAGCCAGATGTGGGGATCCACCCCTTCGTGGTGGTGCCCTTCATGGCCCTCGTCGTGTGAGCCATGGTCGTGGGCGGCATGGTCATGATCCTTGTCATCATGGTGATGATCGTCATGCTCCCCCTGGGTCGCATAGTTGTACAGCGGCATGCCGGGAACCTGGGTCAGGGTCAATACATGAAGATGCCGGGCAAGGGGTTTGGCCATGAAGCCTTCCAGCTCCGGACCGACCCACACCACCAGATCGGCCTCCTTGATATTGCGCATGTCGGAAGGGCGCAGGGAAAAATCGTGGGGCGACGCACCGGTGGGCAGCAGCACCCCGGGCTCGCTCACACCATCGGTGATCGCCGCCGCGATGAAGCCCAGGGGTTTGATGGTGGTCAGCACCTCGAGGGCACGGACAGGCAGACTCACCGCCATCAGGGCAGTGATCAGAGCAAGAATTCGCATAGAGGTCTCGTCAGGGTGTGTGTGTGTGATAATATAACAAACCAACGTCGTTGTTATATTATAACTCTCACAGGCTGTAAACCCCGGAGCTGTCATGACCCAACTGGTGGAGCTGAAAGAGGTCTGTCTCTCATTTGACGGACGACTCGTGCTCGACAAGGTCTCCTTTACCCTGAACAAAGGCAAAATCACCACCCTGGTCGGCCCCAACGGGGCGGGCAAGAGCACCCTGAGCAAGCTGGTGCTGGGTTTGCTCCGCCCAGATTCGGGGGACATCATCCGCCGCCGCGATCTGCGGGTCGGCTATGTACCCCAGCGCCTCTATCTGGACCCCACCCTCCCCCTGACGGTGCGCCGCTTCCTGCAACTTGGCAAGAACAGCCGCCTCTCCATCGAGGAAGCGCTCAATCGGGTCGGCGCCCAGGATCTGCTGGACAACCGGATGCAGAAGCTCTCCGGTGGCGAGATGCAGCGGGTGCTGCTGGCCCGCGCCCTGCTGGTCAAGCCCGAGCTGCTGGTGCTGGACGAACCGGTGCAAGGGGTAGATATCACGGGCCAGATCGAGCTCTATGCCCTCATCAGCCAGCTGGCCGCCGAGTTCCACTGCGCCGTGCTGATGGTCTCCCACGATCTGCACCTGGTGATGGCCAGCACTCACGAGGTGATCTGCCTCAATCGCCACGTCTGCTGCCACGGCGAGCCACAGAGCGTGGCCCGCCACCCGGAATTTGCCCGCCTGTTCGGGCGGCCGGAGCGGGAGGTGCTGGCGGTCTATACCCACCATCACCACTGCGATGGCGAACACCATCATCATGAACCGCAGGCTCCCGTCATCCGCCTGCCCTCTCGCAACAACTAGGATCTTCACGTGGACAGCTTTCTGTTATACGCCCTTGCGGCCGGACTCGGCATCGCCCTGCTGGCCGGGCCGCTTGGCAGCTTCGTGGTGTGGCGCAAGATGGCCTATTTTGGCGACACCCTCTCCCATGCCTGCCTCTTCGGCATCGCCCTCGGCATCCTGCTGCAGGTGGATCTCACCCTGGCGGTCGTGGTCTGCTGCCTCGCCATGGCGATGCTGCTGGTCATCATGAGCCGCAACCAGCAGGTGGCCACCGACACCCTGCTCGGCATTCTGGCCCACAGCGCCCTGTCGCTCGGTCTGGTCACCCTGAGCTTCATGGACAACGTGCGGGTGGATCTGATGGCTTACCTGTTTGGCGACCTGCTCTCGGTGCAGCCCATGGACCTGCTCTGGATCTACGGCGGCGGCGCCCTGGTGCTGCTCACCCTGTGGCGGCTCTGGGATCCCCTGCTCTCCATGACCATCTCGGAAGAGCTGGCCCGGGTGGAAGGGGTGCGGGTAGATGTGCTGCGCTGCGTGCTGATGCTGCTGATAGGCCTGGTCATCGCCGTGGCCATGAAGTTCGTCGGGGCGCTCATCATCACCTCCTTGCTGATCATTCCCGCCGCCACCGCCCGCCGCTTCAGCCAGACCCCGGAGCAGATGGCCGGCTTTGCCGCCCTGACAGGCTGTCTCGCCGTGCTGGGGGGCCTTGCCCTCTCCTGGTATCAGGACACCCCGGCAGGTCCCTCGGTCGTAGTCTGCGCCACCACCCTCTTTGTACTGAGCCAGTTCAAGCGCACCTGACCCGCTCCTGATGGCCCTGGTCTCGCCAGTGCCATCAGGCCTCCCGAATCAGACTCCTGCGTCGTGGGCTGTGCCGTCCATTCTGCATAGGGCCCCCAGCCCGTTCAGACGCGCCTGAGAGGCTCGTTTTCCCCGGGTCTCAGGCTCGCCTGCGACTCCTGCCACAGCCACTGACGCAACCGGCTGATGGCGGGTTCATGGGCGCGCGAGCGCTTGAAGACGAAATAGAAGTTGTCGCCGGTCTCGAGGGCGTGCAGGGGCAGCCGCACCAGACGCGGATCCTCCGGCTGCAACATGTAGTCATTGATGAGCGCCATTCCCTGGTCCCAGTTCGCCGCCTCCAGCGCGAGCAGGATATGGCTGAAATGGTGCACCCTCGCCTCGGGGGGAATGGTCAGTCCCCCCATTTCGGCCCAGCGCCGCCAATCTTCCCCCTTCTCGCGGTAGATAGCCTGGATGGAGAGCAGCGGCAACTGCCACAGGGTGGCGGGCCACTCCCCTTCCACCTGCTGCCACATCCGGCGACTGCACACCGGCATCAGCCGCTCCCGATAGAGCAGATCGTGCATGTAACCCGGCCCTTCGGGGGAGACGGTGATGAAACCGTCCGCCACCCTGTCGGAGAGCTCGGGATCTTCCGCCACCATCTCCAGGCTGAGATCCAGCTCGGGATAGAGCTGGCGCAGCCCGGCCAGGCGCGGGATCAGCCACTTCACCGCAAAGGAGCTGTAGACCGCGAGCCGCACCCGCATCTCGCCTCCCCCGCGCAACTGCTCGCTGCTGTGGGCAATCTGGACCAGCCCGGCGGCGATCCCCTCGAAATAGATCTCCCCCTGGGGCGTCAGGGAGAGCAGCCGCCCCTGGCGCAGCAGCAGCCGCTCCCCCAGAAAATCCTCCAGCAGACGGATCTGGTGACTGACCGCACTCTGGCTGACATTGAGCTCCAGGGCGGCGCGGGAAAAACTCAGCAGGCGGGCAACCACCTCGAAATATTGAACGGCGCGCAGGGGGGGCAGCTTCATTATCCAAATTTCTCATGCGTGATGATTTTTTATCATTTTACTGGATAACAGACCGCGGGCTACCCTCCCCTCATCTGAATCTGGAGGTGGTATGAATGCAGTCGGGATAGGCATCCTCTATCTGGTCCTCGGCAACATGGTGGCGGTCTTCTCCGATGCCCTCGTCAAGGTGCTGGAGCCGGACCAGCCCATCTTCCAATTTGTCTTTTTCCGCCAGCTCTCCGCGGCCCTGCTGCTCGCCCCCTGGCTGCTCTGGTCCTGGCGGCGCAACCCGCCGGTAGCCCTCAAGTGGCACCTGCTGCGGGCCCATATCTGGGCCGTCGGTGTCTGCCTGATGGTGGTCGCCCTCACCCGGCTGCCGCTCGCCACCGCCAACGCCCTCTTCTATGCTGCCCCGCTGCTGATGGTGCCGCTCGCGGTCTGGCTGGCGGGGGAGGCACTCTCGCGCCAGAAGGTGCTGACGGCGCTGCTCGGCTTCGTCGGGGTGCTCATCGTGCTGCGCCCGACCGAGGTAAACTGGGCCGCCCTGGCGGCGCTCGGGGTGGCGCTCTCCCTGGCGGTCAACAACCTGCTGATCAAGCGCATCCCGCTCCAGCAGCCCATCGCCCAGACCCTGTTTTTCACCAATGTGCTGAGCATGCCCTTCATCCTGGCGCTGGCCTGGTGGGAAGGGGGCGAGTGGCAATGGCAGATGTGGTGGCCCGCCTTCGGCTCCTCGGCGCTCATCATGGTCTATGCAGGATTGTGCGTGATGGCCTATCGCAAGGCGGAGGCGAGCAAGATCGCCTCGGCGGAGTACACCGGGCTGCTGATGGCGGTCGCCATCGGGGTCTGGCTGTTTGACGAACAGCCGGGGCTGCCGCTGCTGTTGGGGTGCCTGTGCATCATACTGCCACTGGTCGCCATGGCCCGCAGCAAGCCCAAGCCCCAGGCCGAGCCGGCGCTCTAGCCTGCCGGGTCAAGCAGGGGGGCGACCCTCTGCTGCAGATGGGGGATCACTGCCTGCTCGAACCAGGGGTTCTTCCTGAGCCAGAGGGTGTTGCGCGGGGATGGGTGCGGCAGCGGCAACCAGGCCGGGCCATAGTCCGCCCAGTGTCGCACCGTCTCGGTGAGCGATCCTTTCGCCGCCGCCCTCAGGTAGTAAGCCTGCGCATACTGGCCGATGAGCAGGGTCAGCTCGATGTTGGGCAGCAGCATCAGTACCTTGTCGTGCCAGGTGGGGGCACATTCCGGGCGCGGGGGCAGATCCCCCGACTTGCCCCTGCCGGGGTAACAGAGCCCCATGGGCATGATGGCGATGCGGGATTCATCGTAAAAGGTGGCCTTGTCCACCCCGAGCCACAAGCGCAGCCGATCGCCGGAGGGATCGTCCCAGGGGATGCCGCTGGCGTGTACCCGGGTGCCGGGGGCCTGGCCGATGATGAGCAGACGGGCGCGCTCGTTGCCGCGGATCACCGGCCTTGGGCCGAGTGGCAGGTGGGCCTCGCACAGGCGGCAGGCCCGGATCTGTTCAAACAGGGGATCGAGTCGGTTCATGGGCCCGATAGTACCAGAGTTTTCTCCCCGCTCCCGCTTGTGAAAGGAGCGGCGGATACTTATCATGCAGCCGCCATTGTTTAGTTTAATAAACGGAGAGAGATGAAGAACTGGATGGGCACCGGCAGCGCGGCCCTCTCATTCGTGCTGTGGGGCATGCTGCCCCTCTATTACCAGTTCATGCCCGAGATCAACATGTGGGAACTGCTCTCCCACCGGGTGCTCTGGTCCGTGGTGCTGCTGGGAGGCCTGCTTCTGCTCCTCGGCCAGCGGGTGCCCTGGGGGGCCCTGCGCGGCGATCCCCGGCAGCTCGGCCTCGTGCTGCTGGCGGGCCCAGTGATGTCCATCAGCTGGTGCATGTTCACCTGGTGCCTGACCACGGGCCAGGTGCTGGCCACCAGCCTCGCCTTCTTCATGACCCCGCTCTTCAACATCGCCTTTGCGGTGCTCTTCCTCAAAGAGAAGCTCACCCCGCAAAAACACCTGGCGGTGGCGCTCGCCCTGGCGGGGCTCGCCTACATGCTCTTCTCCTACGGCCAGCTGCCCTGGTTCTCCCTCGTGATGGGGGCCAACTTCGCCCTCTACGGCCTCATCAAGAAGAAGGTGAGACTGGACGCCGGTACCAGCCTCTATCTGGAGTCCCTGGTGCAGTTGCCCGTCGCCCTTCTCATCATCGGCTGGCTGACCTTGCAGGGCACCAGCCAGTTTATGGCCGGTGACTGGACCGATCGCCTGCTGCTGATGGGCAGCGCCCCCGCCACCCTGCTGCCGGTGGGGCTGTTCTGCTATGCGGTGGCGCGCACGCCCATGAGCACGGTGGGGCTGCTGCAATACATAGAGCCGAGCCTCGCCTTCCTGCTCGCCCTCTTCTGGTTTGGCGAGATCCCGGATCCGGTGAAATCCGTGGGCTTTGCCTTCGTCTGGGCCGGCCTGCTGGTGAGCCTGCTGCCCCTGCACCGGCTTGGGCGCCAGCGGGCCAGGTGGCGCACCTCGTGACCCTCGCCACCCCCACTCCCTCCCGCTGGTTTGTCTATCTGGTACGCACTGGCGCTGGGGCACTCTATGCGGGGATCAGCACGGATCCCGAGCGGCGACTGCGTCAGCACCAGAGCGGCAAGGGGGCCAGAGCCCTGCGCGGCAAGGGCCCCCTCTCCCTGGTATGGCAGCAGGAGGTCCCCGGCAAACGCGAGGCGCTGCGCCTCGAGTACCGCCTCAAGCAGCAGAGCAAGGCGTTCAAGGAGCGCCTGGTACACGAGCCGGCGCTGTGGCACGGCTGGAGCCTTTCCTGGCTTGCCACCCCGCACACCGACCCTGTGTCGCCCCCATAAAAAGGGCCACTGCAAGCAGTGGCCAAGGAAGGATGCTAAATCAGGGGGGCTTAACGGTAGGTGTTCGACTGCTTGCGCCTGTTGCTGAGGAGCCAGCACACCACCAGCACCACCAGCAACCAGGGCGCCAGCTTGATGATGAGGGCAAACATGCCGGCCAGGGCGCCAAACAGCACGAAGACCCCGCTCACCAGCAGCATGGCCAGCACGGTGAATCCGGTCAGCGCCATGCCGATCAGCACCAGGATCAAGACGATAAATTCCAGCATGTTGTGCTCCTCACGGGCTTGCACTTGCCGACGGGGCGATCCGGAGATCACCCCAGCCAGCGTTGAAGTTCACGGCGGGGAGGCATGACGAGCACCCCCACCAGATAGAGCGCCAGGGCCAGCGGCGGCATCAGGATCAGGGCGAGCAGGGCCACCACCCGCACCGTCACTCTGGACACCCCCAGCCCTCTGGCAAGACCGGCGCAGACCCCGGTCAGCTTGCGATGGGCGAGATCCTTGGGCCAGGGTGTCATGTTATGCCTCCACCTTCTGACCCTTGAGCCGGGCCAGTTCCCGCTCAATCTCGTCGTTCAGCTCCAGCTCGCGGAACTGGGCCTCAAGGGACGGATTCTGCCCCAGGGTCGCCGCCTCCAGCTGGGCCTCCAGCTGATCGACCCGGTTCTGGAAGCCGTCGAAGCGGGCCACCAGCTCGTGCATGCGCTGGTTGTCCACCTGGGCACGGGCGCGGATGCGGCTGTGGGCGGTCTGCTCGCGCAGGGTCAGCATCTTCTGCTTCTCCCGCGCCTCGGTCAGCTTGGCCGCCAGTCGCTCGCTGTCGGCGGTGAGCTGGGCCAGCACTTCGGCCACCCGCGCCTTGTCCTCTTCCAGCCGCTCGCACTGCTTCATCTCCGCCAGCTTCTCGGTGAGGGCGGCACGGGCCAGATCTTCGCGGCCCTTCTGGATGGCGAGTTCGGCCTTGGCTGCCCACTCCTGGATCTGGTTGCGCAGCGCCTGCTGATGGCGCTCCAGCTGTTTCTGTTCGGCGATGACGCGGGCGGCCTGGGTTCTCATCTCGACCTGGACCTGCTCCATCTCCTCGATCATCAGGCGCAGCATCTTCTCCGGCTCTTCGCTCTTGTCGAGCAGGCTGTGCAGGTTGGCATTGATCACGTCGGTCAGGCGGCTGAATACGCTCATGGTCTGGCTCCTTGTTGATAGGGTGTCACTCTCTTCCCATGACATTACAAGAGCCGTGCCAGAATATTTTTTCCTTTATTTACAATTAGATGAAAGTTGACGATGGATGTTCACTGGATACAGCGTGGTGAAAAAAACCAACAAGATGGTGATTTTCACCAATAAAAAAGGGAGCCAGCGGCTCCCTCTCTTCTCTGCAACCGGGCTCAGGCCGCCGGCCGATGGCCAAGCTTGCCATCCAGCTCCGCCAGCTTGGCTTCCATCTTCTCCCGGCAGGTGTCGGAAAGCTCGCGGATGCCGGCGGCGCCGTGCTCCTTGCTGCACACCGGGGCCATCACTTCCAGCAGCACCTCGCCGTTGTCCCAGCGGTTGAGATCGACCTGACCGAAGTAGCTGGAGCAGACGATGGGCACCACGGGCACCTCGGCCTGGACGGCAGTGTGGAAAGCACCCGCCTTGAACGGCAGCAGACCACGCCCCTGGGAGCGGGTCCCCTCCGGAAACATCCAGATGGAGGTGCCGCGATGCTTGATGCGATCCACCACCTGGCCGATGGTGCCGATGGCGCGGGAGCGGTTGGAGCGGTCGATCAGCACGTTGCCGGAGAGCCAGAAGATGAGACCGAAGAAGGGGAGCCACAGCAGGCTCTTCTTGCCCACCGCCACCACGCCGGGCTGCACGGCGCCGGTCACGGTGAAGATGTCGTAGTTGCTCTGGTGATTGCAGACGTAGACCGCAGGTCCCACCGATTTGACCTCGTCGGCCACCGTCACCCGGACCTTGAGGCCGATCAGCGGGCAGACCGCATGATACATGCGGGCAAAGACATAGACGTTGTTCGGGTGGCGCGGGCGCACCAGACAAAGCAACAGGCCGAACAGGAACCAGAAGACGAGCAGCAGTGCCAGCAGCAGCACACGGGCAAGTTTGAGCATCGAACACCTCGGAATTTGACTCGGCGCAGTATACTGGTCCCCCTTTTAGCGAACAAGCGTTCGCCAGACAGAACCGACCAGCACCGGACGCCACCGGCCACCCCGGCTTGCCCCACCCGCCATTGCCCGCTAGGATGTGGCCATCTTGATGAACGGGGCGAGCATGATTTTGCAACAACGCGCGGCGACACGACTCCTGCTGCTGGTCTGCCTGCTGGTGCTCAATTGCGCGGCCCAGCCGCTGGCCCGCCTCGCCCTGCTCGATCACGCCGTGAGTTGCCAGACCCTGCCCCAGTTCGCCTCAGCCGATGACCAGGCCGACAAGGGCACGCCCGCCAGTGTGCAGCCCAACAGCTGCCAGCTAAACGGCAAGTGGCTGAGCGCCGCCAGTCTGCTGTGCGTGGAGCAACTCTTCTTCGCCATCGCCTTCGTGATTGCCCTGCTGGTGCCCCTGTCACGGCGCGCGCCGGCACTGCCTCCCCCCATCAATGTCTCGCCGCCAGAGCGGCGACTGCACCTCACCCTCTGCGTCTGGCGGGAATGAGTTCAGCCGCGCTTTTTCAGCCTGCTGTCACTCATTTTTTTGCGAGACCCAACACATGTCGAATCTCTTTAAGGCGGCCCTGCTACTGGGCAGCCTGCTGTGGCAATCCAGCGGATTGGCCAGCGATACGGGGTGGCTCACCCGCCCCCAGAACAGTCACGCCAAGGTCAGGCTGCAAGCCGACCGCAGCGTCCCGGATCAGACCCGCATCCTGCTCGATGTCCAGCTGGCGTCAGGCTGGAAGACCTACTGGCACAGCCCGGGTGAAGGGGGCATAGCGCCCCAGATCCTGTGGGATGAGCCGGTCGGCGACTTCCAGTGGCACTGGCCCACGCCGCGCCCCTTCGAGGTGGCCGGGCTCAACACCCAGGGCTATCAGGAGCAGGTACGCTTCCCCCTGAGCCTGGGCTACCCGGCCGGGCAGCCGCTCAAGGGCACCTTGCGCCTCTCCACCTGCAACAACGTCTGCATCCTGACCGACTACCCCTTCACCCTGGCGGCGGATGAGCAAGCGCCGGCCGGCTTTGACTTCGCCTGGGCCCGGGCCATGGGCACCCTGCCGCAGACGCTGCCCGCCGACACCCGGGTCGAGCTCGGCTACCAGCACAACCAGCTGCAACTGCGGGCCGAGCGGGCAGAAGGCTGGCAGGAACCTGCGCTCTTCATCGATGCGCTGGAGGGGGCCGAGTTCGGCAAGCCCGCGCTCGAGGTAAGCGGCACCACCCTGATTGCCCGGGTGCCGGTCAGCGACGGCTGGCAGGGGGATGCCCCTGACTTGCGCGGCCAATCCCTCGGCCTGCTGCTCGGTAGCGGCGAGCAGGCCTGGCAGACCCGCGCCACCATCTCCGGGCCACTCGCCCTGCCGGCCCCGGGGCAGCCACTCCTCTGGCTGCTGGGGGCGGCGCTGCTCGGCGGTCTCATCCTCAACCTGATGCCCTGCGTGCTGCCGGTGCTGGCCCTGAAACTCGGCACCGTGTTGCAGCAGCAGGGGCGCGAACAAGGAGGCGTGCGCAAGCAGTTCCTCGCCGCCAGCGCCGGGATAATCACCTCCTTCTGGGTGCTGGCAGCCATGAGCAGCCTGCTACGCGCCACACAAGGGGCGGTCGGCTGGGGGATCCAGTTCCAGAGCGCCGGTTTCATCGGCTTCATGGTGGCGGTGACCCTGCTGTTTTGCGCCAACCTGCTGGGCTTGTTCGAGATAAGGTTGCCCAGCAATCTCAGCACTCGCCTCGCCACCTGCGGCGGCGAGGGGCTCGGCGGCCACTTCCTGCAGGGGAGTTTCGCCACCCTGCTCGCGACCCCCTGCTCGGCCCCCTTCCTCGGCACTGCGGTGGCCTTTGCACTGGCGGCGCCCCTCGGCCAGCTCTGGCTCATCTTCACGGCCCTCGGCCTTGGCATGAGCCTGCCCTGGCTGCTGGTGGCGGCCCTGCCGCGCCTTGCCCTCTGGCTGCCCAAACCGGGGAGCTGGATGGGGCGACTGCGCATCCTGCTCGGGCTGATGATGCTGGGCTCCAGCCTCTGGCTGGCGAGCCTGCTTGGCAACCATCTGGGCAGCACGACCACCGGCTGGCTGATGGCCGCCATGGTGCTGGCGCTGCTGATGGGCATCCTCTGGCGTTATGGTCTGCGCGGTTTCACCCTGGCTCTCTCCCTCTCGGCACTCATCGGCGGCGCCCTGCTGCTGGGGGGCGCCCTCACGGTGAAAGGGGGTGGCAGCGTCGATCGCATCGCCTGGCAGCCGCTCTCCGAACAGGCCATCGCCGACGCCCTGGCCCAGAACAAGCGGGTCTTCGTGGATGTGACCGCCGACTGGTGCGTCACCTGCAAGGCCAACAAATACAACGTGCTGCTGCGTGACGAGGTGCAGCGCGCCCTGTCGGCCCCTGACGTGATGGCCCTTCGCGGCGATTGGAGCCGGCCGAGCGATGCCATCTCCGCCTTCCTGCGCCAGCGCGGCGCCGCCGCCGTTCCCTTCAACCAGATCTACGGGCCCGGCCTGCCGGAAGGGGAGGTCCTCTCTCCCCTGCTGGACAAGGCCGACTTGCTCGACAGCTTGCACAAGGCCGGCCTCGTTCAGGCCGATGCCACCCATTTCTAAGGAGAATGCCATGAGACTGCGAACCCTGACCCTCTGCACCGCCCTGGTCGCCGCCACCCTAGGCACCCCCACGCTGCACGCCGCCCCCTTCACCCCGGAGCAGGAGGCCCGCATCAAGGAGCTCATTCGCGAGACCCTGATCGCCAACCCCGGGATCCTCGACGAGGCAGCCGAATCCTGGGAGAAACAGAACGCCGCGACCCAGCAAGCCCAGATGGGTGACTTCATCAAGGGCAACCAGGACGTGCTGTTCAACAGCCCCACCAGCCCGCGCCTCGGCGCCAAGCATCCCAAGCTGACCCTGGTGCTGTTCACCGACTACAACTGCCCCTACTGCAAGCAGTTCGACCCGGCTGTCGCCAAGCTGCTCGCGGCCTATCCGGACGATCTGGGGCTGGTGATCAAGTTGCTGCCGTTCAAGGGGCAGACCTCCGCCAAGGCAGCCCAGTACAGCCTGACCCTGTGGCAACAGGATCCTGCCCGCTTCCTCCCCCTGCACGACAAGCTCATGAGCAAGCAGGGGATGCTGACCGAGACGGACATCAACAAGGCGCTGGCCGCCACCGACAACCTGACCCTCAAGCCCGCAGGCAAGGCCACCGAAGAGTTACGCAACAGCCTGCGCATCGGCACCCTGCTCGGCGTGCAAGGCACCCCGGCGACCCTTATCGGCAACCAGCTGGTGCCGGGCGCCATTCCCTATGACGAGCTGGAGCAGCTGGTGAAAACCGAGCTGGCCAAGCGGAGCTAAGCCATGGCCGAGGATGCAGGCATAAAGGTCCCCCGCTGGCGCCGCTGGGGCAAGGAGGCGCTCTGGCTACTGCTGATGGCGCTCGTCATCACCACCCTGGTGGATCTGTGGCGCAGCCCCACCCTGCCGGCGGGGGCCATGGAGGCCCCCTTCACCCTGCAGGACGGCACCACCACCACGCTGGCCGAGCAGAGCCGCGGCAAGCCCCTGCTGGTCTACTACTGGGCCAGCTGGTGCGGGGTGTGCCGCTTCACCACTCCCACGGTGGAACAGCTCTGGCAGGAGGGCGAAAATGTGCTGACGGTGGCCCTGCGCTCCGGCAGCGATGAACCGTTGCGCGCCGGGATGGCGAAGAAGGGGCTGACCTTCCCCACCCACAACGACGAGTCCGGGGATCTGGCCGCCCGCTGGCAGGTGGGGGTGACGCCGACCTTCCTCGTCATCAAGGATGGGGCTCTGGTGAGCAGCACCACCGGCTGGAGCAGCGCCTGGGGGCTCAGGTTGCGGCTGCTCTGGGCAAGCTGGTAGCCCCCCTTCATGCCAGAGATGCAAAGAGCCCGGTATCGCTACCGGGCTCTTTTTCATCAGAGGGCTGACAACCCGCCCTATTGGGCGGCCTCCATCGCCCGCTTCTCCAGATTGGCCTTGATGTCGAGACGCTCAGACTCCCCGATCACCCCGTCACCGTTCTTGTCCAGGCGAGAGAAGAGCGCCTCCTGTCGCGCCATGAACTGGGCCCTGGTGGTCTCCCGCGACGGCTTGAGCTGGCTCATCCGCTCCGGGACCGGCTTGCCAGCTTGCTGCATCACGCCAGCCAGCTTTGCCAGGTTGGCCTCTTTCTCGGCAACCGACAGCACGCCGTCACCGTTTTTGTCCTGCAAGGCGAAGCGCTGGGCGGCGCGCTCCATGAACTGGGCCCTGGTGACATCCCCCATCAGCGGCGAGGCGGGCAGTATGTCGCTGGCAGAGGCGGCACTGCCTGCCAGCGCGAGCACGAAAAACGCGGACTTGACCATGGCGATGACTCCTTGTGACGGCAGAATCCGGATGGTTCGGACAAGAGGGGGCCGGGCAACGCCGGGGCCTGCCGCCCCCCTCTGCCAGTGTAGTCCCGCCGCCATCTCGCACCGCCCGCTCTTTTCGTACAGAAAGACCGCACTTTCATGGCAGAGGCGCCGGCTTTCCGTTAAAATCTCCGGTTTTTGCCGAGCCTGGTTTGCCGACGTTGCGCCACCAGGTCGACACAGGATGAATTCCACCATGCCAGTGAGGCAGGATCCGTCATGAACAACTACTTCCGGGTGTTGGGCGTCAAGTCCAATGCCAGTGAAAACGACATCAAAAAAGCCTATCGACGGCTGTCGAACCAGTACCACCCCGACAAGCTGCACGGGGCGAGCGAAGAAGAGAAAGAGCAGGCAGCCGCCCGGCTGCACCAGGTAAAGCAGGCTTATGAAGTGCTGTCCGATCCGAAACAGCGGGCCGCCTTTATCAAGGATTTCAACAACGTCATCGTGACCGATCCCGCTGCTGCCATGCAGGAGATGTGGGACCAGTTCTACCCCTGAGCCACCAGGCAAGAAGAGCGACTATGCAAAAAAAATGGGACCAGGCACGGCTCAAGGCCCTGCAAAGCGATGCCAGCGAGAACATCGAATCCTACCGGGATCAGGATGACCCCAAGGGGCTCGAGCAGTTCACCGACCAGATGAAGGCCCTGCTGCTGGCCGACATGAGCATGCTGGAGTTCATGCCCGAATACCTGCCGCTCGCCCTCTATGGCCGGGTGCAGTTCCCGCCCAAGGCCAAGTCGCAGTGGAACAAGTGGCTCGCCAGCGGTGAGCAGCCCTCCTGGGACGAGTTCAAGGTGAGCGTCGGCTTCAACAACGCCATCCTGCCGCTGGTCAAGGCGGTGCGGGCCCAGAGCGAAGATCAGCTGATGGAAGCCTGCGCCGTGCTGTTCCTGCTGGACAACCCGCTGCCCCGCGGCAGCCACCGCGGTGATGACGACTATGAGTTGCGGGACGAAGAAGAGGAAGACGGGGAAGATGCCGACGCCGACTACCACGGCGGCAGTGACCGCTATGGTGATGACGACGGCGATCAGGATATGTACGACGAAGTCCGTTTCTAATTGGGGCAAGGCATGAGCAACAGTCTGATAGAAATTACCGCCATCGAGATCAAAGAGCTGGCCGTCATCGAGCCGAAGCAGGCCAGCGAGAAGTTCGAGCTGATCGCCAAGACCATGTCTGACGACCAGTTGGCAGAAGTGATTGAAAACATTGATATCGTTACCCTGACCCAGATCAACGGCCAGCACGACATCTCCTTCCCCTCCATCATCTCCGAGCTGATGACCCCGGAGCGGATCCGCGACATCGTCTGCCAGCAGCCCCTCTACTGGGAAGAGGCGATCAAGAACAACGCCGACGAGCTGCAACAGCACACCTTCGACTTCCTCAACTACTTGATCCGCACCCAGGAGAGCGAAGCCAAGCAGCGGGAGATCCTCGAGTGCGTGGCCGAGGATCCGGCCGGTCTCTTCTACCTCGCCATCCCCTTTATCGAGTTCTATCGCGGCGATCGCTATGAAGAGGACGAAGGCTATCGCGACGTGCTGCACGCCGAAGAGGAAGATCTCGAAGAGTCCCTGCGCTACAGCGAGCGCCAGCAGGCCGAAGACAGCCACGACTATGCACTGGACGACCCCCGCAGCCTCTTGATGCTCATTCGCGAGCTGGCCCCCGAGGTGGAAAAATCCATCAAGTCGCTGCTGCGCAACGAGCACTCGACCTGGGACGGCATCATCAACAAGTTTGCCGCCGAGCTGGTGATGCAGGCCAAAGAGAAGAACAAGGTCGAGGAAGACGAGTACGGTGACGTCGACGACATGTTCAGCTTTCTGGATTAAGGAGCCCATTCATGCAGTTAGTCATTCGCGATGCCAACCAGGGCCCCTTTCTGAGCCAGGTGCTGCGCTTTGGCCGCGACAACGAACTCTTGAGTCAGCAGCAGCTGGCCGCCATCAAAGGCAAGGCGGTGCTGATGAGCCTCAAATTCGCCGACAAGTACTACAACAAGTACAAGATGCACCTGCTGGAGCAGGCCGCCCACGACGTCATCGGCGTGGTGAGCCTCGGTCTGCAGGAGCTCTCCCAACGGGATCCGGCCAAGGCACTGGCCCTGTTGCAGGCGCCAGAAGGCCCCATCAAGCCGTTCCAGAAGGGCTGGTCCATGCTCATCACCGTCAGCCCCAAGCAGGCTGGCAACAGCCTCTACGGTGACGTGGATGCGCGCCTGCTGGACAAGATCTCCAGCCCCCCCGATGTGGAGGAGTGGCAAGGGTGGCAGGAGTACGAGAAGGCGCTGACCGAGCACAACAAGAGCCGCCTGATGGAGCTCATCGACCAGCACTTCTTCGCCTGCGAGAGCGACCACCCCACCATGGAGGACAAGCTGGCCGAGGCGCTGCTCTACCGCATCCTCTGCGGCAAGGGCAGTGGCGCCGCTCCGCTCAAGGTGAAGCAGGATCTCAAGCGCAAACTGGCGCGGGAGATTGAGCTCGACGAAGGCTGGTACGACACCGACTACCTCGCCGCCCAGCTCACGCTGATGCTGGGCGCGCTGCCCGCCGACATGGCCGCCGCCCTGCGTCAGGAGCTGAGCCCGGGCTTTGTGCCCAACCTGCTGCATACCCTGGGGTTTGTGCGCCAGTACCAGCAGTTGCAAAAAGAGGACGCCTCGCCGGAGAAGCTCGACAACATGGAGATGCGCGCCGGGATCCGCCACCCCCTGCTCGGCTGGCCCCTCTACCACGACTTCTGATGACGGGCTTTCCCCTTCACCCTGTCCCAACGCCCGGCTTGCCGGGCGTTGTCATCTTTGCAGCTCGCAGATGGCGGCGCCGACCCTATCGGGCAATGGTCCACATGGCGCTCTGCATCCCGGTCTCCCGAAAATCGATCACCACGGGATAGTCGTTGCCACAGCCCGTCACCGTCCAGCGCTCCTGCCAGTGGCGACTGCCCGGCTCCCCCTCGGGAAGTTGCAACACCACGGGCACGAAGCGCTCCGGCGCGTCACACCCCTTGGTGGCCACCCAGGATGCGACCCCCACCATGGCATCCCGGATCAGCTGCTGATTGGCCAGGGTACCTTCCTGCACGGGTTCACTCGGGCTGGCCTCGGCCTGGCACACCAGGGGAAAAAGCAGCAGCAGGGCACAGGGTCTCATCACACCTCCAGAGGGGTCAGTCAAAAAGTGGTTCGTTCGGGGCTTTCATCATGACCCGAAACGGCGCCTGACAAAAGAGACCACCAGGGGGGAAGCAGGCGCAGGATCCGGGGCGCAGTGGCTTGCACGCAAGTCGGACTACCTCCTAAGCGTCATTGGCCCACATTTTGTCAGGGATATAATGACTCCCCCATACAAGCCGCCGGGGAGCCAGACCGTGAGCAGAAAGCCGGACCGCATGACCGCCATGCAGCAGATCATCGACGCCGTGAAGGCGGAATTTCCGCTCTATCAACCGGATACCTTCAAATGCGGGCCGGACAACACCTGCATCGGCTGCCCCAAGAAGCTGATGGAGCTGGTGGATACGGACCTCTGCTACTGGCAATATCAGATCGATCGCGGCATCCCGCCCAGCTTCGACGAGCTCAACCGCTTCGGCAAGATGTGCAAAAATATCCGCCGGGCCCTGGTGCGCAATGGCCGCATTCCCGCCTGACGAGAAGCAATATGCTGCCTTCATCGGTTTTTTTATGATGGTTTTATCCACCAGAATGAATCACCACCTTATTTAATGGCTAGGCACACCTTGTTCACCGCCTATCGTGCTGATGGCCGACGCAGGTTCATTGCCCCAAGGAGCACAATATGACTCAGGAAAGCATCCAGACCCGCTACACGCTGGATCCCGCCCTTGCCAGCGCCACCGAACTGGAGCAGGTCATCGCCCGGGCCATCGAGGCCAACAAGCAGGACTTCTTCCCCCTGCTGGAGCGGCTGGTGGATGTGGGTGACAGCCGGGTCAAGCTCAGCCAGAAGGATCCCCTGCGGGTGCTGGGGGTGGAACTCGACGAGGCTCGCACCGGCGGCACTGCCCGCCTCGGCTACGAATCCAACTTTTCCGAGAGCTGCCGCCTTATCGACGAATACGACCAGCACCAGACCAGCGTGGCCTTCACCCTCGACGGGGATCAGCTTGTTTTCGATCTTGAGCTGCCCATCGAGTGGAACTTCGACAACTGATTGGCGGCGGTGCCATTCCCCTGGCGTGTTGTAGCCAGCGGCGCCCCTTTCCCCCCTTTCTGGTGTAGGGTTGTCTGCACAGCAACGGATAAACATCCCGAGGATCACCATGGGTGAGCATCAACCTACAGCATTCCCGGTATTGAATGACAGTGAGCGCCTCGGGCTCGAGCGCAAGAGCGCCGGGGATTTCCCCCTCTATCGCCAGGATCCTCACACCCCGTCTGCCCGTGGCTGGGCACTCATCCTGCTGGGGGTGGTGCTGGGTTTCACCGTGCTGACGGCGCACCTTGCATTTTATAAAACCACGGCGGGCGGCTTTGTATCCGCCATCCTGTTCCCTCTCATCCCCCTGGCCGTGCTCGCCATGGTAGCGGGTAAGGCATGGCGAGCGCTGTTTCGAACGCCGACGCGGCGGGATTGTCTCTTGATGCTGGCGATTACCGGCATCAACATACTGGTCTCAATCGCCGTTGCCATGACCATGCAGCACCTGTTCCAGCTGAATGCAAACCCGGTCAACGCCATGCTGGCAGAGGCGTCCAATACGGCGCGCATCCTCTTTTATCTCAAGACGGCGCCCCAGCTCTTCGGCGAGGAGGTGATCTCCATCCTGCCTTTTCTGGCCATCCTCTGGTGTTGTCACCAGAAGCTCGGCCTGACCCGCAAGTCCGCCATCCTCATCGCCTGGCTATCGACGGCTCTAATCTTCGGAGCCCTGCACCTGCCCACTTATGACTGGAATTTTCTGCAATGTTTTCTGGTGATCGGCACGGCCCGCATCGTGCTGCTCAGTGGCTACATCATCACCAAAAACATCTGGGTATCGACCGGCTCACACATCATCAATGACTGGCTGCTGTTTAGCCTGATGCTGCTGCTTGGCAGCCACACAGGCACCTGATGCACGCAATACACAGGCTAGCCATGGATAGAGAGAGCCGTAGGCGTGCCCGCAGCATGGCGGCAGCTTTTTTCGCGAACGTCTGATTACGCTTCGCTAATCAGACCTACGGCCTCCCCTCACCCTGACCCTCTCCCAAGGGGAGAGGGGATCAGCGCCTGCCAACCTGTAGCCATAGATGTCACGCATTCCAAAAATGCTGCGGTCTGGGCTCCCTTCTCCCCTTGCGGGAGAAGGGTCGGGAATGAGGGGGATGTAACTTAGACTTCTCTTATATTTATCAACTCTGTATTCAAGAACCATTCAACGCTAGACATAAAATAGACTTAGATCACGATGAACCTCACCTTGGTTATGATATCGTGCTTATATATTAATTCTTTATTTTTATACTTCGCCATTAAAATTGTCATGCGATGCAGGATGAGAGCGCTTATTGAGGAGCGAATGAAAGTGGCAACTGAAAGGATTTTTTTATTACTGTCATTGTTAATTTTATTGATCAGCCCTGCTCATGCCAAAAACTGCAAAAAGGGACAGCCATGCGGTAACTCATGTATTTCATGGAGTAAAACATGCCGTATAAACACGTATAGCCACCAATTGGTGGCCCCATCTACCTCATCCACATCAAAGGTCTATGAAAGAAAAGAGACAAGCTTGAAGTCGGGTAATGTGCTTGTCAGATATGTTATCCCCTCGAAATTAAATGTTCGTGAAAAGCCAAACACATCATCATATATAGCGACACGACTTATAAAGGGTGATTTTGTTTTGCTATATAAAGTGGAAGGGAAGTGGGCCTATATCAGTAAGAGAGGAATTCATGGATGGGTAAAAGATGAATACCTGTCTTTATCTCCTGTTACCTGATTTAGAAAAGAAAGGAGCGATCTGATCGCTCCTTTTTGTTGGTAGTTAGCCTTTACCCTTCCTGATTTTCCCCGGCTGCCGGCTCGGCGCCGACGACGGTTTCAATCTCGATGCGATCCACCCGCTGCAAGCCGCGGGGCAGCTTGGCGCCGCGGCGGCCGCGCTCGCCGCGGTAGTAGTCAAGGTCAGATGGCTTAAGAGTGAGCTTACGCTTGCCGGCAAACAGGGTGACGGACTGGCCCTGCGGGATGACGGCCGCCATCACCACAAACTCCTCCCGCGCCTTCACGCGCGCCGAGGGGATGCTGATGAGCTTGTTGCCCTTGCCCTTGCCGAGCACCGGCAGGGTATTGAGCGGGAACAACAGCATGCGCCCCTCGTTGGAGATAGCCATGCAGAGATCCGTGTCCGGCGCGCCTATCTTCTGGGGCGCCATCACCAGGCCCCCTTCCGGCACGGTAAGCAGCGCCTTGCCGTTCTTGTTCTTAGCCGTCAGGTCGTCATATTTGCAGACGAAGCCGTAACCGGCATCAGAGCAGATGAGGTACGGCTCGCCCTCGTTGCCCATCACCAGATGGCGTACCTCTTCGCCGGCGCCCAGCGCGAAGCGACCGGTGAGCGGCTCGCCCTGACTGCGGGCCGACGGCAGAGTGTGGGCCTCCAACGAGTAGGTTCTCCCCAGGGTGGAGAGGAACACCGCCTGCTGGTTGCTGCGGCCATGAGCGTGGGCGAGATAGTTGTCCCCCGCCTTGTAGGAGAGGCCCTCCACGTCCACGTCGTGGCCCTTGGCGGCGCGCACCCAGCCCTTGTCAGAGAGGATCACGGTCACCGGCTCGCTCGGGGTGAGTTCCTTCTCGGTCAGGGCCACGGCAGTGGCGCGCTCCACCAGCGGGGTGCGGCGATCGTCGCCGTACTTCTCGGCATCTGCCAGGATCTCTTTCTTCAGCAGGGTGCTGAGACGGCGCTCGGAACCCAGGATCAGTTCCAGCTTGTCGCGCTCTTCGGCCAGTTCGTTCTGTTCGGCGCGCAGCTTGAACTCTTCGAGCTTGGCCAGGTGGCGCAGTTTGAGCTCGAGGATCGCCTCGGCCTGGGTCTCGCTGATGTTGAAGCGCTCCATCATCACCCGGCCCGGCTCTTCCTCGGTGCGGATGATCTCGATCACCTCGTCGATGTTGAGATAGGCGATCAGCAAGCCTTCGAGGATGTGCAGGCGGGCCAGCACCTTGTCGAGGCGATACTGCAGGCGGCGGCGCACCGTTTCACGGCGAAAGCTCAGCCACTCGGTGAGGATGGTCTTGAGGTCTTTCACCTGGGGCCGGTTGTCCAGACCCAGGATGTTGAGGTTGACCCGGTAGTTCTTCTCCAGATCCGTGGTGGCGAACAGGTGGGCCATCAGCCCCTCCACGTCCACCCGGTTGGAGCGCGGCACGATCACCAGACGGGTCGGGTTCTCGTGGTCCGATTCATCCCGCAGATCGGTGACCATCGGCAGCTTTTTCGCCACCATCTGGGCGGCAATCTGCTCCATGATCTTGGCACCGGAGGCCTGATGGGGCAGCGCTGTGATGACGATGTCGCCATCCTCTTCGCTCCACACCGCCCGCTGCTTGATGGAGCCCTTGCCGGTCTCGTAGATTTTGCGGATGTCGTCGCGCGGCGTGATGATCTCGGCGTTGGTCGGGTAGTCCGGCCCCTGCACATGGGCCATCAGGGCATCCAGGCCAGCATTGGGGTTGTCCAAGAGCTCCACGCAGGCGTGGGCCACTTCCCGCGCGTTGTGGGGAGGGATATCGGTCGCCATGCCTACCGCGATGCCGGTCACCCCGTTGAGCAGGATGTGCGGCAGGCGGGCGGGCAGCACCACCGGTTCTTTCATGGTGCCGTCGAAGTTCGGCGTCCACTCCACCGTGCCCTGGCCGAGCTCGGAGAGCAGCAGTTCGGAGAAGCGCGACAGCCGCGCCTCGGTATAACGCATGGCGGCAAAGGATTTGGGATCGTCCGGCGCACCCCAGTTGCCCTGACCGTCCACCAGCGGGTAGCGGTAGGAGAAGGGCTGGGCCATCAGCACCATGGCTTCGTAACAGGCGCTGTCGCCGTGGGGGTGATATTTACCCAGCACGTCACCCACGGTACGGGCGGACTTCTTGTGCTTGGACAGCGCCGACAATCCCAGCTCGCTCATGGCGTAGATGATGCGCCGCTGCACGGGCTTGAGGCCGTCGCCGATATGCGGTAGGGCCCGATCCATGATGACGTACATGGAGTAGTTCAAGTAAGCCTGTTCGGTAAAGGTGCGCATTGGCTGGCGCTCTACCCCGTCCAGACTGAGCTCGATGGCATCACTCATGTGATTATCTCTTTCGGTTCGGGAGCTGGTTGGCGCTCTACTTCATCCAACAGACTGAGCTTGATAGCATCACTCATAAGGTTGTTCTCTTGCTATGGCACGCCCTCAGAGGGCACGCCGGAAATGCGGGTCGGCAAGGGGCCGACGGTGAATCACAAGACCCCCTCCCAACCTCCCCCTCCATGAGGGGGAGGAGAGACTTGGCCCCCTCCCCTTGCGAAGGGGAGGGCCGGGGTACTTGCGACTCGCTTTAGATGATGGCGAGGTTGCCCTTCTCTTCCAGCCATTCGCGGCGATCACCGGCGCGCTTCTTGGCCAGCAGCATGTCCATCAGTTGCAGGGTCTCGTCCCCATCTTCCCCTTCTGCCCCCCCTTCCGCGCCCATGGTGAGCTGCACCAGGCGGCGGGTGTTGGGATCCATGGTGGTTTCCCGCAACTGCTTGGGGTTCATCTCACCCAGCCCCTTGAATCGGGTCACCATCACCTTGCCCTTCTTCTTCTCGGCTTCGACCCGTTGCAGCACGCCGTTCTTCTCGTCCTCGTCGAGGGCGTAGAAGACCTCCTTGCCGATGTCGATCCGGTAGAGGGGCGGCATGGCCACATAGACGTGGCCCTTCTCCACCAGCGTGCGGAAGTGCTTCACAAAGAGGGCGCAGAGCAGGGTGGCGATGTGCAGACCGTCCGAGTCCGCATCCGCCAGGATGCACACCTTGCCATAGCGCAGGCCGGAGAGGTCGTCGGAGTCGGGGTCGAGCCCGATCGCCACCGAGATGTCGTGCACTTCTTGCGAGGCGAGCACCTGACCGGCCTCCACCTCCCAGGTATTCAGGATCTTGCCGCGCAGGGGCATGATGGCCTGGAATTCGCGGTCGCGCGCCTGCTTGGCACTGCCGCCCGCGGAGTCACCCTCCACCAGGAAGAGCTCTCCCTGCATGGGATCGGCGCAGCCGCAGTCGGTGAGCTTGCCGGGCAGGGCCGGGCCCTGGGTTATCTTCTTGCGCACCACCGTCTTGGCGGCGCGCATCCGGCGCTGGGCGCTGGAGATGCAGAGCTCCGCCAACTGTTCGGCCAGCTCGGTGTTGCTGTTCAGATAGAGGCTGAAGGCATCCTTCACCACGCCCGACACGAAGGCCGAGCTCTGGCGGGACGACAGTCGCTCCTTGGTCTGACCGGCAAACTGCGGGTCCTGCATCTTGATGGAGAGGATGTAGGCGCAGCGATCCCAGATGTCTTCCGGGGTCAGCTTGACCCCTCGGGGCAAGAGGTTGCGGAACTCGCAGAACTCGCGCATGGCGTCGAGCAGCCCCTGGCGCAGACCGTTGACATGGGTGCCACCAAGCGCGGTGGGAATGAGGTTCACATAGGATTCGGCGAGGCATTCGCCCCCTTCCGGCAACCAGCACAGGGCCCAGTCCACCGCCGACTGCTCGGAGCTGAAAGAGCCGACGAAGGGCTGCTCCGGCAGGCAGGTGAACTGCTTGACCGCATCGATGAGGTAATCCTTGAGGCCGTCTTCGTAGCACCACTCAAGCTTGATGCCGGTGTTCTTGTCGAGGAACTTGATGGTGAGGCCCGGGCAGAGCACGGCTTTCGCTTTGAGCAGGTGCTCGAGCTTGGAGACCGAGAAGCGCGGCGAATCGAAGTAGCGCGCCTCTGGCCAGAAGCGCACCCGGGTGCCGGTGTTGCGACGGCCGCAGGTGCCTGTGATGGTCAGCTCCTGCACTTTCTCGCCACGCTCGAAGGCGATGTCGTAGACCTGACCGTCCCGGCGCACAGTCACCTCGACCCGATCGGAGAGGGCGTTCACCACGGAGATCCCCACCCCGTGCAAGCCGCCGGAGAACTGATAGTTCTTGTTGGAGAACTTGCCCCCCGCGTGCAGCTTGCAGAGGATCAGCTCCACGCCGGAGACCCCTTCCTCCGGGTGGATGTCCACCGGCATGCCGCGACCGTCGTCGATCACCTCGAGGGACTGATCCTCGTGCAGGATCACCTCCAAATTGCGGGCGTGACCCGCCAGCGCCTCGTCGACGCTGTTGTCGATGACCTCCTGGCCGAGGTGATTGGGCCGGGTGGTGTCGGTGTACATGCCGGGGCGGCGACGCACCGGTTCAAGGCCATTGAGGACCTCAATGGCATCCGCATTGTATTGAGTGGACATGGAGGGCCTTGCGAATTGACGTTTGGGGGGAATCTTACTCGCTGGGAGGGCCCGGGACAAATGGGGCGCTCGCAAAGGGTGATCCAGAGGGGCTCCGGCCTCCCCGCCCGGGATCAGGCGGGTTCCCCGGGCAGGGCCTGCACAAGCTGGGAGAGGGAGCAGTGGAGTCGCCACACCAGCCCCGCCAGTGCCCGGGCCGCCGGGTCTGCATGTTCCCCCAATCCCTGGCTGATGCGCTCCAGCTCCGCCAGGGTACGCCCCAGAGTCTCGTGCTGCACGCCCCCTTCGGTCAGAATGCCTTTCAGGCAGCGCAGACAGCCGTCCCGCACCAGATAGAGGGCCGGATCCCGGCTGCGCCAGAGCCTGAGCTGCCAGACGATGTGGCTGCAATTGAGCAGCACCACGCCCCAGCGCAGCACCCAGAGCCGGGCCCCCTGATCCTGACTCTGGCTGAGCTGGCTCACCGCGTGATAGACCCGGGATTCAAACTCCCCCTCGCTCTGATGCGGGGACGGGGCCAGCTGGTCCACGAAATCCCGCCGCAGACGGTGCATCAGGCGGCGGCTCTTGCGCCGATCCGAGCTGGGCCTCAGGAGCTGGAACGCCAGTCCGGCACTCATCACCCCCAATGCCTGCGCAAGGCTGCTGTTGACGAAGGCGAGGTAGTCGTAGCTCGGCGGATTGGTGATGGCGAGGAAGGAGCCGAGCAGTACGATGAGCTGACCCCAGAGCGCCGCCCCCTGGGGTCGCTGCAATTTCAGCAGTTGCAGGATGATGAGAGCGGGGAACAGCAGGGCGCAGAAGATCCAGAAGTCGTCGATGCGGATCATCAGCCCGAACTTGACCCCGAAGCAGATAAAGCTGAGCAGCACGATGGCCTTGAGCATGGTCTGGGCCCCTTTGGCCGGGGCCGGGGTGGCGGAATAGAGCACGCAGCAGATGGCGAGCAGGGTCAGGGCCGCGGCGCCCGCATCCCACTGGGTGTGGATCCAGAAGGTGCAGCCCAGCATCACGCAGAGGAAGGTACGCCCCCCGTTGTAGGCCGCCTCCAGGCCGTCGGTGTGGCTGGTCAGAGAGCTGTGGCGCGGCGGCGCCGGCCACTCCTGTCCATCGTGGCGGGCCAGCCTTTCCAGCCAGCGCTGACACTCCAGGTAGCTCCAGCAGAAGTGGCGCAGCCGCAGCCAGAAGGCCTGACAGCGATAATCATCCCCCGAACGGGCCACGAAGGGCGCCATCAGGCGGGCGATGCGCAGCTTGTCGCAGCCCCCCTGTCCCAGCTCCCGCAGCACGGCGGCCAGCATGGGGGCCGGGTCGACGGCGTCCTCTGGCCAGTGTTGCAGCATGCGGCGCAGCCCCGAGATGAGGCTGACCATCCTCAGCTGGCGATGGAGCAGATAGTTCAGCAACTGGTTGTGGCGGCGCAGGCGGTGGTGGCTCCAGACGGCCTGGATGCGCAGCACGTTCAGGGTGAGGATCTGACCGATCACCCCCTCGTGGGCGGTGCGCACATCGGCGCCCGTCTCCCCGAGCCAGAGCAGCTGGGCATGTTCCAGCAGCCGGGTCTGGCTCTTGCCAAGGGAGTCCAGCAGGGTCTCGCCATCGGAGAAACTCGGCAGGATCATCATCATCAGGCCGCCGCAGAGGATGCCGACGATCACCTCGCTCACCCGGGCCTGGGCGATGTCGAAGATATGTTGCGGGTCGGTCAGGTTGACGCAGGAGAAGGCGATGATGGCGGCGGTATAGCCCGCCAGGGCGAAACCGTAGGAGACGTTGTTCTGATGGTGGTTGGAGATGTAGGTGCAACCCCCCAGCCAGAGGGCGATAAGCAGGCTGAAGAGCCAGGGATCACCGATGCCAAGGCCGGTGATCATCACCGCCGCCATGGCGCCGATGAGGCTGCCCACCACCCGCCCCAGGCTCTTGCTGATGACGCCCCCCACGGTGGGAAAGCTCACCACTGCGGCGGAGGTCATGGCCCAGTAGGGAGAGTCGAGTTGCAGCACGAACGCCAGCCAGAGTGACAGGCACATGGCCAGGGCATTGCGCAGGGCGTAGCGCCACTGGCCGCCGTTGGCCTTGCCCCAGGGGGTCTGGCGCCAGAGCGAGGGGTTCACTCTAGTCCCCTATGGTGATGGTACAGGTCGTGCCCGCGATCAAGACCAGATCCGGGGGAATCGCCAGCAGCCTGATCCGCACCGGCACCCGCTGGGCCAGGCGCACCCAGGGCACGTTCGGCTTGACGTCGAGCAGCAGCCCCTCGCTGCCTTCCAGGCTCTGATCGTGAATGGCGCGCCCTATGCTTTCCACCTCCCCCCTGAGTACCCGATCCCCGCTGTAGAGCACCACCTCGGCCGGTTTGCCGGGGGCAATGTGTCTGAGCTTGGTCTCTTCGAAATAGCCCTGCACATAGAAGGAGTGGGTGTCTATCAGGGCCACCAGGGGCACCCCGGCGGTGGCGTAGTTGCCGACCCTGGCCTGCAGATTGGTGATGTAGCCGTCGCTCGCGGCGTGGACCTCGGTCCGGGCAAGGGACCATCTGGCCTGCTCCAGATTGGCCTGGGCCACCTCATAGGCCGCCTTCATCGCCTGGGCATTGAGCCTGGACTCATCCACCGCCTCGGCGGAGATGACGGTGCGGGAGAGGCTCTGGCGACGATTCGCCTCGTGCTCCGCCTTGTCGAGATCCGATTTGGCCTTGGCCAGGGCCGCGCTGGCGTTGTCCAGCGCGATGCGATAGGGCTCGGGATCCAGGGTGAAGAGCAGCTCCCCCGCCTTCACCAGCTGGTTGTCCTTGACCCCTATCCTGACGATCTTGCCCGACACCTGGGGCGTGATGCTGACCAGCTCGGCCCGCACCTTGCCATCCCGGGTCCAGGGACCCTGCATGTAGTCGTTCCACAGCCACCAGAGCGACACCAGCGCCAGGGCAAAGACCAGCAGGGTGGAGAAGTATTTGAGGGTCGCAAGGGGTGATTTAGCCATGTAGCAATATCCATAGGGCGCCGCTGACGGCGAGGATGAAGAGGGAGAGATCCATCAGCAGGGGGTGCCAGACATCCCCACCATAGAGCCAGTCCCGCAGCAGATGGTGCAGCGGCAGCCAGCCCAGCAGGCCGAGCAGCACGGCCTTGAACAGGGGCGGAAAGTAGAGCGAGGCCCCGAGGATCAGATCCGGCAGCGCTGAAGCAGTCGTCACGGGTGTGCCCCCTGTTGGCAGAGATGGAATGAAGAGAGAGGCCGGGGTCCGCCGGGAGACGGACAGGGCAAGGTTAACACAGCCATTGCGGGGGCTACACCAGCAGATGACCCCCTGAGGCGTCGTCACGGGAGTGGCACGACAACGCCTCGCCCGTCCTCCCCGCCACCCGTCGGGGCAGTCACCTCGCGTTCAATCGGCCACGGTATCTGCCGGGTGATGCACCCCGTCCCGGGTCGGCACCTCTCCCAGATCGAACGGGTTGACCCCCTCCAGACAGGCGAGGTTGTAGCCATATTCCGCCGGATTGGATCGGCGCTGGTGATGGGTGTAGATGCCGCAGACGCTGCAGAAGTAGTGTTTCGCGGTGCGGGTGTTGAACTGGTAGCAACGAAGCGCCGCCTCCCCTTGCAGGATGCGGATGCCGGAGAGCGGCACCGAGGCGACGATGGCCCCACGCCGCCGACAGAAGGAGCAGTCGCAGCGGCGCGGATCCACCACGCCATCCGGCAGGGTCAGCTCCAGCACCACGGCGCCGCAGTGGCAGCTCGCCTTTTGTTTCTTCTGGATGGGGGTATTGCCGATGCGTGTGATCATGCTGCCTCCTTGCCGCAGTGTCAGGCTGCGAACCGGTTAATCGAACAGGGTATCCCGCCGCCCTTGTAAAAGATGGTCATGCAGGGTGCGCAACTGGGACGCCACCACCCGGTGGCGGGAGAGTTCGGGCAAGGCGTCGATGGGGAAGTACCCCGCCCCTTTGGTTTCATCGGTGTCGGTAAGCAGAGCGCCCCCCGTCACCTCGCACAGGAAGAAGGCCTTGTGGGCATGGGGCAACTGCGGGGGATGGGGATGCTTGAGCTTGTCGAACAGGGCCAGCAGTTGCACCGCCCGACAGGCGAGACCGGTCTCCTCGCTCACTTCCCGCACCACGGCGTCCGCAGGCGAATCGCCGACATCACACCAGCCACCGGGTAGAGTCCAGCAGCCGTCACTGCGCTCCTGCACCAGCAGGACATGGCCCGCATCGTTCTGAATGAAGGCCCGCACATCGAGCTTGGGGGTGGGATAGCCGCTGTCGAGGGCAATCCAGTCGCCGATGGCGTCGGGGGCCAGCTCGCTCTGGCTGGTGATGAGCGTCACCGTGGCCGCTCGCAGCGCCTCGAAGCGGGCGATGTCGAAGGGATCCCGGGAGTAGGTGAGCCCCGCCTGAGCCGTGGCCAGCACCTGTTCGAGGAAGGCGGCCAACGGCAGTTGCATGGCTAGAGCCCGAGGAAACGGACGATCTGGGCGGGGTAGCGCTCGAAGCCTGTGAAGGCGTGATCGCCGCCACACTCCAGGGAGAGACGGGCAAAGCGGTATTCGTCCAGCGCCTTGCGATAGTCGAGCACCTCGTCCTCCTGCTGTTGCAGCACCCAGAGCCGCTCGGGAGCAGTCACCGGCACCGCCAGCGCTCTCAGCTCGTCCATGTGTCCGGGCAACAGTTCATAGCGTTCGCCGCTGTAGGGGTTGGTCTGGGGGCCGAGGTAGTCGCAGAGCAGCTCGTGGGGGCGCACCGCCGGGTTGATGAGGGCGGCGCGGCAACCGTACATCTCGCTCACTCTCGTGGCCATGAAGCCACCGAGGGAGCTGCCCACGGCGCCAAGCTTGAATTCGTTGCCATAACGGCTCTGCAGATCGGCAATGGTCTGCTCGATGGCCCCCCAAGCCGCCGCCGGGGTGTTGGGCTGGGCCGGGATCACCACCTCGATATCGGGCCTGTTCTCTGCCACCCAGGCCGCCATCTGCTGCGCCTTGGCAGAGCCGGGGGATGAATTGAAACCGTGCAGATAGAGCAGGACGGGCTTCATGGCAACGCCTCAGTAACCGGTGGCATTGGGGTCGGGCACGAACTGCCCCAGCGGCAGGCGCCACACCTGACTCGCCACCCGGCCATCCGGGTGCAGGGTGAGATAGCGCCAGCCCGGGCCGGATTCGTCCAGTGCGAAACCGTCGGAGAGCGGCTTGAACTGGATGCAGGTAGAGGGGCTGGCGATGAGCCGCACTCCGTGGTGCACCTCGTCAAACTCCTGATGGACGTGGCCGAACAGGATGGTCTTCTGCTGCGGGTGGCGGGCCAGCACGGCGAACAGGTCGTCGGCATTCTTGAGGTTGTGCTGATCCAGCCAGGCGCAGCCCACCGGCACCGCCTGATGGTGCAGGGCGATGAGGGCATGGCGCTCGGGATGCTGGCGCAGGGCCTGATCCAGGGCCGCCAGCTGGTGATCCCCCAGCACCCCGTGGGGTTTGCCGCGCACCTGGGTATCCAGCAGGATCACCTGCCAGTGATCCCCCACCAGTTGCTTGGCCTCGCTGATGCCGGCCGCATGGAGGTATTCGGTCATCAGGGGGCCGTCGTCGTGGTTGCCGGGCAACCAGTAGATGGGGCGAGCCAGGGGCGCCATCATGGAGGCGAAACGCTGGTAGGACTCCGGGCTGTGATCCTGGGAAAGATCCCCGGTGGCGAGGATGAGCTCGAACGGGTGCTCGTTGGCCTGCACCCGCTCCAGCACGGCGGCCAGACTCTGGGCCGTGGGCACGGCCAGCAGCCGCCCCTCGGCACTGGCGAAGAGATGGGTATCGGTAATCTGTAACAGGCGCACACTGCCGTCCGGCGCCTGAGGTAGCTCTGTTTCCAAAATCACGCTTCTTTTTTATGGGTTCGACTAGAGGATGTTAATCAGGCTGGTGCCGTGTTTGAGACAAAATCTCAACCAATCGGCCAAGAATAGATTTACCTGCTCCTTTTCATCCCTGTGATGCATTTTTTGATTGGGATAATCATAACGTGGTTGCAACATTGAAATCTGTTGCGCCGCACACACTTCCGCCATTCGCACATCATGATACAAACGAATCTCTATCCGGGCTTGCAAGTAGCTCGGCAATTCGGGGTTGTGCTGGACCAGGATCACCTGGCTGGTGAAGCGGCTCTCCTCGGTCACCGTGAGCTGGAACTGCAGGCCGTTGCCGACCTGATAGCGGCGCTCAGCACCCACGCTGCCGCCGGGCGGCAACAGTTTCATCAGCGCCATGTAATTGACCTCGCAGGTACGCTGCAAGGACATCAAATCAGGGACATAGCGCTTCATCGGGCTCTGGACTAATGACATGTCGCGGCTCCCTCAATCAGGGTCCATGAAGGGTGGACCCACTGCACAGTGTTCCAGTCGGACACAGGGCACCTGACCCGGGTCTGAACGAGCGTCACCTCAGCGCCCCGCCAGCCAGCGTGCCCGCAGCTCGCCGTGATTCAGGGCCAGCCACTGCAGGGCGATGACGGAGGCGGCATTGTCGATGCGCCCCTCTTTGAGCCAGGCATAGGCCTGCTCGCGGCTCACCACGTGGACCCGGATGTCTTCCCCCTCTTCCGCCAGACCGTGGATCCCCTTGGCCTGACTGGCATCCACCTCGCCCACGTACACCTCGATGCGCTCGGTGCTGCCACCCGGGCTCACCAGATAGCTGATGGCGTGTTCGCAGCGTCCCACCTCGATCCCTGCCTCTTCCACCGCTTCGCGCCGCACCACTGCCTCGGCGGTCTCCCCTTCATCGATGATGCCGGCCACCAGCTCCAGCAACCAGGGGGTGGCGCTGGTCTCCATGGCGCCGATGCGAAACTGCTCCACCAGCACGATCTCGTCCCGCACCGGATCATAAGGCAGCAGGGCGGCGGCATGGCCACGTTCGAACAGTTCCCGGACGATGGGGGCGTTCCAGCCACCGGCAAACAGCCTGTGTTGCAGGCGGTAGACATTCACCTTGAAGAAGCCATTATATCCAGCTGATTTTTCAATGATTTTCACATCATCGCTGGAGTAGTGGCAGGTTTGAGGCAAGGCTTGCTGTGACATTCGAGACTCCTGCCAGCTTGACTTGGCTTGGTTTGACCATAATATTCGGGGGCATGAATGAACATTCATTCACTCGCTCTCGCCGACGATGAGGGAAGGATTTTAGCAGCCACAGGGCATTTGGCTAGGCGCGTTGCCGAGAAAACTCGCCCCGGACCTTGACGTTTCCGCAGCTGGAAAAGAGACAGTTCGCAATGAAATCTGCTTATAGTAGAGTGGTTAAGCTGAAATCAAGCTTGGTCGGTGACAATCCCCCCTTCATCCAGCGGACAGCTTTGGGTTGATACAAAAGGTTAAAACTATCATATGAAAAGAACACTCTTGTCAGTCATGGTGATGCTGGGTGTGAGCGGCGCCGCTCATGCCGAAAACCTGCTCGATATTTACCAACAGGCCCAGATCAAGGACACCCAGCTGCTGGAATCCAAGGCCAAGCGGGACCAGGCCTTCGAGAAGATCAACGAATCCCGTGCAGCCCTGCTGCCCCAGATCAACCTGGGCGCCGGCCTGAACCACCTGCAAAACAAGAACGACACCATGACCAACACGGGCGCTACCGGCTCCGTGACCCTGGATCAATCCATCTACCGTCGCAGCAACTGGGTCAACCTGGATCTGACCGAGAAGAGCGCCACCCAGTCCGACGTGGCCTACAACCTCGAGTACCAGAACCTGATGCTGCGTACCGCCCAGGCCTACTTCGACGTGCTCAAGGCCATGGATACCCTGGAATTCGTGCGTGCCAACAAGACCGCGGTCGAGCGTCAGCTTGAACAGACCCAGCAGCGCTTCGAAGTGGGCCTGACCGCCATCACCGACGTGCACGAGGCCGAGGCCGAGCGTGATCAGGCGCTGGCGGACGAGATCAATGCCGAGAACACCCTGGACAACAGCTACGAGAGCCTGCGCGAGCTGACCGGTATCGACCACCGTCAACTGGACGTGCTCAACACCGATCGCTTCAGCCCGCAGAAGACCGCGTTCAACTCCGACAAGTGGCTGGAACTGGCCCTAGACAAGAACCTGGAGCTGCACAGCGCCCGCATCGGCAAGGACATCGCCAAGGAGCAGATCGATCTGGCCAAGACCGGTCATGAACCGACCCTGGATCTGGGCGCCGGCCTGAACGCCGGTTACAACGATTACAAGGACGAGATCCGCAACCCCGAGAGCAACAGCAATCAGGGCAACATCGGCCTGAACTTCAAGCTGCCCATCTACACTGGCGGGGCCACCACCTCCCAGGTCAAGCAGGCACAGTTCAACTACGTGGCCGCCAGCGAACAGCTCGAGCGCAGCTTCCGCTCGGTGCAGAGCACGGTCCGCTCCTCCTACAACAACGTGAACGCCAGCATCGGCTCGGTCCGCGCCTACAGCCAGTCCGTCATCTCCGCCGACAGCGCCCTGAAGGCGACCGAGGCCGGTTACGAGGTGGGTACCCGCACCATCGTCGACGTGCTGGACTCCACCCGCAAGCTGTATCAGGCCAAGCAGAAGCTCTCCGAGGCCCGCTACAACTACATCCTCAGCATCCTCTCCCTCAAGCAGGCCGCCGGCATCCTGGAGCAGAAGGATCTGGAAGAGGTGAACCAGGGTCTGATGCCCGCCGCCCAGGTCACCAAGAAGTCCTGAGCCAGGCGCACACCATGAGAAAAGGCGACCCCGGGGTCGCCTTTTTCATCTCTGTTCGCCGCTGGAAGTGCGTTGGTCGGGGCCTGCCAGGCAGCGGCCATGTCACCGACCCGGCAGCCCCATCAAAAAACCCGGCCTTGGCCGGGTTTTACGCTTATCCGCGTTCGCGGATGGTCTTGATGATGTCGGTGGTGGAGCAGCCGTCCTCGAAGTTCAGCACTCGCACCTCGCCGCCATTGGCGGTCACCTCGGCGTAACCGGCGATCTCTTCGGGCTTGTAGTCGCCCCCCTTGACCAGGAGGTCTGGCAGGATCTCGGCGATCAGACGCTGGGGAGTGTCTTCGCTGAAGGGGACCACCCAGTCCACGGCACCCAGGGCCGCCAGCACCGTCATACGACGCTCGGTCGGGTTGACCGGGCGACCCGGCCCCTTGAGGCGACGCACGGACTCGTCGGTGTTCACCGCCACGATCAGGCGATCCCCCAGCTTGCCCGCATTGGCCAGATAGGAGACATGACCCGCGTGCAGAATGTCGAAGCAGCCGTTGGTCATCACCACCTTCTCGCCGCGCAGACGGGCGGCCTGGACGGCCACCTTGAGCTGGGCCTCGGACATGACGCCAAAACCGGTCTCCTGCTCGGTGTAGAGGGCGTTGGCCAGCTCCACCGGGCTCACGGTGGAGGTCCCCAGCTTGCCGACCACGATGCCGGCAGCGGTGTTGGCCAGGGCGCAGGCCTCATCCAGACTCTTGCCTGCGGCAAGGGAAGTCGCCAGGGTGGAGATGACGGTGTCACCGGCACCGGTGACGTCATAGACCTCGTGGGCCTGGGCCGGCAGGTGCAGCTCGGGCTGCCCTTCGCGGATCAGGGTCATGCCGTTCTCGGAACGGGTGACCAGCAGGGCGTCCAGCTCGAAGCGCTTGACCAGCTCCAGCCCCCTGGCGACCAGGTCTTCTTCCCCCTTCACCTTGCCCACCACGGCCTCGAACTCGGACATGTTGGGGGTCAGCAGGGTGGCACCGCGGTACTTCTCGAAATCGGTCCCCTTGGGGTCGACCAGCACGGGGATGCCGGCGGCGCGGGCACGCCGGATCATGCCGGGCACATCGTTGAGGGCGCCCTTGCCGTAGTCGGAGAGGATCATCACGTCCGCCTGGGGCAGCGCCTGCTCCACCTTGCCCATCAGCAGGCTGGCATCCACGTCGTGGAAGGCCTCTTCGAAGTCGAGGCGCAGCAGTTGCTGGTTGCGGGACAGCACCCGCAGCTTGGTGATGGTCGGATAGTCGGTCAGGCGCACGAAATCACAGGCCACCTTGACCCCGGCCATCTGGCTGGCGAGGGCATCGGCGGCTTCATCCTGACCGGTCAGGCCCAGCAGCACGGCCTGGGCGCCGAGGGCGGCGGAGTTGAGCGCCACGTTGGCGGCGCCACCCGGGCGCTCCTCGATGTGCTCGACCTTGACCACGGGGACCGGTGCCTCGGGGGAGATCCGGCCGGTAGGGCCATGCCAGTAGCGATCCAACATGACATCGCCAACGACCAGGATGCGGGCTTTTTCAAACTCGGGCAGGGTGATTTTCATCTGTATCGGCTCTCAAAACCTGAAAAATTCAGCGGCCGATTTTATCACACTCTTTTCCGGGGCGTGAAAAAAGCACGGCCCTGCCCCCTGACGCCCCCTCTGACCAGATGACGGCGATTCGCGCCCGCCCCCGCTTTTCGGATAGAATCCTCGACATGCGAGTGACCGCATCCGCGCCGGGCCACCCCACACAGGCCCCCCGGTTCGGTCGGACTCCCCCCTTTGCCTTTGCGAACAAGAGACTCTTCATGGCCCAAGAACACGCTCCCCGCCTCGAACCCCGTCTGTTCCATCCCCGTTACTGGGGGAGCTGGCTAGGCCTCTCCCTGCTCTGGCTGCTGGTGTTGCTGCCCTGGCGCAGCCAGATGTGGCTGGGCCGCCAGCTCGGCACCCTGGCCCGCAAGCTGCTGAAATCCCGCGTCAAGATTGCCCGCCGCAACCTGGAGCTGGCGATGCCCGAGCTCAGCCGGGATGAGCGCGAAGCCCTCCTGGTGCAGAACTTCGAGAGCGTGGGTTGCGCCATCTTCGAGGTGGGCATGGCCTGGTTCTGGCCAGACTGGCGGATGCGCCGCCTGATGAAGGTGGAAGGGGAAGAGCACGTCATCAACGCCATGGAGAAGGGCCAGGGGATGCTGCTGCTCTCCTGCCACTTCCTGACGCTGGAGCTCAATGCCCGCTGCTTCGGCCTGGTACGCCCCGGGGTCGGTGTCTATCGCCCCAACACCAATCCGGTGCTGGAGTACGCCCAGTACCACGGTCGCTGCGCCTCCAACAAATACCTGGTGGACCGGATGGACGTGAAGGGGATGATCAAGGCGCTGCGCAACGGCGACGCCCTCTGGTATGCACCGGATCACGACTACGGCAGCCATGCCAGCGTCTTCGTGCCCTACTTCGCGGTGGAGCAGGCCGCTACCATCACGGGGACCGCCACCCTGGCCCGGGTGAAGAACACCGTCACCCTGCCCTGCTACAACATCCGCACCCGGGAGGGCTACACCCTGCATATCGGGGCCCCGCTCGCGGACTACCCGAGCGGTGACGACCTGGCGGATGCCAGCCGCGCCAATCGCGAGATTGAAGCCGCCGTGCGCAAGGCGCCGGAGCAGTACATGTGGCTGCACCGCCGCTTCAAGACCCGCCCCAATCCGGACGATCCCGGCTACTACTGATGCCCTCCCGCCCCGTCGACCGGGCAAGTCCAGACGACAGGGCAGGATGGCACCGCGCCTCATGAAAAAGCCCTCGCACTGCTAGGGCTTTTTTGTTGGCTGCCAGCGTCTGCCTTACTGGCGGATCAGGCGGTAGATGGCGTAGCCAGGGTGCTTGGCATCATCCATCGGCAGGGTGGACTGGTACGACAGATCCGCCCCCGCCAGGGCCTTGGCCTCGTCGGTCGGCGAGGAGTAGAGGCGCACGTCCACGTTGGCGGGCAGGGCCTTCATGTGCCAGTTGTTGTTGGCCGCCGGGCTGAAGCCAGCCGGGTTGTCCGCAGACTGGGCCTTCAGGTACTGGGCGATGATCTCCCGCGTCTCGAAGGGATCTTCATGGACGATGTTGCTGCCGTCGATGCCCGGGAAGTGGCCGCCGCCGCTGGCGCGGTAGTTGTTGGTCACCACGTAGAACTTCTGGGACGGGTCCACGGGCTGGCCGTTGAAGGTGAGGCCGCTGATGCGCTGGCCGTCGCTCACCTTGACCCCGTCCTTGCTGTAGCGGGCCGGCTGGGTGATGTCCACCTCGTAGCTGACCCCGTCAATCACATCGAAGTTGTAGGTGGGGAAGCTCTCGTTCACCAGCCACTGCACCCCGGTCTTGCCGGTGTCGATCTGGTTGAACTGGCCGGCGCTCATCTCCAGCCACTCCTTGACGGTGGCCCCGTTCACCTCGACCACCTGCAGGGTATTCGGATAGATGTAAAGGTCGGAGACGTTGCGCAGGGAGATGTCACCCTGAGCCACGTAAGTGAAGTCATTGATGCCGTTGCGACCGCCACGGAAGGGGGCCGCCACCGACAGGATGGGGTAGGACTCCTTGAGCAGGCCGTCTTGTTGCAACTGCTCCGCGTGGCGGCGCTGGGCATCGCTCACCAGCTGCACCGAGGGGTCGTCCTGTACCAGGGCGAAGAAGCTGTGGATGGGGGAGGTGATCTTGCCGAGCGGCTCGTCCAGCCACTGGTTGGTGGCGTCGTGATCCGCCTGCACCAGGTCCACCACCCGCTGATCCACCGCACTGCCCTCGCTGGCGTCTATCTTGCGCAGGCTGGCCTGGCTCTGCTTCACCTGCCACTTGCCGTCCACCTGCTCCAGCTTGAGGTCGATGATGCCGAGGTGGTTGCCCCAGTAGCCGGGCATCACGGTGGGAATGCCGCTCAGGGTACCGGCCTGGTTGTCCACCTCCGGCAGATCCGGGAAGTCCCCGGGGAAGTTCTTGTGGGCGTGGCCCAGCATCAGGGCATCCACCCCCTTCACCTTGGCCAGGTGCCAGGCGGAGTTCTCCATCATGGCCTCGTAGCTGCTGGCATTGATGCCGGTGTGGGCCACCACCACCACGATGTCGGCGCCCTTGGCGCGCAGCTCGGGCACATAGTGATTGGCGGTCTCGACCATGTCGGCCACCACCACCTTGCCCTCCAGATGACGCTTGTCCCACTGCAGCACCTGGGGCGGGGTCAGACCCAGGATGCCCACCTTGACGCGCTGGCGCTGGCCCTTGTCATCGGTCACCTCGCGCTCCAGCAGCAGATAGGGGGTGAACTTGTTGCCGCTCCAGTCAATTTGTCCCTTGGCATCGCGCTTGAAGGCCCCCGCCTCGAACACGTTGGCGTTCACATAGGGGAAGTCGGCTCCCGCCAGTACCTTGCCAAGGTAGTCCAGGCCGTAGTTGAACTCGTGGTTGCCCAGGTTGCCCGCGTCGTAGCCCAGCTCGTTCATCGCCTTGAACACCGGGTGCGCCTGCTTCTCGAGATAGCCGGCACCGGACTGCTCGAAGATGTAGTCCGCCAGCGGCGTGCCCTGAATGAGGTCACCGTTGTCGAGCAGCAGGTTGTTGGGGTTCTCGGCGCGGGCGGCGCGGATCAGCAGGGCGGTGCGGGAGAGGCCGAACTTGCGATCCTCCTTGTTCTGGTAGTAGTCGTACCCCAGCACGTTGGAGTGGATGTCGGAGGTCTGGATCAGGCGCAGGGAGACGGTCCCCGGCTGCGCCTTGCTGTCATTCTCGTTGCTGCAGGCAGACAGCAGCACGATGGCGGCGATAGCCCCCAGCTTCATGGTGTTATTCACTGTTTTTTCCCTTTTATTATGAGTAACGCTTTACCAGCGCCGGGAATTTAACAGACGAATATGTCAGCAGATGGCACCGGAACTCATTTTTATGAAGCCCGGCACAAAAATAGCCTCATGAGGCCGGTATGGCACCCAATGCCAGCTTGGCCGCCAGCACCAGCATGATGAGACCTACAACAAGATCAATGGCTTGCTGCACCCGGCCCCTGGCAAGCCAGGGGGAGAGTGCCGCCGCCCCGAACGCCAGTCCGTAGAACCAGACCAGAGAAGCCAGCATGGCCCCCGCCGCGAAGGCGGGTCTGAGCTCCTCGGCAAACTGGCTGCCGAAGGAGCCAAGCAACATCAGGGTATCCAGGTAGACGTGGGGATTGAGCAGGGTCACTCCGAGGGTCATGGCCAGCACGCTCTTGACCCCCATCAACCGGGGCGAGTCCGCCAGGGCCGCCTCCTGGCCGCGCCAGGCACTGCACAGGGAACGGATACCGAACCAGCCGAGGAAGAGCACGCCGCCCCAGGTCAGCAAGGCCAGGCCGATCGGGCTGGCCGCCAGCAGGTTGGCCCCGCCGAACACCCCGATGCCGATCAGCACGAGATCGCACAGGCAGCAGAGGGTCGCCGTCAGCAGGTGGTGATTGCGGTGAATGCCCCGGCTCAGCACGAAGGCATTCTGGGCCCCGATGGGGATGATCATGGCAAGGCCGAGGGTAAAGCCTTGCAGGGTGGTGGCGAACATGGGGATGCGTTCCTGTGAAAGAGAGAAACGCACTATAAGGGGGCGCGGGTAATCAGAGAAATTCATTCATTTTCTGATGCATTCATAAAACTGATGAAAACCAGGCCGAAACCACACAAAGAAGGTTGTCAATTGCAGGATCTGACAATTGTGGGGTCACAGCCCCGCCCCGAGAATCGGCGGCAGGATGGGACGGCGCAGGACAGCGGTGATGGCGACAGAGGGGATGCCAGGCGACGAGCCGGTGCCGCCGGGCCTGTTTTCACTGCAGCAGGGAGGGGAAGTTGGTGACCACCACCTGCTCCAGGTTCGGCAGCAGGATGCCGCTGCTCACCCCCTTGGCGATGGCCTGGTAGCGGTTCATCGACCCCGTCTTGCGGGTGACCTGATTGAGGTGGTAGTTCACGGTGCGCTCCGTGATGCCGAGGATGCAGGCGATCTCCCCCGATGTCTTCCCTTCGCTGGCCCAGAACAGGCACTCGGTCTCCCGCTCCGTCAGGGGCTCCTGGGGATCGTCCTCCCTCATGCTCTGGCGCACGATCCGGATCGCCGCCTCGAAGATGTAGTTGGACATCCAGGAGAGGATGGGCGAGGACTCCAGCATCAGATCGCTCGACGCCCGCTCCCGGGTGATGAAAGAGAGTATGCCGTTCTCCCCCGCCGCCCCGTGCAGCGGGAACGAGATGCCGTTGCGCAACCCGAATTCCGCCGCCAGCCCCATCACATCCATGCTCCCCTCTTGCAGGAAGCGCGCCTTCTCGTCCAGCCGGTTCCAGTAGATGGGCAGGGTCTGCCTGCGGGCGAGCTGGATGATGGGATCGCAGGCCAGCATGTTGTTCAGGGTGTAGGCCTGTACCCAGGAGTTGGGGCACTGGTTGAACAGCACCACCTTGGGCCTTTGCATCGACATGGGCAGGATGAGGGCGAAGCGGTAGTAGTCGTAACCCATTCCCAGGGTGAAGCGGCCGATGAGCTCGGACAACCGGTTGCCATCGGTCACCAGCGTGAAATGTTCCAGGTACTCAAGCAGTTGGTCGCGTGTCATAGGCAAGCCTCCCCTGGCCAAGGCCTTGGATTATAGCGCCTAACCATGAAATGGAGAGACATGAATGCTTGTTTTCAAAGGAAAATTGAAAGAACACCCCAGATGGGAGGTCGAAAACGAGCTCTACAGATTTCGCAACCGCGTCTTCTCCGATCGACTCGGTTGGGACGTGGAATCCCGCCGTGGCCTGGAGCGGGACAACTTTGACAAGCCCGACACCCACTGGGTGCTGATTGAAGACAAGCAGGGGCTGTGCGGCTGCATCCGCCTGCTCAGTTGCGCCCAGGATTACATGCTGCCCAGCATCTTCCCCACCGCCCTCGCTGGCGAAGCCCCGCCGCGCGGCAACGACGTGTGGGAGCTGACCCGCCTCGCCATCGACGCCGACCGGGCCCCTCGCCTGGAGAACGGCATCAGCGAACTCACCTGCGTCATCTTCCGCGAGGTGCTGGCCTTCGCCAGGGAGCAGGGGATCCGCGAGCTGGTGGCCGTGGTCAGCCTGCCGGTGGAGCGCATCTTCCGCCGCCTCGGCCTGCCCATCGAACGCCTCGGCCATCGCCAGGCGGTGGATCTGGGGGCCGTGCGCGGAGTCGGCATCCGCTTCCACCTGGACGAGCGTTTCGACCGCGCCGTCCATCGCCCCCTGCAGGGCCATTACCGGCCGGCGGGGGATGCACTGCTCGCCGTCATCTGAGCAAAAAAAGTCCCGGGACCGGCCCGGGATTCAAGACGCTCGCTATGGTCCGTTTCCACCCCATGCAAAAACGGACCGGGTGAGTATCTTATGAATCTCATGCCAGGACTACTGTCACATCTCACAGGGGCGGCCCCGGGCACGGGCCCCCTCCATGGGGGCGGTCAGGTTGTCCTCTGGCGCTCCCTTGAGTAGCATTCTTGCTGAACTCCCTTTTTTCATAAGGAATGCTGATGAAAACGCTGGACTACAAGCTGCTGCTGGCCCTGGACGCGGTGATCCGGGAGCAAAACTTCGAGCGTGCCGCCCAGCGCCTGCACATCACCCAGTCCGCCATCTCCCAGCGCATCAAGCAGCTGGAGCAGCAGTTTGCGGAGCCGCTCATCATCCGCAGCCAGCCGCTGCAGGCCACGGGGCTCGGCCAGAAGCTGCTGGCCCACTATCGCCAGGTGCGCCAGCTGGAGCTGGAGCTGGCCGGCGAACTCTCCCCCGACGAGCCCAGGGCCCCCATCCGGGTCAGCATCGCCGTCAATGCCGACAGCCTGGCCACCTGGTTCCTGCCCGCCCTGGCGCCACTGCTGGAGCAATACCCCATCGAGCTGAACCTGCTGGTGGATGACGAGAGCCGCACCCTGGACCGGGTGCGCGAGGGGCAGGCGTTCGGCGCCGTCAGCCTGCAACCCCAGCCGCTGGCGGGCTGCTGCGTCGACGAACTCGGCGAGATGCGCTATCTGCTCACCGCCAGCCCCACCTTCGTCGCCCGCCACTTCCCGAACGGCCTCACGGCGGCGGCCCTGGCCAAGGCGCCGGCGGTGGCCTTCGATCAGCGCGACGACATGCACATCAGCTACATGGCCCGTCATTTCGCCCTCCCCCCCGGTGGCTACCCCTGCCACACGGTGCGATCCTCCGAGGCCTTCGTCGCCATGGCGGAGCAGGGGCTGGCCTGCTGCCTCATCCCGGAATTGCAGATCCGCCAGCAACTGGAAGAGGGGCGCCTGCTCGATCTCAACCCGGATCACCACCTGGTCGAGCAGCTCTACTGGCACCGCTGGGTGCTGGAGCGGGGGCTGCACAAGCAGATATCCCAGCGCCTGATCCAGCAGGGACGACGGGCACTGCAACCCCGTTGAGGGGGCCATTCACCTTGGCTTTGGGGGGGTAAAAACGTATAGTGCTGGGCGATTAACCATCAGGTCTCCACTCAGGTTCCCCATTTATGTTCCAAGACAATCCGCTGCTGGCCCAGCTCAAGCAACAAATCCGCGAAAACATCCCCAAGAAAGAGGGTGTGATCCGCGCCTCCGATCGGGGCTTCGGCTTCCTGGAGGTCGATGAGAAGACCAGCTATTTCGTGCCGCCTCCCTACATGAAGAAGGTGATGCACGGTGACCGGGTGAGCGCCCTGATCCGCACTGAAAAAGAGAAAGAGGTGGCCGAGCCGGATGCCCTGCTGGAGCAGGCCGTCACCCGCTTCGTCGGCCGCGTGAAGATGTTCCGCGACCGCCTCAACGTGGTGCCCGACCACCCCCTCATCAAGGACGCCATCAAGGCCCGCGCCAAGAAGGGTCTGGACGAGAAATCCTTCAAGGAAGGGGACTGGGTGGTCGCCACCCTCAAGCGCCATGCCCTGGTGGACGGCAACTTCTCCGCCGAGATCACCCAGCTCATCGCCACCCAGGAAGATCACAACGTGCCCTGGTGGGTGGTGCTGGCGCGCCACAACCTGGCCCAGATTGAACCGGCGGACCTGCCGGAGTGGAAGGTGATCGAAGAGGAAGAGCTGCCCCGCCGGGATCTGACCCAGGTTCCCTTCTTCACCATCGACGGTGCCAAGACCAAGGACATGGACGATGCCCTGGCCATCACCAAGCTGGAGAACGGCTGGGAGCTGCTGGTGGCCATCGCCGACCCGACCGCCTATGTGGCCGAGGGGAGCGAGCTGGACAAGGAGGCCGCCCAGCGCGCCTTCACCGTCTACATGCCGGGGCGCAACGTACCCATGATCCCGCGCACCCTCTCCGACGAGCTCTGCTCCCTGAAAGAGGGCGAGGAGCGCAACACCCTGTGCGCCCGTCTGCTCATCGCCGAGGATGGCCTGCTGCTGGAGGAGACCGAGTTCTTCGCCGCCCGCATCGTCTCACATGCCCGTCTCAGCTATGACGACGTCTCCGACTGGGCCGAGCACGGCAAAGCGCTGGATATCGACGCCGGCGTCCTGGCCCAGCTGCCCCTGATGAAGGCGATGACGGAGGCCCGCATCAAGTGGCGTACCGAGCACGCCCTGGTGTTCCCGGACAGACCCGACTACGACTTCGAGCTGGGTGAAGACGGCGAAGTGCTGGCCATCCACGTGGAGCCGCGCCGCATCGCCAACCGCATGGTGGAAGAGTCGATGATCGCCGCCAACATCTGCGCCGGCCGCGTGCTGGGCAAAGAGGTCGGCTACGGCATCTTCAACGTCCACACCGGCTTTGACGAGGAGTCCCTGGACGGCGCCATCGAGCTGCTCAAGACCGCCGAGGCCCCGTTCGAGAAGGAAGAGATCGCCAGCCTCTCCGGCTTCTGCGCCCTGCGACGCTGGATAGACAACCTGGACACCCGCTGGCTGGACGGCAAGATCCGCCGCTTCCAGAGCTATGCCCTGATGTCCGCCGAACCGGGTGCCCACTACGGCCTGGGTCTGGATGCCTACGCCACCTGGACCTCCCCCATCCGCAAATACGGCGACATGGTCAACCATCGCCTGCTCAAGGCGGTCATCGCCGGCAAGACCCCGGGTGAGCGCCCCAGCCTGGAGCTGACCGAGCACCTGACCGCCTGCCGCCGCCTGCACCGCATGGTGGAGCGCGACATCGGCGACTGGCTCTATGTGCGCTACCTCAAGGCCGATGCGGGCACCGACAAGGTGTTCAACGCCGAGATCATCGACGTGATGCGCGCCGGCCTCAAGCTGCGCCTGCAGGAGAACGGCGCCGTGGTCTTCATGCCCGCCCGCCATATCCTGGACAACAAGGATCGGCTGGAGTGCAACTGGGACAACGGCCGCGTCTATCTGGACAAGACCGAGGTGGTCTACGAGCTCGGCCAGATCATCGAGGTGAAGCTGACCGAGGCGGTGGAAGAGACCCGCTCCCTCATCGCCAAGCCGGCGGTGGATCTGGTGCCGGGTCCGGCGCCGGTCGCTCCTGCCAGCGAGGCCGATGCAGCGCCTGCCGACGAGGCCCCCAAGGCGCAGTGATCCCCCTGCTTGTCTGCTCTGCAAAAGCCCGCATCCTGCGGGCTTTTTTTATGGCTGCGCTCCGCGGGCAGACGGAATGGGAGACCCGTTCGCAGGCCCCAGCCTGCGTCGCTACCGGCAGGGAGGATCGAGACGGGAGCGGATCAGGATCCGCCACCCGGGCGTCACAAGAGGCCTTGTCGGAACCGATCCTCTCGGGGGAAAAACTGAAAGTGGGTTACAAAATAAATGATTCATTGGTGATTAACGATGAACTACGGCATATCCATCGTCATTACTTGCGAATACGAGGCGACAAATCATGACTCATTTGAGTGCAAAATTTGATTTTGTGACGACAGTCACATTGACACCGTATTTGCGCAAACCGCAAAACGAGACATCAATCACAAAAAATTGACACCCAGAGGCGAGAAGATCGAAATGTAGCCGAAATACAGCGACTGACTGTGATCGTCATCACTATGTCGGGAGGGGGGAGGTCGGGGTATTTGAGATCCAGGTCACAAGACACCCCGTTTTCAGCCTAATTTGATCACAAGCTGGTAGATTGAAGTTGCTTAGACGACTGGGATGGGAGTTCGGCAAAACTCGTCATCCCGACTACCACTTTTAATCACACAGGCTTAAAACGGGGTCCCGACATGTTATCACCGGATACCAAAGTCAAGATACAGAATTTTGGACGCTTCCTGTCCAATATGGTCATGCCCAACATAGGCGCCTTCATCGCCTGGGGCTTCATCACCGCCCTCTTCATCCCCACTGGCTGGCTGCCCAATGAAACCTTGGCCAAGCTGGTCGGTCCCATGATCACCTACCTGCTGCCGCTGCTCATCGGCTATACCGGCGGCAAGCTGATCGGGGGTGACCGGGGTGCCGTGGTCGGTGCCATCACCACCATGGGTGTCATCGTGGGGACCGACATCCCCATGTTCATGGGCGCCATGATGGTCGGCCCGCTGGGTGGCTGGGCCATCAAGCGCTTCGACAAGGCGATGGAAGGTCGCGTCAAGAGCGGCTTCGAGATGCTGGTGAACAACTTCTCCGCCGGCATCATCGGCATGTTGCTCGCCATTCTCGCCTTCTTCGTCATCGGTCCCTTCGTCAAGGTGCTCTCCGGCGCCCTGGCCGGTGGTGTCGACTTCCTGGTCGCCCACAGCCTGCTGCCGCTGACCTCCATCTTCGTCGAGCCAGCCAAGATCCTGTTCCTGAACAACGCCATCAACCACGGCATCTTCTCGCCGCTCGGGATCCAGCAAGCCACCGAACAGGGCCGCTCCATCTTCTTCCTGATCGAAGCGAACCCGGGTCCGGGCATGGGCGTGCTGCTGGCCTACATGGTGTTCGGCCGTGGCGCCGCCAAGCAGTCCGCTGCCGGTGCGTCCATCATCCACTTCTTCGGCGGCATCCACGAAATCTACTTCCCGTACGTGCTGATGAACCCGCGCCTCATCCTGGCGGTGATCGCAGGCGGCATGACCGGGGTCTTCACCCTGACCCTGTTCAACGCCGGTCTGGTCTCCCCCGCCTCCCCGGGCTCCATCTTCGCCGTGCTGCTGATGACGCCGAAAGCCTCCCTCATCGGGGTGCTGCTCTCCATCGTCGCCTCCGCCACCGTCTCCTTCCTGGTCGCTGCTGTGTTCGTCCGTGCCCAGCAGCCGGAAGCCGACGAGGCCGATGCCCTGGGTGAAGCCACCCGCAAGATGAAGGCCATGAAGGGTGCCAAGCCCGAGACCACCGCCGCCAAGAAGCCGGAAACCGAGCTGACCGCAGTGCGCAACATCGTCGTCGCCTGCGATGCGGGCATGGGCTCCAGCGCCATGGGCGCCGGCATGCTGCGCAAGCGAGTGCAGGCCGCCGGTCTCGACATCAGCGTCACCAACCGTGCCATCAACAACCTGGACGATCAGGTGGATCTGGTCATCACCCACAAGGATCTCACCGACCGTGCCCGTCGCCATGCGCCGCATGCACAGCACATTTCGCTGACCAACTTCCTCGACAACGCCCTCTATCAGGAGCTGGTGCAGAACCTCAGCCTGGCCAACGCGGCCAACGATGACGTCGCCAACCCGCAACTGCTGGTGGCGGCCAACGACGACAGCTACGAGCCGCAGGATCCGGAAGTCTTCACCCTGAGCCTGCAGGACGTGCACCTGGGCCTCAAGGCCGAGAGCAAGGAAGCGGCCATCGTGACCGCCGGCAAGCTGCTGGCCGAGCGAGGCTATGTGGCACCGGACTACGTCGACGCCATGCTGGAGCGCGAACAGCTGGTCTCCACCTACCTCGGCGAATCCATCGCCGTGCCCCACGGCACCATCGCCGCCAAGGAGCACGTGAAGCGCACCGGCATCGTCATCTGCCAGTACCCGGCCGGAGTCGCCTTCGGCGAGGGCGCCGATGAGGTGGCGCGCCTGGTCATCGGCATTGCCGCCCGCAACGATGAACACATACAGGTCATAACCCGCCTGACCAATGCACTGGATGAGCCCGGTCTCGTCGACCGTCTGGCCAGCACCCAGGATCCCCAGGAGTTCCTGGATCTGCTGGGGGCCGAGCAGGCCGCGTAATCATCCGTCATCGTCTTTGGTTGTAGAGGTTAATATCATGAAAACATTGCATTTTGGTGCCGGCAACATCGGTCGGGGCTTCATCGGCAAACTGCTGGCTGACGCCAGCCATCAGGTCACCTTCGCCGACGTCAACGAGACCCTGATCGACCAGCTCAACCACCGCCAGGAGTACAAGGTGCACGTGGTGGGCACGGATCAGAAGCTGGACGTGGTGCGCAACGTTGCCGCCGTCAGCTCGGCCGGACACGAGGTGATCGCCCGTATCATCACCGCCGATCTGGTCACCACGGCGGTCGGCCCCAACATCCTGGACAAGATTGCCAGCACCCTGGCCAAGGGGCTGCAGGCCCGCTTCGATGCCGGCAACCTGACTCCCCTCAACGTCATCGCCTGCGAGAACATGGTGCGCGGCACCAGCCACCTCAAGGAGGAGGTACTCAAGTACCTGCCGGTCGCGTATCATGCCACCCTCGAGCAGTGCGTCGGCTTCGTCGACTCGGCGGTGGATCGCATCGTTCCGCCCGCGGCGGCGAACGACGATCCCCTGGAGGTGACGGTGGAGAGCTTCAGCGAGTGGATCGTCGATCGGACCCAGTTCAAGGGGGAGATGCCCCAGGTAGCGGGCATGGAGCCCACCGACAACCTGATGGCCTTCGTCGAGCGCAAGCTGTTCACCCTCAACACCGGCCACATCGTCACCGCCTACCTCGGCAAGCTCAGGGGCTATCACACCGTGCGCGAGGCGATCGAGGATCCGCTGATCCGCAGCAAGGTGCGCCGCGCCATGGAGGAGAGCGGGGCCGTGCTGGTGAAACGCTACGGCTTCGACCCGCGCCTGCACGCCGCCTACATCGAGAAGATCCTCTCCCGCTTCGCCAACCCCTATCTGGTGGACGAGATTGACCGGGTCGGTCGCCAGCCGCTGCGCAAGCTGGCGGCGGGGGACAGGCTGGTGAAGCCGCTGCTCGGCACCCTGGAATACGGCCTGCCGAGCGATCACCTGCAGGAGGGCATCGCCGCCGCACTGCATTACCGCAATGAGGACGATCCCCAGGCGGTGGAGCTGCAGGCCATGCTGGCGGAACTTGGTCCGGCACGGACCCTGGCCCGCGTCACCGGCCTGGATGAGCACAGCGATGTGGTACGCACCATCGTCGCCCGTTACAACAACTTGAAGTGACCTGATGGGGTGGCGTCACACCGCCCGTGACGGACCCCATACGATACAAACCGGGGGAGGGCCTGCTCTCCCCCTGTCAGCCGGACCCGAAGCACTTATGACCACACACCAGGAAGATGAAGTACTGGAGCGACTGAACGAGCAGGATGGCCCCCGCGGCTTCTTTCTCGAGGTCGTGACCATCCTGGAAGAGGCGGTCGACTCCCTGATGCGGCGAGCCTTTCGCCAGGAGGAGTATGCCGTCAAATACGCCATCGAACCCCTGCTCAACCAGAGCGGCCCCCTCGGCCAGCTGGAGGTGCGCCTCAAGCTCATCTTCGCCCTCGGCCTCATCTCCCTCGAGCGCTATCAGGATCTCGAGGCATACCTGAAGATCCGCGACTTTCTGGTACGCGACCCCAAGGATTACCGCTTCAGCGACAAGCCGGTCCGCGATCTGCTCGAGCGCCTGAATGCCATCCAGCAGGGCAGCATGATGCCGCAGGATCCCCCGGCCAACGAGGAGGACTGGCCCCTCTACCAGATGCAGCTCAACCGGCTCGATCAGATGGTGCGCTCCGCCCTGGTGCTGGCGGTGACCGATTGCGTCACCGAACTCCACAAAGAGAGCCCCATCTGATCTGAGCGGCTCTCCCCTGCACGCCTGGCGGGTGTCATCTTGCCCCCCTTCCCCGCTACACTAGGTCCAACCCCATCACCTGTACGAGGTTGGCATGATTGCTCTCTCCCTCGCCGGAATAGCCCTCATCTCCCTGCTCGCCCAATGGCTTGCCTGGTCCGTGCGCGTTCCCGCCATTTTGTTCCTGCTGCTGAGCGGCCTCTTGCTCGGCCCGGTGACCGGTCTGCTCGATCCCGATCAGTTGCTGGGGGATCTGCTGTTTCCCCTGGTTTCCCTCTCGGTCGCCATCATCCTGTTTGAAGGAGCGCTGACCCTGCACCTGACCGAACTCAAGGGGATCGGCAAGGTGGTACGCAACCTCTGCTCCACCGGCATGGTGACCAGCTTTGCCGTCATCGGCGCCGCCAGCTACTTCCTGCTTGGGCTGGACTGGCGGGTCGCCATGGTGCTCGGCGCCGTGCTGGTGGTGACCGGCCCCACGGTGATCGCCCCCATGCTCAACGTGATCCGCCCGGTCCGGGAGGTGGACAAGATCCTGCGCTGGGAGGGGATCGTCATCGACCCCATCGGCGCCCTGTTCGCGGTACTGGTGTTCGAGGCGGTGCGCCTCGGCAGCCAGGGGGATCTGGTCGGTCATACCCTGCTGGCCCTGGCCAAGACGGTGGGAGTGGGGTCGCTCATCGGGGTCGGTGCCGGCTGGCTCACCACCCTGCTCATCCGCAAGGACTGGCTGCCGGTCAGCCTGCACAAGTTCGGGGTACTGGCGCTGGTGCTGGTGACCTTCACCCTGTCTGACTGGCTCAGTCACGAATCCGGCCTGCTGGCGGTGACCGTGTTCGGCATCTGGCTCGCCAACCAGGAGGGGCTGGATCTGGAGGAGGTGCTGGCCTTCAAGGAGGATCTCGCCGTCATTCTCATCTCCTCCCTCTTCATCCTGCTGGCGGCCCGCCTCGATCTGGCCCAGCTCTGGCAGCTCGGCCCCATGGTGCTGGCCCTGCTGTGCGTGGTGCAGTTCGTGGCCCGCCCGCTCTGCATCCTGGTCTCGACCCGGGGGTCGGACCTGCCCTGGCGCGCCCGCGCCCTGCTCGCCTGGATAGCCCCCCGGGGCATAGTGGCGGCGGCGGTCAGCGCCTCCTTCGCCATCAGCATGCACGAGGCCGGCATCGAGGATGCCGACAAGCTGGTGCCCCTGGTGTTTGCGGTCATCATCTTCACCGTGGTGCTGCAGAGCCTGACGGCCACGCCATTGGCCAGATTGCTCGACATGCGCCAGAGCGCCCCCAATGTCTGGCTGCTCATCGGCGCCAACTCGGTGGCCCGGGCCATCGGCAAGGCGCTGGCGGACCAGGGGATCCCGGTGCAACTCTCCGATCCTGCCTGGGAGCACTGCAAGCTGGCCCGCATGAGCGGCCTGCCCTGCTACTTCGGCAACCCCCAGTCGGAGCACGCCGAGCGGCACCTGCCCCTCACCAGCATCAGCACCGTGCTGGCGCTCTCTCCCAGCCGCCACAACAACGCCCTCGGGGTGCTGCACTTCGCCCACCTCTACGGGGAGGAGAAGGTCCACTCCCTGCGTTCCAGCGAACAGCACGGCAAGGCCAACCGGGAGAGCGCCACCTTCCGTGCCCGCCAGAACCTGTTTGGCGCCGACATCAACTTCGCCAGGCTGAGCGGCCTGCTGAGCCGGGGCGGACAGATCAAGGCGACCCGCCTGAGCGACACCTTCGACTGGGACCAGTATCAGGAGGCCAATCCCGGCGCCATTCCTCTGTTCGTGCTGGATGCCAAGGCCAGACCCAGGGTGGTCACCGGTCCTGTCACGCCGCAGCCCGGAGAGCTGCTGATCGCCCTGCAACCGCCCCGTGAGGGGGCGACGGGGCCCTGATCCGATGACGGCGCCACCGGGAAGCAGAACTAGACTTGAGGGTGGCGCCATGAGTCATAGGAGGATGTCATGACAGTCAGTGAATTGCGCGCGCTTCACCAGCAGCACAGGTTCAAGGAGGCGGAGATCATGCACGACATCGTCTCCCCCGGCTGGATCGTGGAGTTCAGGGGGCAGGACGGCCACCTCTACGTGATGACGGATACCCTGGGGTGCCCCATGAGCTTCTCGTCCACCGAGGAGGCACGGGACCACATCCACCTGGTGGCCGACTGCCCCGTCCAGGTCGAGCACCTCTACCGCTTCTTCGAACGCTGAACAGCCATCGAAAAAGGCTCCCGAGGGAGCCTTTTCTCATTCCGGCTGCGTGGACTCAGCCTCCTTTCCCTCCAGCCGCCTCACCGGCTTTTGCAGAATAAGGTTCGCCGGATAGGTGACCAGATCGCCGTTGTCATCCCTCACCCGCACGTAGAAGAGGCCGATCTCGGTGATGATGCCGGTGACGGAGTCATCCTTGTCGAGGATGCGGATGCGATCGCCAATCTTGTAGGGGAAGGCGAAGAAGATGGTGATGCTGGCGGTGATGTTGGAGAGGATCGACCACTGGGCCACCATGGCGACCCCCAGTACCGCGAAGAAGGAGGAGGCGAGCACCACCAGCCGGGAGAAGTCGAGCCCCCAGACCCCGGCCAGGATCAGCAGGGTGGCGCAGCCCAGCAGGAAGTGGAATACGTGCTCCACGTAGAGTACCCGGTTCTCGCTCACCTGCCGGCTCTGGCCAAGGGCCATCAGGCTCTTGTGAATGAGGCCGCGCACCAGGGTGTGCCCCAGCAACAACAGCAGGGTCACGCCAAAAGATTCCCATGTCGTCATGTTCACTCCTTACCACCAGCGCCTGTGCTTGAGCCAGACCGCCAGTCCGGTCGCCAGCACCAGCAGGAAGCCACAGAACACCCAGAAGGCGGTCGGACTCTCGGCCCCGGGGATCCCCCCCAGGTTGATGCCGAACAGGCCGGTCAGGAAGCTGGCGGGCAGGAACAGCAGCGCCATCACCGACATCTGGTAGGCACGGCGGTTGGTCGCCTCCGCCATCAGGTTGTTGATCTCGTCCGCCAGCACGGCGGTGCGCGCCACCCCGGCATCCAGATCGTCCAGCCAGCGCCGCAAGCGGTCGGCGATGTCGAGCAGGCGTCGCCTGTCATCTTCGTCCAGCCAGCTGATCTTCTCGTTGGCCAGGCGCGCCACCAGATCCCGCTGGGGGGAGAGGTAGCGACGGATCATGATGAGCTGCTTGCGGATGCGCGCAAGCCGACCGTTGGCGGGCAGGTCGCGCATCAGCACCATCTCTTCCAGATCCAGGATCTGGTCGTGCAGCTCCTCGACGAACTCCCCGGCCCGGTCGGTCAGGGCGTCGCATATCTCCACCAGCCAGTCGGCGGGAGTGTCGGCACCGCCCCCCAGCGACAGCTGCTCGAACACATCTTTCTCGGAGAGCAGCGGACGACGTCGGCTGCTGATGATGAGATCCGGCGTGATGAAGATCCGCAGGGCCACCATCTCTTCAGGCCTGTGATCCTTGTTGTGGTTGATGCCGCGCAGGATCAGCAGCACCGTCTCCCCCATCCGCACCAGCTTGGGACGATTGCTCTGGCCGAGCAGGGCCTCCCGGGCCGCCTCCCCCAGCAGCGGCGTCTGTAGCAGCCAGCGCGCCGACTCCGGGTTGCCGTAGTCCAGATGCAGCCAGCCGGGCTGGGCACAGGGGATCTCGCTACCTTCGGCCAGCGGGGTCATGCCCCCCTTGCCGTCCAGGGTCAGGCCATAAATCACGTCACCGGGCACCCGATCCATCTCGTCTCCTTCTCGTTTCATGTGCAGGCCCCAGCTTACACCAAAGGCGGGGACGACTCAGCCCCGGGGCAGCCGCCCCGCACCAGCCATGCTAAGATGCGCCACCCGTTCCAGACACAGGAAGCCATGCCATGCCCATCTGGGTTGATGCCGATGCCTGCCCCATCCCGGTCAAGGAGATCCTCTACCGCGCCGCCCACCGCGCCCAGGTGGTGACCACGCTAGTGGCCAACCAGGGGCTCAGAGTCCCCCCTTCCCCCTTCATCAAGACCCAGCAGGTGGAGAAGGGCTTCGATGTGGCAGATCATGTCATCGCCCAGCAGGTCAAGCCCGGCGACCTGGTGATCACCGGCGACATTCCCCTCGCCTCCTGGGTCATCGACGCCGGGGGCGAGGCGCTCAATCCCCGGGGCGAGATCTACACCCGGGAGACCATCCAGGCACGGCTCGGGATGCGCAACTTCATGGAGGAGCTGCGCTCTGCCGGCGTCCAGACCGGTGGCCCTGCGCCCTTCAACGCCGCCGACAAGCAGCGCTTCGCCAATGCGCTGGACAAGTGGTTGGTCAGGGGCAAGCTGAGCTGATCACCCTCTCCCCGGCCCCCTGCCGGGGAGAGCCATTCATTTCCCTTTTCCCTTAATTCTTCCTTAATGCTCCTTGATTAGCCTTGCGACTGTTGACCCAACCACCCGCAAGGAGCAAGCAATGAAACTGACCCCCCTGTTGTTACTGATCCCCCTGTTGAGCGGCGCAGCCCTGGCCGACCCCCAATGCACCCAGGCCGACAAGAGCAAGTGGATGAGCGAAGCCGACGCCCAGCAGCAGATCAAGGCGATGGGCTACGACATCAAGAAGTTCAAGGCCACCAAGACCGGCTGCTACGAGATCTACGGCTGGGACAAGGAGAAGCGCAAGGTCGAGATCTACTTCGACCCGACTGACCTGAAAAAGGTGAAAGAAGAGATCGACGAGTAACGCCGCCCCGGGCCGGTCTTCCCCCGGCCCCCACCATGGAGCCTTGCCATGACACCTGCCTCTGAAGTGAAAGTCTGGGATCCCCTCATCCGGGTGTTTCACTGGGCGACCGTCACCCTCTGCCTGCTCAACTTCTTCGTGCTGGAAGAGGGCAGCAAACCCCACAGATATGCTGGCTACGCGGTGGGCATCCTGCTCATCATCCGCCTGCTGTGGGGGCTGGTCGGCCCCTATTACGCCCGCTTCGGCCAGTGGTGGCCAACCCCTGCCCGGGTCCGCTACTACCTGCGCCAGCTCGCCCAGGGGCGCCACCCCTACTACCTCGGCCACAATCCGGTCGGCTCCCTGATGATCTGGCTGCTGCTGCTGTCCCTGGTCGGGACCGTCGTCACCGGCTGGCTCACCACCTGGGATGCCTTCTGGGGCGAGGAGTGGCTGGAGGAGCTGCACGGCATCATCGCCAACACCCTGATGGCCGCCGTTGGCATCCATGCGGCAGTGGTACTCCTGACCGATCGCCTCACCCGCAGCGATTTGGTCCGCGCCATGGTGCTGGGCAAAAAGCGGGTCCCCGCCAACATCAAGGTGGAAGACCCCCGCGCTTGATGGCCGGGCTGCCGACCACTCCCCTCCTCTGTTCACCCGCTCATCTGCCCAAAAAAAGACCCCCTGCCAAGGCAGGGGGTCGTCATGAGCAGCGCGGGGGGAGGACCTAGATCATCACACCGGCGATAACGGCGGAGAGCAGGCTCACCAGGGTGGAGCCATAGACCAGCTTCAAACCGAAGCGGGAAACCATGTTGCCCTTCTCTTCGTTCAGCGCCTTCACCGCACCGGCAATGATGCCGATGGAGCTGAAGTTGGCGAACGACACCATGAAGATGGAGAGGATGCCGACGGTGCGCGGGGAGAGCTCGGCGGCAATCTTGCCCAGATCCATCATGGCCACGAACTCGTTGGTCACCAGCTTGGTCGCCATGATGGAGCCGGCCTGCAGCGCTTCACTGCCCGGGATGCCCAGGATCCAGGCAACGGGATAGAAGATGTAGCCCATGACGTGCTGGAAGTTGACGCCGAACGCCGCCTCGAACAGGTAGTTGATGAGGGCGATCAGGGCGATGAAGCCCACCAGCATGGCACCGACGATCACCGCCACGGTGAAACCGGCCATGATGTATTCCCCCAGCATCTCGAAGAAGTTCTCCTTCTTCGGCGTGTGGTGCTCGTCACCCTCGGCCAGCGCCTTGGCATCGGTCACGGTGTTGTCGGGCTCGTAGGGGTTGATGAGGGAGAGCACCACGAAGGTGCTGAACATGTTGAGCACCAGCGCGGCCACCACGTAGCGCGGCTCGATCAGCTGCATGTAGGCACCGACGATGGACATGGAGACGGTGGACATGGCCGTCGCCGCCAGGGTGTACATCTGCTTCTCGTTCAGGTGCGGCAGTATGTTCTTGAGGGCGATGAAGTTCTCGGACTGACCGACGATCATGGAGCTGATGGCGTTGAAGGACTCCAGCTTGCCCATGCCGTTGATCTTGGCCAGCACGGTGCCGATGCCACGAATGACGATGGGCAGCAGACGGATGTACTGCAAAATGCCGATCAACACGGAGATGAAGACGATGGGCATCAGCACCATCAGGAAGAAGGAGAAGGCCCCTTCGTTGACCAGACCGCCGAACACGAAGTCGGTCCCCTGCTTGGCAAACTCCATCAGCTTGGTGAAGCCGGCGGCAAAGCCACCCACCACCGCCAGACCCACTTCGGAGTTGAGCATGAACCAGGCGAGCGCCAGCTCGACCACCAGCAGCTGGCCGATGTAACGCAGCTTGATCTGTTTCCAGTTGCGGCGGTTTGCCAGCAACGCCAATGCCAGGACCATCACGAGTCCGAGCACGAAATGAACGTATTCCATACCAGTAGCACCCATTGAATTGTTATTTTTGACCGGCGCCATCATAAAGAACTGCATATTTAAAAATCAGAGAATCATCACAATCCGCGGTAAAAATATGCATGCGGAATAATACAAACGTTTTTAAATTAATTGCCAAGACACATGATTATTAATCGTCATTGAGAAAGCTTAAAAATAAATCAAAAACAATAAGTTATGCTCTTTTATTAATTTTATTCCTCATTCGTATATATATTTTATAACGGCTATATCCCATATGGCATCCTCCGATGACTCATCATCACCAAGACATGTTTAATTAAAAACGTTTTCTCGCCATTCATCCTGATCTGGCCATGACCACCCTGTTCCATTGTGCTCTTTTTACATACCGCAAGCCCGCCAACGCAGACAGAAGCCTCCATCGGCAACCCATGACACCAACCGTTCAAATATTCACCGCATCCGGCGGCACATTCTGGTATGATGCGCCCCCTTGCGCACCGCGCACCCCCATTTCTGGTTTTCCGACATAGAGTCCTTTTGTGAACAACAGCGAATTTAGCAGCCTGAACCTCTCCTCCGCCCTGCAGGACAACCTCGCCAGCCTGGGCTATCTGCAGATGACCCCGATCCAGGCCCAGAGCTTGCCCCTGGTGCTCGACGGCAAAGATTTGATCGCCAAGGCGAAAACCGGCAGCGGCAAGACCGCGGCCTTCGGCCTGGGTCTGCTGGCCAAGCTGGACGTCAACCGGCTAGCCGTGCAGGCGCTGGTGCTCTGTCCGACACGCGAGCTGGCGGATCAGGTGGCCACCGAGATCCGCCGTCTCGCCCGCACCCTGCCCAACGTCAAGCTGGTGACCCTGTGCGGCGGCACCCCGACCGCACCGCAATCCGCCACCCTGGGCTTTGGCGCCCACATCGCCGTCGGCACCCCGGGCCGGATCCTCAAGCACCTGGAGCAGGGCACCCTTGAGCTCGACGACCTCAAGACGCTGGTGCTGGACGAAGCGGATCGCATGCTGGACATGGGCTTTGGCGAAGACATCAACCGCGTCATCAGCCACGCCCCGCGGGATCGCCAGACCCTGCTCTTCTCCGCCACCTATCCGGAAGGGATCGCCCAGATGAGCCGCGGCGTGCAACGCAACCCGGTGGAGGTGAGCGTGGAGTCCCTGCACGAAGAGAGCGCCATCGAACAGAAGTTGTATGAAGTGCCGGCCGGCCAGCGCCTCGATGCCCTCACCTGGCTGCTCAGCCACTACCAACCGGGCTCCTGCGTGGTGTTCTGCAACACCAAGCGCGCCTGCAACGACGTGGCCGAGCACCTGGCCGCCAAGGGCTTCTCGGCGCTGGCGCTGAACGGTGACCTGGAACAGCGTGAGCGGGATCAGGTGCTGGTGCGCTTCGCCAACGGCAGCGCCACCATACTGGTCGCCACCGACGTGGCGGCCCGCGGCCTCGACATCAAGGAGCTGGGGGCCGTCATCAACTACGAGCTCACCTACGACCCCGAGGTGCACGTGCACCGCATCGGCCGTACCGGCCGTGCCGGCCAGCAGGGCCTGGCCCTGAGCCTCTACCAGCCGAACGAGGCCCAGCGCGTCAACTTCATCGAGGAGTACCAGCAGGCCCCCATTCCCCAGGGCGACCTGGCCGGGATCGGCCGCGACATCAAGCCGATCGCGCCGCAGATGGTGACCCTCTCCATCGATGCGGGCCGCAAGAGCAAGGTGCGTGCCGGTGACATCCTCGGCGCCCTGACCGGCGAAGGCGGCATTGCCGGGGCCGATGTGGGCAAGATCCAGATTTCCGAGCAGTACTCCTACGTGGCGGTGAAGCGCCAGGTGGCGAGCGCCGCCCTCAAGCGGTTGCAGGAAGGCAAGATCAAGGGGCGCAGCTACCGTGCCCACAAACTGGGCTAAGGTATTTCACACGCCCGGCCAGACCACAGGCGCCTGACAGGCGCCTGTTTCATATCATTCGCCGCCATGCGGCAAGACAGGTGACATGACCCAAGCAATCCAGAGCGATGTGAGCTGCCAGAACTGCGAAGCCTGCTGCTGCCGCCTCGAGGTGATGCTCTTCACCGACACCGGCGTGCCGGACCGCTATATCGAGGAACGGGAAGGAGAAGTGCCCGTGATGCACAGACTGGAAGATGGCTGGTGCGCCGCCCTCGACCGCAACACCATGATGTGTCGCATCTACGAGGTGCGGCCGCTTATCTGCCGTGAATTCGAGATGGGGGAGCCCGACTGCCTCGACGAGCGGGACAAGTGGTTCATCAGGCTGGAATGAACGGGAAGTTCAACCCGTGCTGACGTGGATCTCCTTGCCTTGCAGCCCCTCGAGGCGCTGTGTCAGCCAGTGGATGGCCTGTGCTTCCTCCTCGAAATAGCGCACCTCCTGAAAGGGAAGCTCGCTGAAGACGTGATCCGCCAGATAACGTTTGAAATCCCCGATCATGACCACCGCCAGAAAGGCGCAGCCATGAGTGGCGCACCAGTTGAACTGGCGACGAAAACGGGCCAGCACCTCGGGGCCGGCGGCCTCGAACTCGGTCGCGACCTCGACGATGCCCCAGGGGGCTCCCTGCAAACGGTTTATCTGTTGGCTGAACTTGCCCTCATAGGCCATGGCGCCTGCCAGGTTGAAAGGGCCGCTCGGCCGACAGATCAGCAGTTGCCCTTGTCGCTGCATCTCAAAATGGCCGTGTACTTGCACGTTCGCCTCCTGCCTTGAGTCCTTCGCTGCGGCTGATATGCCCTGTGTTGCCACAAAGTAAGAATTTATCCCCGAAAAGTCCATGAAGCTCCCCGCATTGTGAACGGAAAGCTCCATTCAACCCCCGTTTTTACCCCGGTGGCGGAATGTACATTTCTTCGACATGTTCTGTTGCAGTTAACAAAACGTTGCTGCTATTATCCGCGCCACTCAAAACATTCCACCTACTGAAACCTTTTGGCGTTCACCCAGGGATCAACGATGAAGCAACAAGACGCAAGTTATTACCAACGGATCTGGCGCTGGCATTTCTATGCCGGTCTCTTCGTCGCCCCCTTCCTGATCCTGCTCTCCCTCACCGGCATCGTCTATCTGTTCAAACCGCAGCTGGACAACCTGCTCTACCCCCAGCTGATGAAGGTGACGCCCGCCACCCAGACCCTGAGTGCCGACCAGCTGCTGGCCAAGGCAACCATCGCCATGCCGGACGCCAGCCTGCGCAAATACCTGCCCCCGGTGGCAGCGGACGCGAGCGCCCAGATAGTCGTGATGCGTGAAGGGCAGGAGCTGACCCTCTTCATGGATCCCGCGAACGGCGCCCTGCTCGGTACCATGGACAACAAGTGGAACCTGCAGGCGGTGGCGCGCGCTCTCCATGCGGAGCTGATGCTTGGCACCACGGGTGATCGCCTGATCGAGCTGGCCGCAGGCTGGGGAATCGTGCTCCTCGTCAGCGGACTCTATCTCTGGTGGCCCCGCAAGGGACCGGGTGTGGGAGGCATCCTCTGGCCGAGAATGCACCAGCGCGGCCGTCTCTGGTGGCGTGATATGCACGCCGTGGTCGGCTTCTGGGGCGCAGGTTTCCTGCTGCTGCTGCTGCTGACGGGCATGACCTGGACCGGTTTCTGGGGCGGCCAGTTCGCCGATGTCTGGAACCGCTTCCCTGCGGCCATGTGGAACGAGGTGCCCAAGTCGGCCCCCCTCACCCGCAGCCTCAACCAGGCTCACGAACAGACCGTCTCCTGGGGGGCTGAGACCCTGCCCATGCCGAGCTCCCAACCCACGGCAGAGAGCCATGATCACAGCGCCATGACCCATGGCGGCGGACACGAGGGCATGGTCATGGCCAGCCATCGCATTCCGCTGCAACAGGTGGTCGACATCGCCAGCGAGCGGGGGGTCAGCCCGGGTTACAGCATCACCCCCCCGGTCGGTGAAACCGGCGTCTATACCATCGCCATCTTTGCCGATGATCCCCGCAACGACGCCACCCTGCACATCGACCAATACAGCGGCAAGGTGCTGGTCGACGTGCGTTGGCAGGATTACGGCCCGGTCGCCAAGACGGTGGAAACCGGCGTCATGCTGCACATGGGCAAGCTCTACGGCTGGCCGCACCAGCTCGTCATGCTGCTCATCTGCCTGATGATTCTGGCAAGCTCGGTGAGCGGGCTCTGGATCTGGTGGAGCCGCCGTCCCAGTGGTCGCCTCGCCGCCCCGCCCCTGCCCGCCAAGCTGCCTCCCATGGGCGGTGCCATCGCGGTGCTGGTCGTGCTCGGGATCTGCTTCCCGCTGGTGGGGGCCTCCATGGTTGCCATCTGGCTGCTGGACTGTCTCTTCTTCTCTCGCCGCACGGCCGTAGCCCAGGCAAGCTGACCCAGGGGCAAGCCCGCCTCATCCACACGAGGGCTCCCTGTCGGGGGCCCTCGTCGTCTGCATCACCTGGCATCATCCTTTGCCTGGCGGCATGCTCCTCCCCTGGCGATCATCACATCGGTCTGATGAACAACAACGCATCGACACATCAGCAAAAAGGGCTCCCGTTCGGGAGCCCTTTTCATTGCCAAACGCGTCGGCCTCAGGTGAGCGCCAGCCCGGCGGAGAGCAGCAGGCTGAACAGAAATGCGCTGATGGCGGTCTTCTTGAGGGCGCCGGTCAGCACCTCGCCATCGAAACTCTCTCGCAGGGTACGGGCGGCATCGGTGAGGGGCTTCATGGCGGGCAGGAAGATCCAGGGCCAGAGGCTCGCAGGCTGGGTCAGCAGGAAGGCGATGGTCGCCAGCAGCGCAGCCCCCAGCAAGACCCAGTGATAGGCGATGGCCCGGTTGCGGCCAAGGCGCACCGCCAGGGTGATCTTGCCGCTGGCGGCATCGGTCTCGATGTCCCGCACGTTGTTGATGTTGAGCACGGCAGTCGCCAGCAGGCCGCAGGCGGTGGCAGGCAGCAACAGGTCCCACTCCAGGCTATGGGTGAAGAGGTAGTAGGAACCGAGCACCCCCAGCAGGCCGAAGAACAGGAATACCGAGATGTCCCCGAAGCCGCGATAGCCGTAGGGGCTCTTGCCCACCGTGTAGGTGATGGCCGCGACGATGGCCGCTCCCCCCAGCAGGATGAACGTCAGGATCTGCTGCCACGCCTCCCCGAAGGCGCAGACCAGCAGGGAGAGGCCGCTCACCACGGCCGCCAGGGCGGTCAGCCCCATGGCCACACACATCTGGTGCCGGGTGATGAGGCCGGAAACCACGGCGCGCTGGGGACCGATCCGCTCCCCGTTGTCGGCACCGGAGACCGCATCGCCATAGTCGTTGGCCAGATTGGAGAGAATTTGCAGCAGGATGGCGGTCAGCAGGGAGAGCCCCATGATGGTGCCGTCGAACGCTCCCCGGCTGGCTGCCAGCCCCGAGCCCAGCAAGATGGAGGAGCACGCCAGGGGCAGAGTTCGCAAACGCGCCGCCAGCAACCAAACAGAGAAGGTATTTGTCATATTGTGATGGCCAAACAATCAGATATTGATCGTGTTAAGGGTTATCGAACCGGATTTAGGTATACTTGGCTGCGCGGGGGCGTCGGCTCCCCCGGGCAATTTACATGGACGAATGGGCAGATAATATATAGGAAATCGTCGCCCTTTGGCATCAACCTGCGCCATCCTCCCCCGGAGCGATCGCGATTATCCGGCTCAGACTAGACATCCATGTTGGCTCAGACCCACCTCAAGCAACAACTGGACGCCCTGCGTCACAGCACTGTCAGCGGTTTCGTGCGACTGCGCGTGGCCGCTCACGTCGACGTCTTTCCCGGCTGGTTGGCGGCCCAGACGCTCTACCCCCGTATCTATTGGCACGCCAGAGGGCAACAGAGCCCCGAGTACGTGGCGCTTGGCGCCATCCACGAGCTGACCCGGCCGGAGGATATCCAGCGGGTCTGCGACCTTGCCGGCACGGCCAGTGAAGACAGCCCTCGCTACTACGGCGGTCTGGCGTTCGACCCGGATCTGCCCGGCTGGCAGGGGTTTGGCCCCTGCCGCTTCGTGCTGCCCCGCATCGAACTGGTACGCCGGGGGGAGTGCACCAGCCTCTGCCTCAATCTCTGGCTGCCTGCCCGGGAAGAGGGGCACGCATTCGAAGCCGAACTCTGCGCCGCCGAGGCGGCGCTCGATGCCCTGCAACCCGAAGCCCCCCTGCCCGCCCTGCAAAAGCGGCCATGGCAGCGCCAGGACCTGCCGGGCCCTGCCCAGTGGCGGACCCTGGTGGAGCAGGTCACGGCCCCCGACTTCCAGGCCCGCACCCCCAAGGTGGTACTGTCGCGGGAGAGTCTGCTCCAGAGCGAGGCGCACGATGCGCCCCTCTGCCCCTGGTCCCTGCTGACACAGTGGGCCCGCCACGCCCAGGAGTGCTTCCACTTCGGCTTCCAGTTCTCCCCCGAGCAGAGCTTCATCTCCTGCTCCCCCGAGCGCCTCTACCGCCGGGAGAAGGGCCACCTCTTTACCGAGGCGCTGGCAGGCACCATTCGCCGTTCCGGCGAGGAGGCGACCGACGCGGCCCTGGCCGCCGAGCTGCTGGCCGACAGCAAGAACCGGCTGGAGAACCGGCTGGTTCACGCCGACATTCTCAGCCGCCTGGCCCCCCTCACGACCGATGCCACCCTGACCGAGCCGCGCATTCTGAAATTGCGGCTGCTGCAACACCTCAAGTGCGACATCGAGGCCGAGCTCAAACCCGGCGTCTGCGACTGGCAACTGCTGGCTGCCCTGCACCCCACCCCCGCCGTGGGGGGCGCCCCCCGCGAGGCGGCGCTCGCCTTCATCCGTGAATGCGAGCCCCATGATCGCGGCTGGTATGCCGGTGCCTGTGGCATGCTGAGCCGGGAGACCTCGGAGTTCTCCGTCGCCATTCGCAGCGCCCGGATCAGGGGCCCGCGCATCAGCCTGTTCGCCGGTGCCGGCATAGTGGCGGGATCGGAGCCCGCCGCCGAGTGGGCCGAACTCGACAACAAGATCGCCAACGTGCTCTCCCTGCTGGGATAGCGTTTCTCACCGACTCCTCACTGCGAGAGCTTCATGTCCGCCAGCCACGTGTCCGCGCATCACGCCTTTGCCAGCCATCACGCCACCTTCAACCATGTCTGGTCCTCCCTCTTGCTGGAAGAGCTCTTTCGCCTCGGCGTACGCGACATCGCCCTGGCCTCCGGCTCCCGCTCGGCGCCGCTCACCATGGCCGCCGCAGCCCACCCGGGCTTTCGCCGCCATCTGCACTTCGACGAGCGGGGTCTGGGCTTCATGGCGTTGGGGCTGGCCAAGGGGAGCGGCCGCCCGGTGGCGGTCATCATGACCTCGGGCACCGCGGTGGCCAACCTCTGGCCCGCGGTGGCGGAAGCCCAGCTCACCGGGGTCCCACTCATCATTCTCTCTGCCGACAGGCCACCCGAGCTCATCGACAACGGGGCCAACCAGGCCATCGATCAGCCGGGGATCTTCGGTCGCTACCCCGTCTATCAGCAAAATCTGCCGAGCCCCACTCCCACCATTCCGGCAGCCTTCGTGCTGAGCTCGGTGGATCAGGCCCTGGCCCGACAGGCGCACACCCCGGGGCCGGTGCACTTCAACTGCATGTACCCTGAGCCCCTCTACCCCGGCGACCACTATCTGGACTTTTCCGATTACCTGGCGCCCCTCGGCGACTGGCTGCACTCGGCCAAGCCCTGGAGCCCCTGGCTGGCGGGCGAGCCGGGCTGCCCCGCCCAGCCGGACTGGGAGGAGCTGAAGGGCAAGCGCGGTGTCATCGTCGCCGGGCGCATCCAGGATCCGGTGCAAGGCAAGGCGGTGGCCGAGCTGGCCGACCGCCTCGGCTGGCCCCTGCTGGCGGATCTGCAAAGCCAGATCCGCTTCGATGATCGCAACCTCGTCCACACGGATCTCGCCCTGCAACACAGCGACTTCGTGGCCGAGCTGGCCCGCGCCGAGGTACTGCTGCAATTCGGCGCCCGCCTCATCTCCAAGCGCCTCGGCCAGTTCATCAAACAACATCCCTGGCAGGATTACTGGCTGGTGGACCCGCAGCCGGCACGCCTCGACCCCGACTACCGGCTGCGCCGTCGCCTGGTGTGCGACCCCGCCGCCTTTGCGGCCGCCCATCCAATCCCCCATTCGCAGCAGCCCTGGCACCAGTTGGCCACGCGCCAGCAGGCCATCAGCCAGCAGATCCGCACCGCCTGTGATCGCTTCTCGGAGCTCGGAGTGTGCCACCGCCTGAATCAGCTCATCCAGGGTCAGTTGTTCGTCGGCAACAGCATGCCGGCCCGGCTGATGGACATGCTGGGCGAGGTGGGCAAGGGCCCCAGCCGGGTGATGACCAACCGCGGCGCCTCCGGCATCGATGGCCTTATCGCCACCGCATACGGCTTCGCACAGTCGGTCCCGCCTGACAGTCGCGAGCCCACCACCCTGCTGCTCGGGGATCTCAGCGCCCTGCACGATCTCAACAGCCTGGCGCTGCTCGGCAAGGGGAGCCGCCCCCTGGTGGTGATCCTGCTCAACAACGACGGCGGCAGCATCTTCCGCATGCTGCCTGTGCCCACCCAGGACGCCCTGCTGGAGACCTACTACTGCCTGCCCCACGGCCTGCACTTCGAGCACGCCGCCGCCATGTTCGGCCTGCACTACCGGGCCCCCACCACCCTCGACGCATTTGAGCGGGACTATGCCGCAGCCCTGAAAAACGGGGTAACCCTGATTGAAATCAAGGTACCGAGCAGTGAGGTCGCCGAGGATCTCAAGGCACTGGGAGCCGCTATCCGTGGTCTCTGACCCCGCCGCGCCGCTGGTGCTGCTGCACGGTCTGCTGGGGGACGCCGACGACTGGCGACCTGTCATCCAGGCCCTGCCCGGCGTCTCGTGCCATGCCCTGGATCTGCCTGGCCACGGCCGCAACCGGGCACTGCGGGTGAGCGGCTTTGACGAGGCCCATCGCTGGCTCTGCGACGAGCTGGCCGCACGGGATATAGCCCACTACCGGCTGGTGGGGTATTCGCTGGGGGGGCGGCTCGCGCTTCATCACGCCAGCCACTCCCCGGCGGGGTTGCAGGCCCTGCTGCTGGAGAACTGCCACCCCGGGCTGCCTGCCGGTGAACGTCCGGCCCGCATCGCTCACGATGAAGCCTGGGCCCGGCGTTTCGAGTGCGAGCCTCTGACCCGGGTGCTTGCCGACTGGTACCGCCAGGGCGTCTTCGCCGACCTGGACGACGATGCCCGCACCCGCCAGGCCGCACGCCGCCTTGGCAACGACGGCAAGGCCGTGGCCGCCATGCTGAGGGCCACGTCCCTAGGGCGGCAGCCGGATCTCGCCCCCTGGCTTCGGGATACCCAGCTGCCGGTGCAGTGGGTCTCCGGCAACCGGGATCACAAATTCCATGCCCTCGCTTGCCAGTTGGTAAAGCAAGACTGCAATATCAAACACTTGGCTCTGGATGGCGGACACAATCTGCACACAAGCCAGCCCGATACCTTTGCCCGGCTCCTGCGGGAGTGGGCTCACCAACCAGAAGAGAAGATCCATGATTGAAGCAATGACGGAAGCCGAGCTCTATGCCCCTGTCGAGTGGCACGACTGCTCCGCCGGTTACGAGGACATCCTCTATCACAAGTCCCCAGAGGGCATTGCCAAGATCACCATCAACCGTCCTCAGGTGCGCAACGCCTTCCGCCCCCGCACCGTGAAAGAGATGCTGCAAGCCCTGGCCGATGCCCGCTACGACGACAAGGTCGGCTCCATCATCCTCACCGGCTTCGGCGAGAAGGCCTTCTGCGCCGGCGGCGACCAGAAGATCCGCGGCGACTACGGTGGCTACAAGGACGATGAAGGCACCCATCACCTCAACGTGCTCGACTTCCAGCGTGACATTCGAACCTGCCCCAAACCCGTGGTGGCCATGGTGGCTGGCTACGCCGTCGGTGGCGGCCACGTGCTGCACATGATGTGCGACCTGACCATCGCCGCCGACAACGCCCAGTTCGGCCAGACCGGCCCCAAGGTGGGTTCCTTCGACGGCGGCTGGGGCGCCTCCTACATGGCCCGCATCGTCGGCCAGAAGAAGGCTCGGGAGATCTGGTTCCTCTGCCGCCTCTACGACGCCAAACAGGCCCTCGACATGGGGCTGGTCAACACCGTCGTGCCCCTGGCCGAGCTGGAGCGTGAAACCGTGCGCTGGTGCCGCGAGATGCTGCAACACAGCCCCATGGCCCTGCGCTGCCTGAAGGCGGCCCTCAACGCCGACTGCGACGGCCAGGCCGGTTTGCAGGAGCTGGCAGGCAATGCCACCATGCTGTTCTACATGACCGAAGAGGGTCAGGAAGGGCGCAACGCATTCAACGAGAAACGCCGTCCCGACTTCTCCAAATACAAGCGGAATCCCTGATGACACTCGCCCTCTACCGCTACCAACTGCCCTTTACCCAGCCCCTGGCCTTTCACGGTCAGTTGCAGGTAGCGCGCGAGGGCCTGCTGGTACGCATCGACGATGGCTGGGGGGAGATAGCCCCCCTGCCAGGATTTTCCAAAGAGACCCTGGCCGACGCCCAGGCCGACGCCCTCGACTGTCTGGCGCAGCTGGCGCGGGGACAGACCCCGACACCACAGCTGCCCTCGGTGCAGTTCGGGCTCGACTGCGCCCGTCGTAGCTGGCCCGAGCAGGGTGCCCCCCTGCCCGAGCCCTATCCGCTGATCCAGGGCTCCCCCCAGGAGCTGCTCAAGAACTGGAAACAGTGGCTGCACGAGACCCCCCTCAAGGCCAAGCTGAAGGTAGCCCGCTACCCCATGCGCGACGAGCTGGCGCTGATCCGGCTGCTGCTCGATCGGCGCCCCAACCTCAAGCTGGTCCTGGACGCCAACCAGGGCTGGACCCGCGAGGAGGCCTGGGCCTTCTGCGGCCACCTGGATCCGAATCGCATCGAATACCTCGAAGATCTGTGCGCCGACTTCGAGGACATCGCCTTCGTCGCCAGCCGCACCGGCATGCCGGTGGCGCTGGACGAACTGCTGGCCCAGGGCAAGTCCTGGGAGCCCATCCCGCAACTGCGTGCCCTGGTGCTCAAGCCGACCCTGCTCGGGTCCCTGGCCAACAGCGAGGCCCTGGTGGCCCGCGCTCGCGAACTTAAGCTCAAGGTGATCGTCTCCTCCTGTTTCGAGTCCGGTCTCGGCCTCGGTCAGCTCGCCCGCCTCGCGGGGGAGTGGGCGCCGGATCAGGCCCCTGGCCTCGATACCCGCCGCTGGCTGGCCAGGGATCTGCTGGATAAGCAGGGGCAACCCGATCCGGGCAGGATGGACCCCCTGTTTCACCGTGACTGATCCATGGTGACCCGTCAGATCCCACGGCAGGAAACCTGCCCGGTACGACGCTGGGCGACACTGGCCCCTCATCGCATTGCCATCCACAGCGGGGAGCCTCTTAGCTACCAGCGCCTCGACCTGCGCCTCAACAGCCTGTGCAATCAGCTCGCCCGGGCCGGGCTGGAACGGGGAGATCATCTCGCCGCCGTGGTGCGCGGCGCTCTGGAGGATGTGTTGCTGGCCTGGGCCTGCGTGCGCAGCGGCATCGTCTTCTGCCCCCTCAATCCCGCCTTTCCGGCAACCAGACACAGCGAACTGGCGAGCCAGCTCGAGGCCCGGGCATTCTGGTCGGCAGGCGAGATCCCGGCGGGCGACTGGCAAGCCCTCAGCCTCGACTTCACGGGCGAGCTGGCCGCAGATGGGGAGTCCCCGCTGATACCCGACCAGCCGAACAACATGATCCTCACCTCGGGATCCAGCGGTCCCCCCAAGGCGGTGGTACACCGCCTCGCCAACCACCTCGCCTCGGCCCGGGGTTCCGCCACCCTGATCCCCCTGGACGAAGCCTGCGGCTGGCTGCTCTCCCTGCCGCTGTTTCACGTCGGCGGTTACGCCATCCTGTTCCGGGTCTTCCTGGCGGGAGCCGCCCTGGTGCTGGACGATCGCACCCGGCCCCTCAAGGCGCGGCTCGAGGATCAGCCCATCACCCACCTCTCGCTGGTGCCGACCCAGCTCTGGCGCCTGCTGGCACAGGGGTTCGACCCATCCCGCACCCGGGTGCGAGAACTGCTGCTCGGGGGCGCCGCCATCCCGGCGCCCCTGGTCAACCGGCTGACCGCTCTGGGGCTGGAGCCCAAGGTGAGCTATGGCCTCTCCGAGATGGGCAGCCAGGTCTGCACCGGGCAACCCTGCGCCGCCGGCGTGGTGGGTCGCCCGCTGCCGGGGCGGGAGGTCTGCATCCGCCAGGGGGAGATCTGCGTGCGCGGTGAGACCCTGTTTGCCGGCTATTTCAGGGAGGGCGAGCTGGTGCGCCCCCTCGATGAAGAGGGCTGGTTCCACACCCGGGACAAGGGCCGCCTCACTCCGGAGGGCGATCTGGTGGTGGAGGGGCGGCTCGACAACCTCTTCATCTCGGGGGGGGAGAACATCCAGCCCGAGACCATAGAGCAGCGGCTGGTGGATCACCCCGCCGTGGCCCAGGCCCTGGTGGTGCCTGTACCGAGCGACGAGTGGGGGCATAGGCCCGCCGCCTTCATCGACTGGCACGGCGAACCGGCACCATCTGCCGAGCTGGCCGCCTGGATCAGGCTGTCGTTACCCGGCTTCATGGTGCCGGACCAGTGGCATCCCTGGCCGGATCTCGGCGGTAATCTGAAACCCTCCCGCACCCTGCTCGCCCGCAGCTTGCGACAAGAGGAGTGACGCCTCCCCCATATGGGGCGGAGTCCTTGCTATCAACACAGCCCCCTTTGGGGCTGTTTTTATGTTGTTTGCTCCCGAATGCATCATTTCGCTGCGCCATCTGGCCAATTGATATTCCTTTGGAGCCCAATACCCTCTCTGGTCCCCACGCCTCTCCATCCACCAAAGGGATCATGATGAAGCACCTCTCTCCCCGGCTGCTGCTCCTGGCAGCACCGAGCCTGTTTGCCACTTCGGCGCTGGCCAACTACTCCCCCTCCGACTGGCAACAGTATCAACTCAAAGGCGAATCCAGCCGTCAGCTGGGGGATCGTCTCACCGAAGTGACCTACGAGCTGAGCGCCCGCAGTGGCGGTGCCCCCTATCAGCAGCTGAGGGTGTATCGTCGTTTCGACTGGCGCGATGCCAACCTGGCTGCACTGGCAGAGCAGCAGTGCAGCGAGCCGCAACTCAAGATCGAGCAGGGCTGGCAGATCCGCTACCTCAGCTGTGAAGAGGTGGTACCGGCCGGCAAGGCCGTCCCGGCCAGCAGCTATGACTATGGCTACGGCATGAAGCAGGGCCGCTGGGAGCCGCTGGCGGGCACCCCGACCGCGCCGCGTCAGGATCGTCTGCCGCTGGCGGAGCGGGTAATCCTGGGTCACAGCGAGCAGGAGCTGGATCGCTGCGAGCTCAACGCCGAAGGTCGCTGCGCCGAGCAGGCATGGCAGTACCAGCCGCAAAACTGGCAGCAATTGAAGGTGTTGGAAGAGACCCCCAATGAACGGGATGGCCGCCTCGAGCAGATCTTCTTCCGCCTGCAGCCCATCGCGGGCAGCCAGGCCGCCAAGCAGGTGAGCGAGTTGCACGTCTGGCGCCAGTACACCTGGTTGCTGGATGAGATCAAGGCCCAGCAGGAGTGCGATGAACCCCAGACCCGTCAGGAAGGGGACAAGACCATCAGCTACCGGGTGTGCCGTCAAACCCTGCCCGCCGGCAGCGAAGTGCAGGTGGTCTTGAAGGACACCGGCTATCAATACCCGGTCGGGGGCAGCGAATGGCAGACCCTGCCGGAAACAACCGAGTGGCAGGAGAGCCGGGTGCTCAATCGCCCCATCGTGCTGGCCAGCAAGGAAGAGCAGCTCGACTGTCGCCGTGCCGACGGCTGCGCCTGTTCCGAGCCGGATCTGCCGGGCACCGAGCTACTGGACGCCGAAGCTGCCAAGATAGTGCAGGATGCCAGTGGCCAGCCCGCACCGGTCTGGCAGGAGAACTATGGTCACAATGACACCAAGCTGCTGGCCGTGTCGCGCGGCATCCAGAGCCTGCTGGCGGCCAATCAGCCGGCCCATCCGGCCATGAAGCTGCTGCTGGAATACGTGCGTGCCCACAACTACCACAACTACGGCAAGCACAAGGAAGACGGCCCGGCTGCTGCTGAGGCGCTGGCCGAGGCATTGACCGCGCTGGGCGCCCATCCGCTGCTCTTCCCGGAGCAGGCCAGCGACGAAGTAGGCGCCGTCATGGGTGCCTGGAGCATCGCCCTGCACGGTCAGTTCAAGAGCCCGGCAGTGCAGAGCCGCTTTGGCACCCTGCTCGGCGAGTTCAACCAGATGCTGGCCTACAGCACCCGCCATGCCAGCGAGATCAACGGTCAGCACGCCTGGGCAACCGGCCTGTTCGATCTGCTCAACTTCCTCGACTTCGCCAGCGACTACAGCGACCCCTTTGCCAACGACTTCCGCCAGCAGGATGGCGAGCTGCGCAAGCAGCTGCACGCCCTCGGCATGAGCGAACTCGCGTTGTGGCAAGGAAGGGATGGTGCCGATCTGTTCCTGCTCAACAACGTGCTGGATGCCTACACCCGCCTCTACCGGGTCGCCCGCTATACCCGCCCGGACGAGCTCGACGGCTACCGCAAGCTGCTGGATGACTCCGTCATCGCACTGATTCGCCACCACGACCTGATCCCCGGTGGCCAGCAGAGCCAGGATCTGCTGGAAGACATGTCACTGACCCTCTCCACCTACTACCTGACCTACACGGACCGCACCAGCGAAGCCTGCATCAGCGGTGACTTCGCCGGGCTCTGCACCCCTGTCCGGGTGGAGGACGTGCTGCCGTTCGAGCATACCTGCTCGCCGACCCTGCGCCTGCGGGCCCAGGATCTGACCATGAGCCAGGCCGAGGGGATCTGCCGTGAACTGGGTGCCGAAGAGCAGCAGTTCCACCAGCAGATGGAGACCGGCTGGCAGCCGGTGGCGGACGATCACAACGAGGCGCTGGAACTGGTGGTCTTCAACTCCTCCGCCGACTGGAAACGCTACGGCAGTGCTCTGTTTGGCGGCGTCGCCACCGACAACGGCGGCATCTACCTCGAAGGGGATCCGGCGCGCCCCGGCAACCAGGCCCGCTTCTTCGCCTACGAGGCGGAGTGGAAGCACCCAGCGTTCCAGGTGTGGAACCTGCGCCACGAGTACGTGCACTACCTGGACGGCCGCTTCAACCAGTACGGCAGCTTCGGCCACTACCCGCTCAACCGCACCACCTGGTGGTCGGAAGGGCTGGCGGAATTCATCGCCCACGGTCAGTGCTTCGCCCGCGGTCTGGACAACGTCGCCGGCCGCCCGGCAGGGGATCGTCCGACCCTGGCCGACATCCTGCACCTGGATTACGACAAGGGCGGCGAGATGGTCTACTCCTGGTCCTACACCGTGCACCGCTTCCTGAACGAGACCGGTCGCAGCGCCAGCTGGCTGGCCATGGCCCGGGCCCTGCGAGGCCCAGATCGAGAGCAGGCCATGAGCGCCTTCGAAGCAGAGCTGGACCAGCTGATTGCCAATGACAGCGAGGCCTACCAGCAGTGGCTCGGCCGCGAGCTGCTGCCCTGGTGGGAAACCAACAAGGACTCCGACGAGTGCAAGGCCAACGACTCTTCCCACTGAGAACGAGACGGCTATGACAAGGGGCGGCCATGGCCGCCCCTTGTTTATGGCGCCGTTTGATAAGCCCGGGATCCTGGCGCGCGCTGCGACAACCTCTGCCCGAGTGAGCCCCTGCGCCGCCATCAAACCTGACGCGCCACAACAACTTGTAATAGAATGGCCCCCTGTCTTCTCTTACTTCAGACCCGAACCGCACCGCGCATGAAGAAGTTTGCCAAGATCCTGCTCGCCTGCCTCTGCCTGTTGCTGGCCTCCATCGCCGCCCTGCTTGGCTACAGCGAGTGGACCGTCTCGGACGCCCGTCACTACACCTACGACGACGTCAACGCGGTGCCCTACAACCGGGTCGCCCTGGTGCTCGGCACCTCCAAATACCTGATTGGCGGCAGCCCGAACCACTACTTCAAATACCGGATCAAGGCCGCAGCCGAGCTCTACAACAACGGCAAGGTGGACTACATCCTGGTCTCCGGCGACAACGCCACCGTGCAGTACAACGAACCGCGCCAAATGCGGCGGGCCCTGATCCAGGCCGGCATTCCGGCCAACGCCATCTACAGCGACTACGCCGGCTTTCGGACTCTGGACTCCATCGTGCGTGCCAAGGAGGTGTTCGGTCAGGCCCACTTCACCGTGGTCTCCCAGGCCTTTCACAACGAGCGTGCCATCTTCATCGCCCGCCATTTCGGCATCGAGGCGGTCGGCTTCAACGCCGTGGATCCCAGCGCCTATCAGGGCATCAAGACCCGGGTGCGCGAGGTGTTCGCCCGCCTGATGGGGCTGCTCGACCTCTACGTGCTGGACAAGGGTCCCAAGTTCCTCGGCGAGCCCATCGTCATCGGCGGCCCGGTCCCCTGCCAGGCGTTGAGCACCATAGGGGCAAGCCAGCCCTGCCTGCCCATTGCACCGCCCCCTCATCAGCCGAAAGCCAAGCCGGCAGCGGCCATGAGCGCGGCAACCGCCACCAGTGCAGCGGCTGCAACCAGCAGTGCCTTGGCCACCAGCGCAGCCGTGTCGAGCGAAGCTACGCCCGTGGATAATCCGGCTGCCGCCAGTGCGGCAAAGCCAACCGGCAGCACACTGACTCCTCAATAGCAGAGACCCGCCAACAGGCGGGTCTCTTTCATTGGGCTCGGTATTTCCGGCGATCAGGCCAGCGCTGCCACATAACGCCGTGCCACCTCATCCCAGTCGATCACGTTGTAAAACGCGGCTATGTAGTCGGGACGCTTGTTCTGGTACTTGAGGTAGTAGGCATGCTCCCACACATCCAGCCCGAGTATCGGGGTGAGCCCCTCCATCAGGGGGCTGTCCTGGTTCGCGCTGCTCACCACCTGCAACTTGCCGCGCCCATCGACCACCAGCCAGGCCCAGCCGCTGCCAAAACGGCTCAGCGCCGCCTGAGTAAAGGCCTGCTTGAAGGCCTCCAGCCCACCCAGATCCCGCTCCATCGCTGCGGCCAGCTCGCCGTCCGGCTCGCCGCCGCCCTGTGGACTCATCACCTGCCAGAACAGGCTGTGGTTGGCGTGGCCGCCGCCGTGATTGCGCACCACCCCCTGAACCTGGGCCGGCAGGCTGTCGATACGGGCAAGCAATGCCTCCAGCGGCAGGGCAGCCAGCTCCGGCAGATCGGCCAGGGCTGCATTGAGGTTGGTGACATAGGTCTGATGGTGACGGCTGTGATGGATCTCCATGGTCTTTGCATCGATATGGGGTTCCAGCGCGTCATAAGCGTAAGGAAGGGCTGGCAGGGTATGGCTCATGTTCATTGTCTCTCCTGTTGGGCTCAATGCAGTTGATGGGCAGAGCCGGTCTGACACAGACATTGACCCAGGCTGCGCTGGATGCCGTCGTGATGACCGTGTTTGTCCAGAAAGGCGAGCAGCTCGGTACGGGTGCTGCGGGCGTGGCGAACAGCCGCCTCCTGCAGGGCAGCGGAACTGGTGGGGGACTGGCTGGTGGCCAGCAGGCAATCATGGATGTGACACAGCAGGTCGGCGGCCCGATCCGGCAGGGTCATGGCCACCAGCAGATCCGCCAGGTTGTGATGGGCCACCACCAGGGCCGCCACCGCTTCGTCGGCATCGTGCCAGTCGGCAAACTGCTGGCGGGCAAGCCACAGCGCCTGCTGATAGCAGTCGAGCGCCCTGGCGTACTCCCCCGCATCGAAATGACGGTTGCCACTCAGGGTCTGCGCCTTCCAGTGCGCCATGCTGCTGTCCGCTCCGGTGGTACCGACCCACCCCTTCACCCAGGTTCCCGTCATGACTCGACTATTCAAATGATAATAATTATTATTTAACTTATTTAATGGGCAGACACAAGGAATAGTTGGTGCCGCCTTTTTTGCCCATATGGGTAGGGTTTTTCTGCAATCCCCGGTTTAGTGATCCCATCCACAGATACATCTGAGTTCAGCCACCATGCTGCCGGTACTGGCATGAGGCCGGTGGCTGCCCCGGTGACGACCAGAATGCAGCCGGTTTTTTCACAAGGACGGTGAAGATGAAAAGATGGCTATTGATGCTGTTGTGCGCCCTGCCCATGCTGGGTCAGGGGGCCGGTTATACCCAGACCCGCTACCCCATAGTGCTGGTGCACGGTCTGTTCGGTTTCGACAAGCTGCTCGGAGTCGATTACTTCTACGGCATCCCCCAGGCCCTGACCCGGGATGGCGCCAAGGTCTACGTGGCACAGGTCTCCGCCACCCAGAGCTCGGAGCTGCGCGGTGAACAGCTGCTCAAGCAGGTGCAGCAGGTGCTCGCCATCACGGGGGCGGAGAAGGTGAACCTCATCGGCCACTCTCAAGGTGGCCCCACCATTCGCTACGTCGCTTCGGTCGCCCCCGAGCTGGTCGCTTCCGCCACCAGCGTGGGCGGGGTCAACCATGGCTCTGAGATTGCCGACCTGGTGCGGGCCAAGGTGACGCCGGGCTCGGCGGCCGAAGGTCTGGCTGTGGCCGCCGCCTCGGCCCTGTCCGGGGTCATCTCGCTGCTCTCCGGGGGCAGCCAGCTGCCGCAGGATCCCCTCGCCGCCCTCGACGCCCTCACCAGCACCGGCGCCCAGCGCTTCAACCAGCGCTATCCGGAAGGGCTGCCGAGCCAGCATTGCGGCGAAGGGCCCATGCAGGCCGCCAACGGGGTCTACTACTTTTCCTGGAGCGGACGCGGCACCATGACCAACATCCTGGATCCGGTAGATCCCGCGCTGGCGCTGACCGGCAGCTTCTTCAAGGAGCCCAGTGACGGCCTGGTCGGGGTATGCAGCAGCCACCTCGGCAAGGTGATCGGCACCCACTACCGCATGAACCATCTGGACGAGGTGAACCAGTCGTTCGGCATTCGCCACCTGTTCGAGACCGACCCGGTCAACCTCTATCGCCAGCACGCCAACCGCCTGCAGAGGCTGGGACTATGAACAGGGCATGGCTGATGGCTGCTCCGCTGGCGGCGGCCCTGCTGCTGGGGGGCTGGCAGTATTGGCCCTCCGCTGACGCAACCGCCCCTTCGCCGCAACATGCCGGGCCCGCTTCCCCTCTGGTCAGGCAGGCCGCACCGCCGTCGGATAAGTCCTCGCTACAGGCCCGCCATGAAGCCTTTCTCGCGGCTGAGGGCAGCCTGACGGTGCCGGCGGATCCGGGCCTCGCCAGCTTGCAGAAGCTGTTCGACGAGCGCGAACAGTTGCGCAGGCAGCGCTTCACCCCGGTCGAGCAGGAGCAACTGTTTGCCGAGGACAGGCTGATGGAGCAGTGGACCCTGCGCCGCAAGGCGCTGGCGGAGGCCAGCGATGCCGACAAGTCGCTGCTGGCGAGCGAGCTGGAGCTCTGGCTGGCGGAGCAGCCCCAGTGGTTTCGGGAGGCGGAGGCCAACAGCCGCCTGCTCGGCGATCTGCAGGCTCTGGAACAACTGCCCTCAGCCGGGCGTGACGCCGCACTGCGCGAACAGTTGGGACCGGAGGCGGCAGACCGGTTGCACCAGCTGGCAGAGAGCCAGCAGGGGTTCGAGCAGCAGCTGGCCGGCTATCTGGACGAGATCAGGCCCCTGCCTGCCGAGGCCCGGGTCAGCCAGCAGCCGGAGATCCTGGCACGCTGGTTCGAGCCCGGTCAGTGGCGACGGGTGGAGGCCCTCACCCGGCTCACCCTGGGCGAGCAGTAACCGGCATGAAAAAGGGGCCCGCAAGTGGGCCCCCATTCTTTGACGCTGCCGCCCTTACTGCGGCTTGTTGGCACCCGGCAGCGGCTGCCAGGTGAGGCGAGTCACCCGGTTGCCCTGCACCTCGCAGGTGAGGCAGAGATCCTGCCACCCCTTATCCTGGCGCAGGGAAACCTCTCCCTTGATGCCCTCTGCACTCCTCTTGAGTTTGGCCGGCTCGAAGGTCACCTTGTCACCTCCGGCGAGCGCCATCAGCTTGCCGTTGCAGAGCCACTGGGCGAGCTCGGCCCCCTTGAGCTTGACGCCCTTGTCAGCCCTCTCCTCGGCGGTGCTCGGTGCAAACAACCCGCCCAGCTCGGCCGCCCGTCTGGTCAGCCAGGCTTCCCGCTGCTGCATGCTCATCTTGCTGACGAACTCCGCAGGCTGCCCCTTGTCGTCCAGCCATTGGGTCAGCTTGCCACTGTCATCGAAAGCGAACTGGGCGGCGGGCTCCTTCACCCCGAACAGCTTGCCGCCCTTGAAGTAGTAACGGCTCTCCCCTTCCTGTTTGCCCTGCTCGTTCAGGATGGGCACGGCGATGATGACGGGCGTGCCGTCGACCCAGGCCTTGATGTCAACGCCATCGTGGCTGAACAAGCGGGTATCGAGGGCGCTGTCGGCCCCCTTCTCCATCAGAGTGAACTGCTCGGCCAGGGAGGCGGCAAATGAAGGCAGGGAGCAGAGTCCCAGTCCCAAGCCGAGGCTCAGGGCGATCGCGGTTGTGCGCATAAGTGTCCTGTGGTGGGCCCGAAGGCCGGATTAACTCTCTACCAGCCAGCCCCTCAGTCCCTCCCGGTGAGCCTCGCTCAAAGGGATGGACTGCCGGGTCCGGTAGTCAAAATGGATCAGGGTCGTCTCGGCGGTCACCGCCAGCTCGCCGCCCTGCCAGGCTTCCTGCCAGAGCGTGAAGGAGCTGGTACCGATACGCCGCACGCCGGTCTTGATCGACACCATCTGGCCATAGAACAGCTCCCGTTTGAATTGCACCGTGTAGCCCGCGATGATCAGATGCCAGTCATGCACATCCAGCTCGGGCGAGAAGAGGCGAAACAGGGGATCACGGGCCGATTCAAACCAGACCGCCGGCACCGTGTTGTTGATGTGGCCGAGGGCATCCGTCTCTTGAAAACGGGGTTGGATCTGCATTTCCAGCATGGATGTCGACTCCTTGTCGTAGGACCGCGCACAGGCTAGCGCGCCAACCCGCCCGACTCAAGCGTCCCTGCCTGGGGGTGAGAGCCACCACCGGTTTCCGGCTCCTGCGCCACCTGCTCGGGCTTTAACCAGGCGCAGCGAAAATCGAACCAGCCAAGGGCCGTCATGCGCACGCCGTGCACGCCGACCCGGCTCTCCAGCTCCAGCCAGTGGTGAAACAGCGGCACAAACCAGCTCTGGCGCTGAACCTCGGCCAGCAGGGCGCGGGGGCCGGGCTCTTCACCATGGGCGCGCCACTGCGTCAATCCCTGCCACAGGGCCTGCTGGCCGCCCCACACCCGGCGCAGCAAGGGGGTGCCCTGAAGCCAGGCGTAAGGGGCGAAGGCGTGCTCATGCTCCAGGTTGAGGGTGCCGAACCAGAGATCCACATCTTCATCCTCCCCGCTCACCCAGCGCCCGTAGTCCAGGGTACGCACCTCGAGCTGGATCCCCTGCTCTGCCAGCAGGCTGCTCATGGCGCTGGCGCACTCGTTGAACTCCAGATGCTGGTTGAAGCAGGCCAGTACCAGCCGCGCTGGCAGGCTGACCGGGCCGGGCTCGGGAAGAGGCAGGCTCTCGCGCCAGTGGGGCAGGAGGCCCAATGCGCTGGTCCAGCCCCGCTGCAGTTCGGGTGCCACCCGGGCCATCAGGGCGATGGGGTTGAGCAGCCGGGTCAGCCACTGGCGCAGGGCCGGGTCCTGCAGGGGGGCCGATCTGTCGTCCTGCAGCAGGAAGTAGCAACCGGATTCCAGTTCTGACTCCCCGCGCATGGAGCCAAGCTCCGGGGTGTCGCTGCCCAGCCTCACGTGGCTCTCCAGCCGTTCCACCAGCTCCGGCAGCATCCAGATGTCGATCTCGTCGAGCAGGGCCCGCAGCCCGAAGTAGTCGTCGAATGCTTCGAGGCACAGGTGCAGGGGATCGTTGGCACTCACCCGATAGGGGCCGGTGCCCACCGGCTGTAGGGCGAAATTCGCCTCCCCCTTGAGCTCCCGCGGCAGAATGGCGGCCACCGGCTCGGCCAGCAGGTGCGGCAGCAGAGGATCCGGGCTGTCGAGATGGATGTCCAGTGTGCGCGGCCAGCGGCTCTCCAGCCGAGCCAGATGAGCGAACAGCGGGCGATCCCGCAAGGCCTGCAGGCTCTCCATCACATCCTCCACCACCAGTTCGCGGCCATGGTGAAAGCGCACCACGGGGCGCAGATAGAAGCGCCAGTGACAGGGGGCCAGACACTCCCAGTGATGGGCGAGATCCCCCTCGATTTCCCCATTTTCCTCGTTTCGCCGGGTCAGACCGTTGAAGATCTGGCGGCTCAGGTGAATTTCGGAGCGGCGCAAGGGCGCGGTGGGCAACAGACCGGGCAGGGGCCGGTAGTAGGGCACCCTCAGGATCTGGCGCCCCTCCCGGGTGGCCTGGCCGAGCTGCTCGATCAGCAGCGGGGTGAGCAGATCCAGGCGATCTTCGGCCAGCCGTACCGCCTGCGCCAGCTGGCCTTGGCTCAGCAGATCCCGCAATCGGCGCCGGGTCAGGCTCTCCTGGTTGTCGAGCAGGGTGAGGCGGGAGCGCCGCCCCCGCCCTGCCTCCGCCGTCCAGCACAGCCAGCCCTGCCCTTCCATGCGGCGCAGCAGCAGGCGGGCATTGCGGGGGGTGCAGCAGAGCAGGTCCGCCACCTCGGCGAGGCTGATTTCCCGCTCGTCGCAGCCAAGCTGCTGGGCGAGCCGTTGAAATTGCTGATAAAGGCGGGTGGTAGGCATAAAAGAGGAAATCCTGTCTCTGAAAGTCATCAGTTTTTACTTCCGCATTTTAGCTCAATACTGCTGGCGAACGTGAACACCACAGCACAGGAGCACCATCATGAGCCATGCCAACCCCCTCAAACCGAACCGGATCCAGCAAACCCTTCGTCGCTACTTCCTGAGGATCCTGCCCCGCCCTCTGACGCTGGTCGAAGATCCCATGGTGCAGCTCAACCGCCTGATGCAGTGGGACATGCACCAGATAGACGACAGGGAGTATCGCCGCCGTCTCTGAGGTCGCCGTCACCGACGCCATCCGGTCACCCCCATCCCCCGGCATTGCTTTGCCGGAATGGGTGGTTTACATCGGCGCCAGGACTGCTAGATTGGACGTCTATCCATCCATAATGGTGACATCCAACAAGGAGTGTGTGATGAAAGATGCGACCCTGGCCCTGCACCACGGCTTTTCCAGCGATCCCGCCACCAAGGCGGTGGCCGTGCCCATCTACCAGACGGTGGCCTACGAGTTCGAGAGCGCCCAGCACGGGGCGGACTTGTTCAATCTGGCGGTGCCGGGCAACATCTACACCCGCATCATGAACCCCACCAACGATGTGCTGGAGCAACGGATGGCCGCGCTGGAAGGGGGCATCGCCGGCCTGGTGGTCTCGGCAGGTTCCGCCGCCATCACCTACGCCATCCAGGCGCTGACCGCCGCCGGTGACAACATCGTCTCCACCCCCCAGCTCTATGGCGGCACCTACACCCTGTTCGCCCACATGCTGCCGAGCTTCGGGGTCGAGGTGCGCTTCGCCAAGGATGACAGCGCCGAGGCCATCGCCGCCCTCATCGACGACAAGACCAAGGCAGTCTACTGCGAGAGCATCGGCAACCCGGCGGGCAACATCGTCGACATCGCCGCCCTGGCCAAGGTGGCCCACGCCCGCGGCGTGCCGCTCATCGTCGACAACACGGTCGCCACCCCGGTGCTGTGCAAACCCATCGAACACGGCGCCGATATCGTGGTGCACAGCCTGACCAAATATGTCGGCGGCCACGGCAACTCCCTGGGGGGCGTCATCGTCGACTCGGGCAAGTTCCCCTGGGCGGATCACGCCGAGCGCTTCCCCCAGCTGACCCAACCCGAGCCTTCTTATCACGGGGTGGTCTACACCGAGGCCTTCGGCCCGGCGGCCTTCATCGGCCGGGTGCGCACCGTGCCGCTGCGCAATACCGGGGCGGCGCTGGCGCCGATGAACGCCTTCCTGCTGCTGCAAGGGCTGGAAACCCTGAGCCTGCGCATGGAGCGCCACGTGGACAACGCTCTGCGGGTGGCCCACCACCTCAAGCACCACCCCAAGGTGGCCTGGGTCAGCTACGCCGGTCTGCCGGGTCACCCCCACTACCCGCTGGCGGAGAAGTACATGGCCGGTCGCCCCTCGGCCATCCTCTCCTTCGGCCTGAAGGACGGCTACGAGGCGGGCGTGCGCTTCTACGATGCCCTCAAGATCTTCAAGCGGCTGGTCAACATCGGCGACGCCAAGTCCCTGGCCTGCCACCCCGCCTCTACCACCCATCGCCAGTTGAGCGAAGAGGAGCAGGCCAAGGCTGGAGTGAAACCTGAGATGATCCGGCTGTCGGTGGGGATCGAAGCCATCGAGGACATACTGGCGGATCTGGATCAGGCGCTGGAGGCCTGAGTCAATCGACGAAGGAGCGGGCACCACGCCCGCTCTTTTTCATCCATAAGTGAACCTGCTGCCGGGGCGCTGCGTATCACCGCCTTCCGTCACTGCGTCGAGGTTTCCATGATAGTCCTGCACCACCTGAACAAATCCCGCTCCCAGCGCATCATCTGGCTGCTTGAAGAGCTGGGCCTGCCCTATGAGATCAAGGCCTACCAGCGCGATGCCGCCACCTTTCTGGCGCCGCCCGAGCTCAAGGCCGTCCACCCTCTCGGCAAGTCGCCGGTCATCGAGTTTGACGGGCGGGTGCTGGCGGAATCCGGTGCCATCACAGAGTACCTGATTGCCCGCCACGCCCCGGTACGGCTAGCACCGGCCACCGACAGCCCGGAGTATCCCGAATACCTGCAGTGGCTCCACTTCGCCGAGAGCTCCGGCATTCTGCCGCTGCTGCTCGACATGTTCGTGCGCAAGGATGGCAGCCCGATGCGCTTCCTGCCGGACTACGCCAAAGCCGAGTGCGCCAAGGTGCTGGGTTATCTCGATGAGGTGCTGGCAAACCGCCGCTACCTGGTGGCCGATCGCCTCACCGGCGCCGACATCCTGAACTCCTTCCTGGTGGATCTGCTGGCCCAAAGCGGCCAGCTGGCCCAATTCCCGCATCTGCAGGCCTACTGGCAGCGCCTCAACACTCACCCGGCCCGCCAGAAGGCGGCGGCGCTGGAGCGCGAGCTGGACCACAGCGCCGAATAAACGGCGGTGCCCCGGTGACACCCTGCAAAACGCCCCGATGATCGGGGCGTTCTCTTTTCCGGCCTTCAGCCAGATGATCAAAGCGCGTGGGAAAGGATCCTGGCCGCACTTATTGTCCAGATCGCCCCTTGGCCAAGGGCCTCAGGCCTAGAGGGCGTGAGAAAGGATCCGCGCTACCTTGTCGGGGTCGATGTCCTGCTGCTCCCCGAGGGCGGTCAGCCCGAAACGCTTGAGGTTGGAGCAGATACCGGGGATGCAGCTCTCGCTCAGCCCGTAGTCGGCAAGCCGGGTGCCCACCCCCATCTGCTGGAAGAACTGCTCGGTGCGGATGATGGCCTCCTCGATCCGCAGTGCCTTGTCCTCGCGGCTGGAGTGCCATACTCGCTCGGCGAACTGGGCCAGCTTCTCCTGCTTCTGGGCCGATTGCTCCCGCAGCAGGGAGGGCAACACCACAGCCAGGCTCTGGGCATGATCCAGCCCGTGCAGGGCGGTGAGCTGGTGACCGATGGCGTGGGTGGACCAGTCCTGGGGCACGCCACGACCGATGAGGCCGTTGAGCGCCAGGCTGGCCGCCCACATCAGGTTGGCGCGCACCTGGTAGTTGGTGGGCTCCGCCAGCGCCCGCGGACCGTTGTCCACCAGCACCTGCAGCAGCCCCTCCGCCAGCCGGTCCTGCACCTCGCCCCCCACCGGGAAGGTGAGGTACTGCTCGAGGATGTGGACGAAGGCATCCACCACGCCATTGCCCACCTGGCGCGGCGGAAGGCTGTAGGTAGTGGCGGGATCCAGCACCGCAAACACCGGTTGCACCAGCGGATTGTAGAAGGAGAGCTTGGCCTCCCCCCGGCTCACCACGGCGGCGGGGTTGCTCTCCGAACCGGTGGCCGGCAGGGTCAGCACACAGCCGAGCGGCAGCGCCCCCTTGATGGAGGCCTTGTCCCGCAGGATCTCCCAGGGGTCGTCCCCCTCGAAGCAGGCCGCGGCGGCCACGAACTTGGTGCCATCCACCACGGAACCGCCACCCACCGCCAGCAGGAAGTCGATGCGCTCGCGCTTGACCAGGGCCACCGCCTCCATCAGCTGATCGTACTGGGGGTTGGCGCCGATGCCGGGAAACTCCAGCCACTCCCGGCCCGCCAGCGCCTGGGTCAACTGCTCATAGACCCCGTTCTGCTTGATGCTGCCCCCCCCGTAGAGCACCAGCAGACGGCTGCCGGCCGGGATCAGCTCGGGCAGCCTGGCGATCTGGCCTTCACCAAAACAGATGCGGGTGGGATTGGCATATTGGAAGTTGTACACGGCAGAGCCCTCGGTTGATTGCATGCCGGGGAATTGTGCGCCTGCCGTGCCATCAGGTCAAAAACGGGAGCCTGTCGTCAAAAATACGATGCCAGCCTGCCGATGCCGGGCGCTCCTGCCCGGCTTTGCTATGGTGATAGCGGGAAGACGAGTTCGTCGCCCCCTCAAGCCCCTCCCGGGGTCCCTTTCCCACTCACAGGGTCTCTATCATGAAACTGAAGCACGCCTGGATTGCGGGTGCCCTCACCCTCTGTGCCCCTCCCCCGCTCTATGCCGCCGAGGTCACCACCCATGTGGCCGTGGCCCCCGGACAAGCAAGCCTGGCCGAAGAACTGACGGCCAGGGCAACCGTCACCGCCATCGACCTGGCCACCCGCAAGGTCAGCCTGAAAAATGCCGAAGGGCAGACCCTGGATCTGATCGCCGGGGAGGAGGTGACCAACCTTCCCCAGCTCAAGGTGGGAGATGTCGTGGCCTTGAGATATCTGCAACTGCTGGACCTGACCCTGCTCAAGGGCACCGCCGGGGTGAGAAAACGGGTGGTGGAAGTAGAAGGGGGCAAGGCGGCCGCCGGGGAGAAACCCGCTGCAGGCGCCGGCATGCAGGTAACCATCTATGCCGATGTCATCGACGTGGACAAGGCGCACCAGACCATCCGGGTCAAGGGGGTTGACCATACCCTGACCCTCAAGGTGCAGGATCCGGCCCAGTTCGCCCTCATCGCCAAGGGGGACCAGATCAAGGCCGTGCAGACCACCGCCATCGCCATCGGGATCGCCCCCCAGAGTCCCTGAGCCCTGATCACGGCAGGCCGTGCCTCCCACGGCCTGCCGGCCCCGTGGCAAGGGGGCAACCCCTTACCTTTAACGCTCAAAGGTTGCCGTTTGAATCACATCATGCCTGGGAGGCGGATTTGCCGGTGAGGCGATCCATTGCCTCCTTGAGCATGGCATCGCGCTGTGCGGCCAGGTCCTTGCTCTGCGTCTCGCGCTCCTCGGCAGAGAGGGTCTTGTCATCCGCTATCCCCTTGAGCTGACGCTCGAGATCGTCAAATTTTTTGCGATCAAAGCCCAGGGCCTTGTCCACCATCTGCTGCACCCGCGCATCCTTGACGCCACTGGTCAGGACTGTGTTCTTGCCGTTCCTGGCCAGATGCTCGTAGGTCAGCGCCTGCTGCGCCTTGCCGGTCAGCACCTGACTGGAGAGGCTGACCTGCTGAGACCAGCCGCTCTGCTTGTCGTCGCTGTCGCTGAGGGTCGCCAGGGCACGGTTCTGGGACGCGCTCTGGGCGAGTTGATGACCATAGGGTTTGATATCCATGAAGGCTCCACGCTCACTGCCGGCCTCGCCGGCTCCGGGGATGGGTTCCCCGCCATGAGCCGGAGACAGCAAAATGCAGGCCAACTTGAGTACCCCCTCTTCCGACGGTTCAGCACGGGTCACAGCACGCCTCCTTCTGCACTCCATGCCGAGTGCGACCAGATCCATCAAAAAAGGCGCCCGAAGGCGCCTCTTGTGGACAGGAGTCGGCTCGTCATGACATCAGCGACGGCTGATGTGGAGCGGACCGAAGGTCTGGGCCACCGGCATGATCTCGATGCTGTTGATGTTGACGTGGGCAGGCTGCTCGCTGATCCAGAGTACGGTATTGGCGATGTCTTCCGGCAGGATGGCCTGCACCCCCTGATAGACGGTGGCCGCCTTGGCGTCGTCGCCGTGGAAGCGCACGTTGGAGAACTCGGTGCCGCCACACAGGCCGGGCTCCACGTTGGTGACACGCACCGCCGTGCCCGCCAGATCGGCACGCAGGTTGAGGCTGAACTGCTTCACGAACGCCTTGGTCGCGCCGTAGACGTTGCCGCCCGGATAGGGGTAGGTCCCTGCGATGGAGCCGATGTTGATGACGTGGCCGCGGTTGCGCGCCACCATGCCCGGCAACAGCAACCGGGTGATCAGAGTCAGGCCGCTGATGTTGGTGGCGATCATCTGCTCCCAGTCTTCCAGATCCGCCTTGTGGGCAGGCTCCAGCCCCAGTGCCAGGCCGGCGTTGTTGACCAGCAGGTCCACCTGTTGCCATTCGGTCGGCAGCGCCTCGATGGCGGCGCGGGTGGCGGCCTTGTCCTGGACATCGAACACCAGGGGCAGGAACTGCTCGCCCAGCTCCTCGGTCAGGGCGGCCAGCCGTTCGGCGCGGCGCCCGGTGCCGATCACCCGGTGGCCTGCGCTCACCAGCAGGCGGCTGATGGCCTCGCCAAAGCCGGACGAGGCGCCCGTTACCATTGCAATCATGTGAACCTCCATTGTTATTTGTCTTCTTGAAAAATCAGCACGTTATATGTCGCGTTTGCCCAGCTTTCGCCATGCGAACACCGCCAGATGCAGCAGGAAGAGACCCGAGCCCCCCAGCGCAAACAGCAGGCCGGTCAGGGCGTTGACCGAGGTATCGGCGCCGCACCACCACCAGACCAGCCAGCCGACGACCCCGATGAGAAAGGTCTGGGCGGCACAGACCGGGCAGCGCCCGAGCTTGGCCCTGATGGCCGTAGCCAGGCAATCCTCGCAACTCATGATGGCTCCTGCCGCTCATCCCCCAGCGCCAGCACCAGGCGGTGGGCATGCTGGCCGGGCCCGTAATAATCGGGCAGCCGTACCCCGGGGCGAAACCCCAGCCCCTGATAGAGGGTCCTGGCTTCTGGGTTGGCGTCGGCGACCTCGAGGCGAATCGCCCCCCAGCCGGCCTCGCGCCCTTCCCGGATCACCTGCTCCAGCAGGCGGCGTGCCCACCCCTGACGGCGGATGGTCCAGCGGATGGCGAGGGTCTGGATGATGAGACGATCCCAGCCTTTGTGCTCCAGCACGCTCAAATAGCCCATCACCTGCGCCTTCTCGTCTTGCAGCAGCAGGGTGCGCCCCTTGGCCTGATTGAGCAGATAGTGCCAGCGGCTGCGGCCGAAGGCGACCTCGGGGGGAAAACAGTAGCGTTCCAGCTTCACGATGGCGCCCAAATCATCGGCTCGGGCGGCGCGCACGGTCAACACGGGGAGTCCTTGTTCGGTTATTTATCCTCAGCACCAGAAATGCGACTTGTATCACAAGTTACCAAGGCAGAATATTAGGCACTGTAACCTCTTGTTTCCCCTCGCGCCATTGTCGTGCTTGTCGGTGCATCGAAGCCCACTGGGGATCCTGCCGTTTCTGGCAGTCCTTTCTGTGGAGCCTGAAAATATGAGTACCTATGTCATCGTCGAGGAGCCGGGCGACTGGCCCTGCCATGCCGACTATCTGCTGACCGCCCGCACCTACCTGCAACACGGTCTGCCCACCACAGGGGGGCGTCCGCGCATCATCAACCTCTGCCGCAGCCTGGAACACCTGGGGGCCGGTTATTACTGCTCCCTGCTGGCCCAGGCCCGCGGCCACCACTGCCTGCCGGGATTGCAGGCCATCAGCCGGCTGCAACCCCAGCAGCCTCCCGCCAAGCTGTGGCGCAAATTGCAGGGCTGGCTGGCCCAGCAGAGCGAAGACAGGATCCGGGTGCGCGCCATCTTCGGCCAGTGCGAACAGAGCGAGCTGGCGGGGCTCGCCCGCTATTACTACGGCCTGAGCCAGTTGCCGCTGCAGGAGCTGACCCTCAAGCGCGGTCGCCACGGCTGGTCGGTGCGCCAGCAGGAGAGCCTGTCACCGCTGGCGCTGAGCCCGAGCGAGAAGGCGCTGATGGTGCAGCACGCCCAGGCGCTGGTGGGCACGGGGGACAAGGAACTGACGGCGCCACGCTACCAGCTCGCCATCCTGGTCGACCCCAACGACGGCCGCGCCAGCAGCGATGCCCTGGCGCTGGAGCGCTTCATCAAGGCGGCCGCTGCCCAGGGGATCCAGGCCGAGATCCTGCCTCCCTCGGCCATCGAGCGGTTGCCGGAGTTCGACACCCTCTGGCTGCGCGCCGAGACCGCGGTCGGTCACTACACCTTCGAGTTTGCCCGCCGTGCCGAGCAGCTCAAGATGCCGGTCATCGACAGCTCCCGCGCCATCCTCGCCTGCAGCAACAAGCTCTATCTCTACGAGCTGATGGTGCGCAGCGGCGTGCCCATGCCCCCCACCACCGTCGTGACCCGCCGCGGCCGCCAGCATGTGGACGAACTGGTGCAGCGCCTCGGTCTGCCGCTGATGGTGAAGATCCCCGACGGCGCCCAGGGGCGCGACCTCGCCATGGCCAGCGATGACATCCAGCTCGCCCGCCTGCTGGACGAGGGGCTGGCCCGCTCCGCCCTGCTGCTGGTCCAGAGCCGGATCCCTGCCGAGTTCGACTGGCGCATCGGCTTTCTCGACGGCTCGCCGCTGTTCGCCTGCCGCCGCTACCGACCCGAACCCGGCAACCGCATCCGTCGCCGCAAACACCCCCTCGACATGAGCCGCATCGAGGCGCTGCCCCTCAGCGACGTGCCGGAGCGGGTGCTGCAAACCGCCCGCCGCGCCGTGCACCAGCTCGGCAACGGCCTGTTCGGGGTGGATCTGCGCCAGCAGGGTCAGGGCTGCGTGTTGCTGGAAATCATCGACAACCCCTGGATACGTGGCGATATTGAAGACAGGGAGGCAAAGGACCTCTACGAGCGCCTCGCCCGGGCCTTCCGCCAGCGGCTGGAGAACCGGGGGCAGAGCGCGACAGGATAACAAGCATCGCGAGCAGAGGTGGATATGACGACAATGCAGTGGTGGGACATCGCGCCCCTTGGCTGGGAGAACATCCTGGTCTGTCTGGTGTGTGGCACCCTGGTGGGGCTGGAGCGGCAGCTTCGCGGCAAACCGGTGGGGATCCGCACCTCTTCCCTCATCGTGCTCGGCACCTACTGTTTTCTCGCCATCGGCGCCGCCGTCAGTCCTCAGGGCGCCGATCAGGCGCGGGTGCTGGGTCAGCTCATCACCGGGGTCGGCTTTCTCGGGGCCGGGGTGATGATGACCCGGGATGGTCAGGTGCTAGGGGTGACCTCCGCCGCCGCCATCTGGATGCTGGCCGCCCTCGGCGCCCTCATCGGCATGGACATGCTGCATCAGGCGCTGCTGCTCACCGGCGTCACCCTCTCCATCCTGGTGGGGGTGGACTACCTGGAAGCCAGCTTCAAGAGCCTGCGCCGCGGGGTGCACAATCGGCTGGAACACTGGCGCCACGGGGCCGAGCCCTCGGTCTCTTCCCGCCGGGACGATCTGGGCAGCGGCATCGAGAAGTAAGCCGCCACCATGAAAAAGGGCTCCACTATGGAGCCCTTTCTGTTGTCTGCCTCCCTCAGCGCACCAGCAGGAAGCGGCCGGTGAGGGGCGGCAAGTCCACCGTCACGCTGCTGCCGCCGATGGCCAGGCTCTCGCCGCTCTGCAGATCCACCAGGGCGCTGCCGCTGCGCAGCTTGCCGACCGGCACGGCGTAGCTCTGAGGCGTGGTGGAGACGTTGAGCAGGTAGACTACTTGCTCGCCCGCCGTCTGCTTGATGTCGCCATAGACGCTCCCCTCGGCCACCAGCTTGACCCGCTCCCCCTGATAGAGGGCGGGGTGGGCGGCGCGCAGGGCCAGCAGCTGGCTGAGCCACTGCTTCAGATCGCTCTGCTCGCTGCTCGGCACGAAGCCGGTGACACCGGGAACCTTGCCATCGCTGCGGGCCACGTGATCATCGCAGAGCCCCTGGGCCGCACAGTCGCCCCCCACCTGACTGGCAAAGCCAGGCACCTCGTCGCCAAACTCCTCGCCATAGTAGAAGGTAATGGGACCGGAGCGGGCGGCCATGAAGCTGAAGGCCGCCTTGTGGCGCTGCCAGTAGTCCGCCCCATTGAAGTTGCCCCGCTCCAGCAGATCGCCGAAGCGCACCAGATCGTGGTTGCCCAGCATCAGGTTGGGCATGGCGTGATTCGGGTAGTTCTCCACCTTGTTCCAGCTGGCGTCGAGCACGCTGGCCCCCTGTCCGCCCTTGCCGGACTCTTCCACCGCCAGCGCCTGTACCAAGCCGTAGCGCAGGGGGAAGTCGAACGCCGAAGAGAGCGCCGGGTTGTCGCTCGGGCCATAGGCCTGGGTGCGGATCTCGTCGGCGCCCTTCCACACTTCCCCCACCATGTAGCCGAGGGTGCCCCACTGCTGGCCGGCGGCCTTGCGCGCCGCGCTGGCCTGGGCCACCTCGCTGCGAATGGCGCGCCAGTCATCCAGCCCCAACTGATAAGCCTGATCGAGGCGCCAGCCGTCGATGCCGTACTGCTCGACCCAGTAACGGGCCACCTCCTTGAAGTAGGCCAGACTCTCGGGCTGGCCGTAATCCACCAGCTGACCCGGGTAGCCTGCGCCGCCGCTCTTGAGGGCAGGCAGCCGCCCCTCTGGTGAAGGCTTGCTCACCCCCACCTTGTTGACGTGGCCGAACACCCCGTCGAGGAAGACATAGAGCCCGCGCTGGTGCGCCCCGTCCACCAGTTTTTTAAGCTGGGCGTTGCTGCCGAAGTTGGGATCCACGTTGAAGAAGTCGCAGGCGAAGTAACCGGTGGCATCCAGCCGGTCGTCCCCGGCCTGGCCGGCGCAGGAGTCAAACACCGGCGTTAGCCAGATGGCGTTGACGTTGAGGCTCTTGATGTGGTCGAGGCTGTCGATGATCCCCTGCAGATCGCCGTTGTGCCGGGAGGGGCCGTAGCCGACGCCGTAGTTGGCGCTGCCGTCGCCGTCGACGAAGGACTCCACCATCACCTGGTAGGTGCGCAGGTTGCAGGCTGGCTGATCATTGCCGTAGCAGGCGCGGCTGGCCGACGCGGGGGGCGGATTGACCACCGGAGGCTGGGGGTCACTGCTGCCACCGCCTCCCCCGCTGCCGCAAGCCGTCAGTAACAGGGCGGCCCCGATGAGGCCGCCACGACGCAACGTTCCTTGTTTCATTGTTATGTTCCCGCTGTGGTGGATGGGCGCCCAAAGCGCCGCACTGGGGTCATGATAACGACCTGACCGACGCGGGTCTGTGACTGAAAACGTTACCTGACTCAACGAGTTAGCATGTCAGAAGCGATGCATGTTGCGATCGGGGAAGGCGGCACGCTCGTCGATGGGCAGGATCAGGTGGTAGACCTCGTGGGCCGCCAGGGTGAAGCCCGAGGGCCACGCCAGTTGATGGCGATCATCGATGAAGACACGGGCGAAGCGACGCTCGGTCTCCATGGCCGCAAACAGCGGCTGGCCGCGCCAGGGGGTGAGATCCAGCACGCCTGTGGTGCCGTCGGAGAGCACCACGAACAGAGACCAGCCCTGCATATATTCCACATCGATGAAGACCGGCATCCCTTCGGCTCCGATTGAGAAATCCGGCGCCATTATAGGCACGACCATTGTCTCGATGTGCCAGCAGGATCACAGTTTCCCCAGCGTTTTATGCTCTCTTCGAACCCTGCATCCCGTCACAAAAAATCATAAAACGTGCCAGTTTCTCCATTTATACCTCCCCCCATGCAACCTTTGCCAGGCGCCACTGTCATACTCCTGCACCATAACAACAATGCGCCCGGGGACTGGGCGCAAACAGGTTTGCAGGAACAATATGACCACCATCAGACAATGGCTGGGACCGGTTTGGCCCATCGCCGTCTTTTCATTGATCGCGCTCATCTCCCTGACCGTCAGCCGCCTTGGCCTGGGGCTCTGGCAACTGGAACGGGTGGATGCCGTCTCTGGCTGGCAGGAGATGCTGCTGCAAGGCATTCGCGTCGACATTGCCACCCTCTGCTGGGTCTGGGGCGTACCCGCCGTCTTGACCCAGTTGCTGGCCGGGCCCCACGCGCCGGGGCGGCTCTGGATGCAGCTTATCCGGATCTGGCTCACCCTGGGGCTCTGGCTGATGCTCTTTCTCGAGATCTCCACTCCCGCCTTCGTCACCGAATACGGGGTGCGCCCCAACCGCCTCTATGTGGAGTACCTCATCTATCCGAAGGAGGTGCTCTCCATGCTGTGGGCTGGCCGCAAGGGCGAGCTGCTGCTGGCCGTGATCTTCAGCGGCGCCGTGCTGGGCGGTGGCTGGTGGCTGAGCGGCCGCCTGGTGCGTGACCTAAGCTTCCCCCGCTGGTACTGGCGCCCCGCCTTCGCCCTGCTGATCCTCGCCGTCGGCTTCCTCGGCGCCCGCTCCAGTCTCGGCCATCGCGCCCTGAATCCGGCCATGGTGGCCTTTGCGGACGATCCCCTGGTCAACGCCCTCACCGTCAACTCCGCCTACTCCCTCTTCTTTGCCATCAAGCAGATGGGGGCCGAGGAGGACGCCAGCCAGTTTTACGGCAAGATGGCTGACCATCAGGTACTCGACATAGTCCGCGAGGAGAGCGGCCGCCCTCTCGGCGATTTCACCTCTGCCGATCTGCCGAGCCAGACTTTCAACACGGCCAGCTACCAGGGCAAGCCCAAAAACCTGGTGATCCTGCTGCAAGAGAGCCTGGGGGCCCAGTTCGTCGGCTCCCTCGGCGGCCTGCCGCTCACCCCGAACATCGATGCCTTGTCGAAAGAGGGTTGGGCGTTCGAGCAGCTCTACGCCACCGGTACCCGTTCGGTACGCGGCATCGAGGCGGTGCTCACCGGCTTCACGCCGACCCCGGCCCAGGCCGTGGTCAAGCTCGGCAAGAGCCAGACCAACTTCTTCACCATCGCCGACCTGCTCAAGCAGCGAGGCTATGACACCAGCTTCATCTATGGCGGCGAGAGCCACTTCGACAACATGCGCAGCTTCTTCCTCGGCAACGGCTTCACCACCATCGTCGAGCAGAAGGACTTCAAGAACCCGGTGTTCGAGGGATCCTGGGGCGCCTCGGATGAAGATCTGATGGCCAAGGCCAACGAGACCTTCGCGGCGCTGCACAAGGAGGGCAAACCCTTCTTCAGCCTGGTGTTCAGCTCCAGCAACCACGATCCCTTCGAGTTCCCCGACAACCGCATCGCCCTGTACGAGCAGCCCAAGCAGACCCGCAACAACGCCGCCAAGTACGCGGACTACGCCGTCGGCGAGTTCTTCAAGAAGGCCAGGGCATCGGACTACTGGAAGGACACCCTGTTCCTGGTCATCGCCGATCACGACAGCCGGGTCGGGGGAGCCAGCCTGGTGCCCATCCCCCGCTTCCACATCCCGGGGGTCATCCTGGGGGACGGCATAGCACCGAGAAAGGATCCCCGCATCGTCAGCCAGATCGACATGGCCCCGACCCTGCTCTCCCTCATGGGCATCAGTGCCGACTACCCCATGCTGGGCAAGGATCTCACTCGCATGCCCGCCGACTGGCCGGGACGCGCCATCATGCAGTACGACAAGAACTTCGCCCTGATGCGTGGCAAGGATGTGGTGATCCTGCAGCCCGAGCGGGCGCCGGAAGGCTTCATCTACGAGGATGCGACCGAAACGCTCACCCCGGCGCAGCAGCCGGACACCATGAAAGATGCCGCCCTGGGGCTGGTCCTGTGGGGCAGCCTGGCCTATCAGCAGGGGCTCTACCGGACGGCGCAGGACAGCCGGCTGGCTCTCAACTGAGGAACCGCCCACAAAAAAACCGCCCTCGGGCGGTTTTTTCTTGCGGCTCACCCCATCAGGGGTGGGGGAAGCAGGGAAGCGAGCGGCTGAACCTGTGCTCGAACACCAGGGAGGTCTCGAGGTGCACCACCTCTTCCCGGGAGGTGAAGTGATCGAAGACGAAATTGCGCAGGTGTTCGGTATCGGAGACGCACAGGTGCACCAGGAAATCATCCTTGCCGCCCATGTGGAACAGGCTGATCACCTCGGGCAGGGCCAGGATGGCGTCGCGAAACGCATCGATGATCTGGCGGCTGTGACGGGCCAGTTGCAGGGAGACCATGGCCTGGATGTGTCCGCCCAGGGCCTGGTAATCCACCTCGCAGTGCGCCCCCTTGAGCACGCCATCCTGCTGCAGCTTGCGCACCCGCTCCAGACAGGTGGACGGCGCCACCCCGACCAGGGCCGCCAAATCCTTGTTGGTCATGCCCGCATCGCGAAACAGATGGGCCAGGATGTCCAAGTCCAGTTGATCCAGGTTTCTCATCTTTACTCCTTGCATCACTCGATTTTTTTAGACTCTGCCCGTAAACCGGGCCGAACACAACGCAGATTGACATCGCCTCCGGCCCCTCTATGCTGTGCCGCACCCGCGGGATGCCGATCCCGTTGACCCCGGCCACCACGAGGAACCCCATGCTCAGTGCCCATCCCTTCTGGAGCCTGGACGTTCCACGGCTCGACGGCCAGCTCCTGCTCACCCCCTGCCCCGGCAGCCAGCAGGTCCCCATGGCCGACGCCCTTGCCCAGTTGCAGCTGGCCGGTGCCGGCGGGGTGCTGACCCTGATGACGGTGGAGGAGCTGGCCCTGTGCGGGCCCCTCTCTCTCGGGCAGCTGGTGCAGGCCAGAGGCATGAGCTGGTTCCATCTGCCCATTGCGGATGACGAGGCACCGGATGCCCCCTTCGAACAGGCCTGGCCCGGGGTGCAACCCCGACTGCTCGCCCTGCTGCGCGAGGGGCGTCACCTTGCCATTCACTGCCACGGCGGAAGCGGGCGTACCGGGCTGGCGGCCGCCCTGCTGCTGATGGCCCAGGGGTTGCCCCAGCAGGAGGCCATGACCCTCATCCGGGCCAGACGGCCACGGGCCTTCACCCTGGCCAGCCACCGTCACTGGCTCGATACCCGTGGACGGCGGCTGGCCGGGGCGGACTGATGGGCTCTATCCCTTGGGCTGCTGGTAGGTAAACACCTTGCCGATGTCTTCCACCTTGTAGCTGGTCAACTGGTAGACGTAATAGTTGAGCCAGTTGGAAAACAGCAGGTGACCGTGGCTACGCCAGGTGGCGCGCGGGGTCTGGCTTGGGTCGTTGTTCGGGTAATAGTTGACCGGAATGACGGGGGTGAGCCCGGCCGCCAGATCCCGCCGGTATTCCCCATCCAGGGTCAGGGCGTCATATTCCGGATGGCCGGTGACGAACACCTGGCGACAATCCTTGGTGGCGGCCAGATAGACGCCCGCCTCTTCCGACTCGGCGAAGATCTGCAGATCGGTGTGGGCGCGGATGAGATCCCCGTCGAAGGCCGCATAGCGGGAGTGGGGCGCCACGAATTCGTCATCGAAGCCGCGCAGCAGCGCCTCGTGCTCGTCGAGGCGGTGGTGGCGATAGACCCCGGAGAGCTTCTCGCCGTGGGTCTGCTTCTCCATGCCGTACAAGGCTTTCAGCGCCGCCTGCACCGCCCAGCAGAGGAAGAGGGTGGAGGTGACATGCTGATGGGACCACTCGATGATCTCGACGATGCGCGGCCAATAGACCACCTCCTCGAACTCCACCAGCCCGAGCGGCGCCCCCGTGATGATCATGCCGTCGTAGTTGTTGCCTCTCACCTGCTCGAAGTCGTGATAGAAGTTCTCCAGGTGCGCCTGGGGCGTGTTTTTCGACTCCCGATCGTCGATGCGCAACAGATCCACGTCCACCTGCAAGGGCGAGTTGGAGAGCATCCGCATCAGCTGGATCTCGGTTTCTATCTTCTTGGGCATCAGATTGAGGATGAGCACCCGCAGCGGGCGGATGTTCTGGGTGACGGCCCGGGATTCCGTCATCACGAAGATGTTCTCCTGCCCCAGCACTTCGGCGGCGGGCAACTGGTCCGGGATCTTGATCGGCATGCTGACTCCCTGTACTGCATCGGTAAATATGTCTGGACATCTAGAAGCCTATAATAAAGCGCTCCCGCTGTCATCAGATACCTTTTGTATTCACCCCGCCCTTTGACTAGCATACGGCTCAGTGTGTCCCTCGTGCCCAACCCCATGACAGGAATCAAGATCTCCGTAGAACGGCTGCAAGTCGGCAATTATGTCTCCCTGCCTTTGGGATGGCGTGAGCACCCGTTTCTGTTCTCCAGCTTCAAGCTCAAGAGCGAGGAGGAGATCGAGCTCATTCGTCGCCTTGGCCTCAAGCTGGTGACCATCATTCCCGACAAGAGCGACACGCCGCCCAAGCCCCTCGGCCAGACCCAGCCCCAGGCGGATGAGGTTGAGGGGGAGGGTCTCGTCGCCCGCCAGGAGGAGATGCAGCAGGAGAAACTGCGGCGCATCGAGCAGTTGCAGCGCTATCGCCGCGACCTGCAGCAGTGCGAGAAACAGTTCCGCCAATCCCTGGCCCAGGTGCGCAACCTCATGGGCAAGATCCAGTCCCGCCCCCTCAACGCCATCAGCGAGGCCCAGGAGCTGATCAACGCCATGACGGAGCAGCTCCTCTCGGTGGACGAGATGGTGCTGCACCTGGTCTCAGACAGCGATGATGGCAACAGCCTGCAGTTTCACTCCCTCAACGTCAGCGTGCTCAGCATGCTGCTCGCCCGGGAGTGCAAGTTGCCGGCCGAGGCGATCCGTCAGGTCGGCATGGGGGCCCTGTTCCACGACATCGGCAAGCTGAGGATCCCGAGCCAGATCCTGCGCAAGACGGAGCCGCTGACCAAGCCGGAGCAGAACCTGATGGCCCAGCATCCCCGCTACGGCCTGGAACTGCTGGGGCTGGTCAGCGATTTTCCGGAAGCAGCCAAGCAGATAGTGCAGAACCACCACGAGTACCTGGACGGCACCGGCCCCCAGGGGCTCAAGGGCGATCAGCTCGATCCCCTCACCCAGATCGTCTCCCTCATCAACGAGTACGACAACCTCTGCCACCTGGAGGCCAAGGTGCCCTACGCGGCCCTCGGCAGCCTCTACAAGCAGCGCAAGTCCCAGTTCAACGCCGATCACCTCGGCATGCTGATCCGGTTGATGGGGGTCTACCCCCCGGGTAGCGTGGTGCAGCTTTCCAACGGCCAGGTGGGGCTGGTGATGTCGGTCAACGCCTCCCGCCTGCTCTACCCCGCAGTGCTGGTATACGACCCCCGCATTCCGCGCCAGGAGGCGGCCATCATCGACCTCGACGCGGCCGGGCTGACCATCGCCAAGGTGATCCAGCCCAAACGCCTGCCCCCGGCGGTGTTCGAATACCTCAACCCCCGCACCCGGATCAGCTACTACTTCGAACACGGCAAGCCCTGAGAGGGCTGGCCCCACCCAAGGAGTCCCCATGCGCATCGAGATCATCAGCACAGGCGACGAGATAGTGACCGGCCTGGTGGTGGATACCAATGCCGCCTGGCTAAGTGCCCTCTTGCTGGAGCAGGGCTGGCAGGTGCGCCGCCGCGCCACCGTGGGGGACAACCTCGCGGATCTGACAGCCGTGCTGCAGGAGAGCGCCAACCGCGCCGAGGTGGTACTGGTGTGCGGGGGGCTCGGCCCCACGGCGGACGACCTCACCGCCCAGGCCGCGGCCGAGGCGTTTGACCAGCCCCTGACCCTGTTCCCGGACTGGCTCGCCACCATGGCCGAACGCTATGCCTGCCGGGGCCGCACCATGGCACGGAGCAACACCAAGCAGGCCTGGCTGCCCCGGGACTGCGAGATCCTCGACAACCCGGTGGGCACCGCCTGCGGCTTTGTGGTCCGCCACCAGGCCAGCCACGGCCAGAGCCGGCTCTTCTTCACCCCGGGCGTGCCGTTCGAGTTCAAGCAGATGGTGCGCGAACAGATCATGCCCCGCCTCAAGGCGCTGGCCGGGGAAGAGACCGACACCGAGCTGCGCCGTTTCTACACCTTCGGCGTCTCGGAGTCCGCCCTCAGCGACATGCTGGATGCGGCCCCCTGGCCTGCCGGCATCGAGCTGGGCTACCGCTCCTCCATGCCTCTCATCGAGCTCAAGCTCATCGGCCACGGTGCCAGCACCGCCGACATGGACGCCGCCGAGGCGAGGCTGCTTGCGGCCATCGCCCCCTGGCTGGTAGGGCGTGGCAACGAGGCGCCTGCCAGCCAGATCCTGGCCCTGCTGGGGGAGCGGTCGCTGCACCTGCAAGAAGGGGAGAGCCGGGGCGCCCTGCTGGCCATGTGTCACGGGCACCCGGCCCTGACCGCCGGCTTCAGCCACACCCTGAGCGACGACCTCACTCAACTGGCGGTGCCCGCCGCCCCCCTGAGCCTCACCATAGGCCGTGCCGGGCCGGACGGCGTGCCGCTGCTGCTCTGCGCCGACGGGCAACTGCACGGCCAGACGCTCAGGGTCAGCCACTCGGATCCCGCGAGCGGTCGCCGGATCCTCGCCTTCGCCGCCCTCGACATGCTGCGCCGCCACCTGCTGGGGCTGCCGGTGTTCGCCGACTACCTCACCCTGACCCGAACGGCCACATGCTAGGAGGGCGCCCGGGGCTAGAAGTGAGCCAAGCCTGCACCGCCATGGACCCAGTACCCGGCGAGCGCCAGGGTCAGCAGGCAGAAGGCCCTCTCGTAACCCCCGCCGCTCTTGAGGGGCAGGCCGGGCAGGCGAAAGCGCCGACGCCAGGGCCAGAGCAGGGGAATGCCCATGGGGGTGAGCCAGTCCCCCAGCAGATGGCTGAGATAGCCCACGATGAGTGCATCCTTCACCGCCCCCGACAGTAACCAGGGGGCTTCCACCTGGGCCAGCCCCCAGACCCCCATCCCCACCGCCAGCAGGCTGTGGGTGAAGCCGCGATGGCCGAACAGCCGGGAGAGCGGCCCCGAGATCCAGGGCAGTTGCCGCCCGAGCAGGGAACGGGGGTGATCGAGATCCGGCAGCAGGGCGCTCGCCAGGGCCATGGGGACGATGTGCCACAGGCTGGCATCGGCCAGGGCCGGAGTCAGTTCGACTTTGTGGGCAAGCAGGACGCAGGTGACGGAAAACAGCAGGTGGCCTTGGGCGGTCATGGGGCTCGTTCGGTTGGACAGAAAAAGGGGCTGATCGATGGCGACCAGGGTCCTCGCCCTGGGGCGGCGGCAGATTAAAATCCTTCTCTTCCTGCCTGGCAAGGTGATTTGCATCGCCACCTTAAACGTGATGGACACTCTGGATAGCGAAAGAATAAAAAGTCAGCATATTGCGCTAAAAAACTGCAATGGAGCCCATGACATGGCCGGCTCCGCCCCTCTCCCGTCAGCCGATATTTCCTCAACCCGGCTCACCCATTTGCATTCAGATCGTTGACCCGGAAGGAAAAATACCCGAATACTGCGCGTTGGATCCGCCCCGGCGGCATTGGATGCCGGCAAGGAGAGGCCCCGGCATGGGGCAAACAGGACAGGGACAACGAAGGAGGGCCCGGTGTTAAGCAAAGCGTGGTTTCAGCTGTCGGCCGACATGAGCTATGTCTGCCTGCGCATCACCCCAGGCCTCACCGAGCCCATCCAGGAAAGCGACGTCCTGGCCCTGCTGCGACTCTCCAACTGCCGGCGCTACGAACCCCTCGGCGAGGGGATCCGCGAAGCCGTCACCCTGCTCAACGCCCTCATCGCAGAGCCGGATGCCCCCGCACATCCGCCAGTCCCCATTGCCCGGCGCCAGGATGCCAGGCTGCTCATCCAGGTGGACAAGGACCAGATGAGCGCCAGGGCGCAGATCACCGCGGACTGGGGCGGCCAGCCCCTGACCCTGGCCCAGTTGCAGGAGGCCCTGGCGGCCAGCACGGTCAAGCAGGGGGCGAGCGAGCGGCTGCTTGCCGCCGCCATCCAGGCAGCGGGTGAGGCGGCACCCGGTGCCCAGCTCAATCCCGTCATCGCCCTCGGCAAGGCCGCCAGGCACGGCCTGGATACCCGCCTGGAGCGGCTGGTGGAGACCGCAGCCGAGCGGATCCTCAAACCCCAGGAGCGGGATCACGGCAAGGTGGACATGCGCGACCTCGGCACCCTGCTCACCGTCAAGGCGGGGGCGTTGCTGATGCGCAGGCACCCCGCCACCCAGGGCATCGACGGCTTCACCGTGACGGGCCAGACCCTGACCGCCCGCCACGGCAAGGAGAGCGCCATGACGCCGGGTGACGGCACCTGCCTCTCCCCCGAGGATCCGGACCTGCTGCTGGCGACCCGCCCGGGGCTCCCCTGTCAGGAGCGTGCCGGGATGCGGGTCGACGAGGTACTCAACGTCAAGCAGGTCGACATCCGCCACGGCCACGTCGAGTTCGAGGGATCGCTGCTGGTCACCGGGGACGTCATGCCCGGCATGCGCGTCAAGACCAGCGGGGACGTGGTGATCGGCGGCTTCGTCGAGGGCGGCTACATCGAATCCGGCGGCACCATCACGGTGCGCAACGGCATCATAGGGCGCAAGCTGGCAGACGACGAATACCTCTGCCACCTCAACGCCGGGGGAGAGATCCACGCCAGCTATGCCCAGTACGCCAAGCTGGAGGCCGATGGCGACATCCATATCCTGAGCCAGCTCAGTCACTGCTATTGCCGCAGCGGCCAGGATCTCAAGGTGGGGGACAGCGCCATGCGCAAGGGGCACCTCATCGGCGGCATCAACATCGCCAACCGGCTCATCATGGCCCCGGTGCTCGGAGCCTCGGCGGCCAACCGGACCCGGTTGCAGATCCTCGGTGGCTATTTCAGCCAGAAGGAGCAGGAGCTGGCGCTGCGCCAGCGCAAACAGACCTGCGCCGAGCAGATAGACAAGCTGCAGGATCTCATCCTGCGTCTGCTGCAACTGCCTCGTGACAAGCGCAATCCCGAGACCCTGCAGAAGATCAAGGCGCTGCGCACCCGCCAGTTCGACGAGAGCAAGAGCCTGGACGAGCAGCTCGCCGAGGCGCAGCGGGAGCTGCAGGCGCTCATGGCCAACATGGACATCATCGCCACCCAGCGCCTCTTCCCCGGCGTCGAGGTGGAGATGGCCCACCACCACAACAGGGTCGACATCGAGCACGGCCCCATCCACTTCGCCATCCGGGAAGATCAGCTGCAACTGACCCCCTACCAGGGCCAGCGCTGAGGGGCAACGTGCCCCCGCGTCGGCAGGCGGCGTGATCCCGGCGGCGATTTTCGCTACACTCGGCCTCCCCATGGCCCCATCGGGCGGGCCGGCCAGACTCAGGTAGTGAGAAGATGTACAAGCTGATCGCATTGGATATGGATGGCACCCTGCTGACCCCAGAGGGCCGAATCTCCCCCCGCACCCAGGCCGCCATCGCGGCAGCCCGCGCCAGGGGCGTGACCGTGGTGCTGGCCTCCGGCCGCCCGCTGGAAGGCATGACCGCCGCCCTGACCGAGCTCGGCCTCACCGGCCAGGATGACTACGTCATCTGCTACAACGGCGCCCTGGTGCAGCAGGTGTCCGAGCAACGCATCATCCGCAGCCAGTTGCTGACCGGCAGCGATGCCCGTGCCATCGCCCACCTGGCCTGTGAGCTGGGGGTGAACATCCACGGCTTCTCCGTCCGCCAGGGGCTCATCAGCCCCAGGATCAGCCCCTATACCGAGCACGAATCCCGCCTCATCGGTCAACCCATCAACCTGGTGGACTTCGCCACCCTGCCCGACGACGAGCAGATCATGAAGGTGATGATGATTGACCCAGAGCCCCTGCTCTCCCGTGCCATCGCCCAGCTGCCCGCCGAACTCCACGAGCGCTATACCGTGGTGCGCAGCGCACCCTATTTCCTCGAGTTCATGAACAAGCGCAGCAACAAGGGCACCGGCGTCGCCGCCCTGGCCGAGCACCTGGGGCTGGATGCCTCCCAGGTGATCGCGGTGGGAGATGCGGGCAACGATCACCACATGATCGCCTACGCCGGACTCGGGGTCGCCATGGGCAACGCCACCGACGAGATCAAGGCGCTGGCACAGCACACTACGGGGCGCAACGATGAAGACGGGGTCGCCCAGGTGATCGAACGTTTCATCCTGAACGCCTGAGTCGACAAGGGGCCCTGTGGGCCCCTTCTGCTATCCGGCCGCCCGGCCAGATGTTTAATATATCCACCATCAAATCGCTCGCCGCACCAGGCATCCCCCCTCAAGCCCCATTAAATGGGACTCACAGCCGTATCCCGGCATCAATGGTTAACATAATTGCATCATTTTGTTTGACATATTGAACGGCCTTGGCAGACTGGAGGCAGGATCCAGGCTGTCGTTGCCAAGGCTGACCGACGATTCTGGCACGCTGGCGCGACCCTGATCCCACGACCATGCCTTGAGGCATGCCCTTGCGAGCCGAGGCGGCAAGGGCCTTCCCAAGGCGCAGGATGAGACCGCCAAGGATAGCCAAGGTGACCTATGCCCAACCCCAGTCCCCATAACAAACCCGTCGTGCTGATGACCATGGGGGCCCAGGCCCGCAGTGGCCACGCCTACCAGGTCATGACCCACAAATACATCAAGCCTCTGGTGGAGATCAGCGGCTGCGTGCCGCTGCTGGTGCCCACCTGCTGTGGCACCGAGGATCTGGAGCAGTATCTGGACCTCGCCGACGGGGTCTATCTAAGCGGTGCCGGATCCAACATCGATCCTGCCCTCTATGGCCAGGAGAACCTCACCCCGGAGAAGCCCCAGGACAGGGACAGGGATCTGTTCGATATTCCCCTGGTGCGCGCCGCCCTCGACCGTGGCCTGCCAATCCTCGGGATCTGCCGCGGCATGCAGGAGATCAACGTGGCCCTGGGGGGCGACATTCACCAGAAGGTCTATTGCGAGCCGGGTTATGACGATCATCGGGAGGATGCGGATGACCCGGTGGACGAGCAGTATGGCGAGAGCCATCAGGTCGAGCTGGTGCCCGGTACCTGGCTGGCCGAGCTGATGGGGCAGCCGTCGATTCCGGTCAACTCCCTCCATGGGCAGGGGATCAAGACGCTGGCCAAGGGGCTGGCCCCCCTGGCCCATGCCGAAGACGGGCTGATCGAGGCGATCCACGCTCCCGCCCTCTCCCCCTTCCTGCTGGCGGTGCAGTGGCACCCGGAGTGGAAGGCCAGCGAGAACCCCCACTCCATCAAGCTCTTCACCGCCTTTGGCGACGCCTGTCGCCGGTTCAGGCAGCAGGTCGGCTAGTCGCCGACCCCTTGCCCTTGAGCCTGGGGAGGGCCTCGTACATCGGGGGCTGCCCAGAGGCATCCGACGTGACGGGCCTGTGAAACCCCCACGCCATCAAGCTGTCCACTGCCTTCGGCGACGCCTCCTGCCCGCTCAGGCAGCAGACGGGCTAGTCGCCAAATCCCTTGCCCTTGAGCTTGGGCAGGGCCCCGCGATCAGGGCGCAGGGTTCGGCAGATATCCAGCCCCTTGAGACCCCGCTGGATATGGTCCGGGGCCTGCCCGAGCACCATGCCGTTGCCGCGATAGAGACGGGCATCCTCCAGCTCGAACAGCTCGCCGCCGATGAGCAGTTGCTCCCGGCCATTCACCACCTTGCCCCGTTTCAGGGGCAGGGTCATGTCCACCTGGATCTCGCCGGTGGCACACCCCTCGCGCCAGCGCGCCTCGTCGGAAAACGGGGAGATGGCGATCTCCCGCCAGGATCCGTCCCTGAACTCCATCCGGTAACGGTCTTGCACCAGATCGCATCCCGCCAGCATCACGGGGATCGCCAGCCAGATGACACCCTTCATTCCCTTCACACCCTTGCTCCCTTGTTGTTATTGCCAGATATAGATCACGGAATCTGTCCCTCATCCCCAGCTCAGAGCAGCAGGGTGGCCAGATCCTGCAACTGCCCCAGCTCCACATCCGGCAGCAGCGACAGCGACTGCCAGGACTGACCGCTCTCGTTGAGCCAGGCGGCCCGAAAGCCGTGCAGCCTGGCCCCCAGCACATCGGTCACCGGGTGATCCCCCACATGGAGGATGCGGCCGGGGGTCAGCCCCAGGGCCTCTTGCACCTGCACGAACATGTCGGGCGCCGGTTTCATTCTGGCTCCCGCTCCCGCCTTGCAGACCAGGGTGAAGTAGCCAGCCAGACCCGCCTGCTCCAGATCCAGGTTGCCGTTGGTGATCACCGCCAGCGGGTAGCGCGCCGCCAGACGAGCCAGCAGGGCGTGAGTCGCCTCGCTCACCTCTATCTTCGAGCGCTCGGCCATGAAACCGGTGAACACCGCCCGGGCCTGCTGCTCCGCCAGCCCGGGCTCCATGCCCCCCTGCACCAGGGCCTCGCGAATGCCCCGCTGGCGCGCCAGGCTGACGTCGTGGCTAAGCGCCGGGTGGTCCAGCAGCAACTGGCGCTTGAGCGCGAGCCAGCGCGGTTTGTCCAGCATGGCGGTAGCCAGGTATTCGCTGCGCAGGTGGTCCAGCATCCACTGTTCCGCCCGCGCGATGGCGGGGCCGTTGTCATAGAGGGTGTCGTCCAGATCGAACGAGATGGCGGCCACCGGCTGCCAGCGACGGTAAAACTGCATGGCTGTTCCTCTTTACTCCTCATCCTCTGGCGTTGCGGGCTCCCGCCTGACCCAGGCGACGTGGAGATTGTCATCCCCGCAGATCGCACACCACATCACTCATCCTCCGGCGTTTCCGGATCCCGCTTCGCCCGCGGGTGGGCACTGTCATATACCTTGGCCAGATGCTGGAAGTCGAGGTGGGTATAGATCTGGGTGGTGGAGAGATCCGCATGCCCCAGCAGCTCCTGCACCGCCCGCAGGTCGCCGGAGGATTCCAGCATGTGGGTGGCGAAGCTGTGGCGCAGCTTGTGGGGATGCACGTGGGCATTGAGAGCCTGCTTGTTGCCCCAGCCGTCGAGCCGCTCCTGTACCGAGCGGGCCGAGAGCCGCTGCCTGCGCTTGGAGACGAACAATGCCTCCCCCTCGTCACCGGCCAGCAGGGGGCGTACCTTGAGCCACTTGTGCAACCACTCCACCGCCATCCGCCCGATGGGCAGCACCCGCTCCCGTGAGCCCTTGCCGATCACCCTGAGCTGGCGCTCGTCGAGCTTCACGTCCGCGAGGTTGAGCCCCACCAGCTCGGCAAGGCGCAGGCCGGAGGAGTACATCAGCTCCATGATGGCGCGATCCCGCACCGCCAGCGGATCCTGCTCGTCGGTGATGTTGAGCAGCTGGTACATCTCGTCCACGTCCAGGTTCTTGGGCAGGGGCCGCCCCTGCTTGGGGGTGACGATGCCACGCGCCGGGTTGGCGGTGAGCCGCCCCTGGCGCACCTGCCAGTCGCAGAAACTGCGCAGGGCCGACACCTTGGTGGCAAGGGAACGGGGCGCCAGCCCTCCCTTGTGCATCCGGGTCACCAGACTGCGCACCTGGCTCGCCTCGAGCCGGGCCCAGTCGTCTACCCCGAGCTTCACCAGCTCGGCGGTCATGGCTTCCAGATGAGCCTGATAGTTGCTGCGGGTGTGGGGGCTGAGCTGGCGCTCGACCCGAAGGTATTCGATAAAGGCGTCCAGCTCCCCCGCCAGTGCGACCGGCAGGGGGTCGGCGGTAGGGGGCGTCTTGGCAGGGGATCGGGTCGTTGCCTTAGCCACGGGCCAGCTCGGGCAGACGCAGCTGCAGCAGACGCCCCAGCTGACCCAGCAGCAGGGTGTCGTTGTGGGGGGTGAAGTGGCTGGGATCCGAGCTCGCGAAGGCCAGCACGCCGAGCTCCCCGAGCCGCATCAGGGCCACCGAGTTGACCAGCACATCATTGCCAAACAGCGCCTGCTTCTCGCTCTGGTTGAGGCGACCGAAATAGTAGTCCGTGCCGGGCAGGCGCTGCCCCAGCAGTTGTTCGAGCTGTTTGCCCTGCGCCAGGAAACGCTGCTCGGGGCCGCTCAGCTGGAAATGCCTGGGATTGAGCCAGAGCCGCAGGCCGGTGAGTCGCAGCCGCTGGACGAAGGCCTTGCCCATCACGGCGCTCAGCTCGAACAGGGTCTGGCAGCCGTAGATCTCCCCGTAGAGATCCGCATAGACCCGGAAGATCCGCTCGTTCTCGCTGGCGACCCCCATCAGTTCGGTGATCTCCTGCTCCAGCTGCTCGATGCGCTCCCGCTGTCTATCCAGCTGGCGCTCCACCAGGGAGATGGTGCCCTTTTGCGCATGGGGAATGCGGATCTTGTCCAGCATGGCCCCGTGACGCAGGAAAAACTCGGGATAACGGGCCAGGTACTCCAGCACTGTGGCTTCATCCACCAGTGATTCCTGCCGTTTGAGTTCGCTCATAACTTGGTTGATCCATCCGAAAAAGGGGCCAAGGGCCCCGATATGATCCGTTGATGGAGCGGGATCACCCGCTCCTTGTCTACAACTCTATCTGGCCGTCAAAGACGTGCTCGGCCGGCCCCGTCATGTAGACGGGCTGACCCGGTCCCTTCCAGGCGATGGTCAGCTTGCCACCCGGCAGGGTGACGGTGACCCGCTCCTTGAGCTTGCCCTGGCTGATGCCTATCACCACGGCCGCACAGGCCCCGGTCCCGCAGGCCAGGGTCTCCCCCACCCCGCGCTCGAAGACCCGCAGCTTGATCTCGCTGGCGTTGACCATCTCCATGAAGCCGACGTTGACCCGCTCGGGGAAGCGCTCGTGGCGCTCCATGATGGGTCCCAGGGTCTCCACCGGCGCATCGGCCACCGAGGGTACCTCGATGACGCAGTGAGGGTTGCCCATGGAGACGGCACCGCACATCACGGTGTGATCCTGGGCCCGCAGCAGATACGTCTTCTCCGCCTTCTGGGCACGGAACGGGATCTTGCCCGGCTCGAACTGGGGCACCCCCATGTTGACCGTGACCTGGTTCTCCCCTTCCAGCTGCAGAGTGATGCGGCCCCGGGCGGTGCTGACCGCGATGCGATCCCGGTTGACCAGCCCCTTGAGACGCACGAAACGGGCGAAGCAACGGGCCCCGTTGCCGCACTGTTCCACCTCGCTGCCGTCGGCATTGAAGATGCGGTAATGGAAGTCGAGCTCGGGGTCATAGGGCGGCTCCACCAGCAACAGCTGGTCGAAGCCGATACCGAAGTGACGATCCGCCAGCTTCTTGATGATGTCGTTGCTGAAGAACACCTTCTGGGTGACGCCATCCACCACCATGAAGTCGTTACCGAGGCCGTGCATTTTGGAAAACTCAATCAACATCGCGCGTTCCTGTCTCACCGTTAATCACGCTCTCACATGGAGGAACGCTGAAAATCCATCCATCACGGCAGCAGGTGCTCGCCACGCCAGAGATCCGCCAACTGCTCCCGCTCACGGATGAGGTGCGCCTGGTCACCGTCCACCAGCACCTCGGCCGCACGGGGTCGGGTGTTGTAGTTGGAGGACATGGTAAAGCCGTAGGCGCCAGCGGAACGCACCGCCAGCAGGGAGCCCTCGGCAATCGCCAGGGTACGCTCCTTGCCGAGGAAGTCGCCGGTCTCGCACACCGGGCCCACCACGTCATAGAGTGCCTTCTCGTGAGTCGCGCGGCTGTCCACCTCGATGATGTTCATCCAGGCGCCGTAGAGGGAGGGGCGCAGCAGATCGTTCATGCCGGCGTCGATCAGGGCGAAGTTGCGGGTCTCGCCGGGTTTGAGGAACTCGACCCGGGTCAACAGCACACCGGCGTTGGCGACGATGGCGCGGCCCGGTTCGAACAAGAGGGTCAGATCCCGGCCCGCCAGCTTCTGCTTGAGCGCCTCGGCATACTCGGTGGGGTGCGGCGGCTGCTCGGCGCCGTAGTTGACCCCCAGACCGCCGCCCACGTCCAGGTGATGGATGTGGATGCCTTCCGCCGCCAGCTCGTCGATGAGCTTGAGCAGCTTGTCCGCCGCCTCCATAAAGGGATTCAATTCAGTGAGTTGCGAGCCGATGTGGCAATCCACCCCCTTGATCTCGATGTGGGCCATGGCCGCCGCCTTGCGGTAGATGGCGGGCGCCTGTTCGATGGGGATGCCGAACTTGTTCTGCTTGAGGCCGGTGGAGATATAGGGGTGCGTGCCTGCGTCGATGTCCGGGTTGACCCGCACCGAGACCCGCGCCTTTTTGCCCATGCTGCCTGCGACCCGATTCAGGCGCTCCAGCTCGGCTTCGGACTCCAGGTTGAAGCAGAGGATCTCTTTTTCCAGCGCAAGGCGCATCTCGGCTTCGCTCTTGGCGACGCCGGAGAAGACCACCTTGGCCGGATCACCGCCCGCCGCCAGCACCCGGGACAGCTCGCCGCCGGAGACGATGTCAAAGCCCGAACCGAGGCGTGCCAGCAGATTGAGCAGGGCCAGGTTGGAGTTGGCCTTGACCGCGTAGCAGATCAGGTGGGGAATGTCGCCAGCCGCCTGGTCGAAGGCATGCCAGTGGCGTTCCAGGGTGGCGCGGGAGTAGACATAGAGCGGAGTGCCGTACTGGTCGGCAAGCTGTTGCAGGGGAAGCTGTTCGGCCTGAAGCTGACCGTCTGCGTCGTAGTTAAAGTGATCCAAGGGGGCGGTTCCTTCCTAGATTATTGCGGCGCGGCCTCTGAGGCCGGTGTAGCGGTCGCAGGCGAGACGGCTTGCGGTGTACTCTCTGTCTTGGGCTGTGTCTGCTCTGCAGGTGCGGGCTGTTCGGCCGGCGGCATGTAGAGCGGCCCCGTCAGGCCACAGGCGGCCAACCCGAGCGACAGCGACGCGGCAAACAGGCACTTGGTGAACTGGGTAATCATAATGGTTCGCTGCGAAAAAATTTTTGGCCCTCTATAATCGCACTCACATTGTTAAAAGCAACAGGATAAACCGATGAAGGATCACGAGTATCACGCCCTGACCGACGCCTTTTTCCAGTATGTGGAAGACACCATCGACGAGGGGTATCCGGATATCGACTGCGAACGCGCCGGCGGGGTGCTGACCTTGAGCTTCGAGAACAAGACCAAGGTCATCATCAACAAGCAGGAGCCCCTGCACCAGATCTGGGTCGCTACCCGGGAGAACGGCTTCCACTTCGAGCTGCGCGGTGACCGCTGGATCGACAACCGCTTCGGCGACGAGCTCAAGGCCCTGCTGACCCGGGCCTGCACCACCCAGGCCGGCGAGCCCGTGGTCTTCTCATGACGGATCTGCATCCCGAAGGTGCCCGCCATGCGGTGATCTGGCTGCACGGGCTGGGGGACTCCGGCGCAGGCCTCGCCCCCCTGGTGGAGGCGCTGGCCCTGCCCGCCGACCTGCCCGTCCGCCATCTGCTGCCCGATGCGCCCGAGCGTCCCATCACCATCAACATGGGCTACCGGATGCGCGGCTGGTACGACATCAAGAGCTTCGAGGATCCGGCGGATCGCGCCGTGGAGTCCCATGTCAGGGAGTCAGCGGCCCGTATCGCCGCGCTGATCGACCAGTTGGTGGCCGAGGGTTTCACCCCCGAGCGCATCGTGCTGGCCGGCTTCTCCCAGGGGGGCGTCATCGCCTCCTTCACCGCCCTGCGCCATCCGGTGCCACTGGCAGGCCTGCTCTGCATGTCCACCTACCTGGCGGTACCCGATGCCCTGCCCGGCGAGATGAGCGAGGCGGCCCGCGCCCTGCCCATCTGCTACATGCACGGCATCTATGACGACGTGGTGAACCTCTCCATGGGCTGGGACGCCAAGAACCGGCTGGAAGCGGCGGGACTCAGCCCCGAGTGGCACGAATACCCCATGCGCCACGAGATCTGCCGCCCCCAGCTGGGCGACATTCGCAGCTGGTTGCTGGCCCGCCTCGGCGCCTGATTGTCGGATCACGGGTAAGACAACGGCCTGCATCAGCAGGCCGTTTGCTTTCATCCCTGACGGCGATGCTCGACGGCATCCCCCACTGGCCGCGGCCCCCTCCACACCAGATTCCCGCACCACGGATACGACAACGGCCTGCATCATGCAGGCCGTTTGCCATCTTGCCGGTGCGGCTATCAGCGCATCATCCTACTTCCCGCGCCGCTCCTGGGGTGTCCCGCTGCGGGCTCTGGCTGCGGTAGGGGATCACATCGAGTTTGTCACCCACCTGCACGATTTCGTAGTACTGGGGCAGGTTGAAGTTGCTGAACTGACCCGCATTGCTGAATCGCTCGTGACCCGAGGTGTAGAACCGGTTCACCCCCTGTACCAGTTCGTCCTTGTTGCCGGCGAAGTGCTGGTAGATCTCCACCCGGTTCGCCTCGTCCAGGATATAGATGTTGGTGCCTGCATCCCGGGTATCGAAGAAGAACTGCACCAGCCCTTCGCTGGCGTAGGCGTCGACGATGCCGGGCAGGTGCTGGCTGTGAGTCTTGTCGAGGCGCAGCGGCAGGTGATCCAGCTTGTTGTGGGAGATGTGACGGTAAAAATCGATGGCGTTTTCCAGCTTTTTGACCGACACCCCGCGCCGCTCGAAGAAGATGCCGTACTTCTCCTTGCCGAGCGCCAGCGTCTTGACCAGCTGCTGCTTGTCCCGGGCCAGACGCAACTCGATGCATTCAGCCACAAGCTGCTGGAAGCGGGTGCGCACCAGGGAGCGGAAGTGCTGGCTGTAGCAGAACACCTCGATCATCTCGGGGGCCGCGGCGTCCTGGTGCATCTTGCCGAGGATGGTGGTGAGGGCGTCCACCACGGCTTCCTCTCCCTCGAAGTGCAGGGTGCGGATCTCGCTCCAGGAGTTGCGATAGACAAGATCCACGGATCCCACCAGACACTCCTGGTTGCGACCGAACGAGAAGACGTCCGCGGCGTTGGCATCGAACTCGATCACCTGCCCCACCCAGTGGCTGGACGGGTCCGTCTCCAGGTTCAGGAAGATGGAGAGCTGGCGGATCTCGCACGGCCGGCTCAGGGCCAGGTTGGTCGCGCGGGGATACTTGACCGGGAAGGTCCCGGAAAGATCGCGACAGAACTGATGCAGGTTGTCGATGTGCAGATCCGAGCCCTGGTTGAACAGGTGTACCCGGGACTGGGGCGTCAGCAGGCCGTTGAAATAGGCCCAGGCCACCAGCTTGCTGATGTAGCCGTTATATTCGAGCGGCGCCCGGCCAATGATGTCGGCGGGTTCGAGGGAATGCTTGTAGAGATACCAGCCTGCGCGATTCAGGCGGCCGTGGGGTACCTGTACCAGGCTGAGATCCGGCTCGCCGAGATCCGGCGCAATCTTGAGGTTGATGCGCTGCACCTTGCCCGGCAGGCTCTCGAATGCGGCATAGAGCTTGCGCGACAGGATGCCGATGTCTTCCGGGTTGATGGACTCGCTGATGTTGTTGCGCCGGGCGAACTGGATGAGGTTGCGGTAGCTCTGCATCAGGGCCTCCAGCAACTCGGCGTAGGCCACCTTGACGTCCTCGACCTTCCACTCCTGACGGTGATCAAGGTGGTAAAGGCGCTCCGGACTCCAGCCCCAGTAGGCTACCAGCTGGGCCATCTGCTCCCGGCGCCAGTCCGGGGAGTGATCTTCCTTGGGATGGCTCAGCCCGTCGCACACCTTCAGATAGAAGCAGCGACGCACCAGATCGAGGCGCTGCATGTCGCCGATGGACTTGAGGTAGTTGGTCACCTTGTCCAGCATCAGACAGTAGTTGTCGAGGCGGTAGTGCATCCCCTCGTTGTGCTGGAACCAGTCGCGACTGGTCACCGACAGCAGCCGGGTGTTGGGATACTCGTGGGAGTAGGCCTCCATCAGCACCGACTTGAGCACCGCCTTGTAGGGGGAGTCGATCCCCTTGTAGAGCTGCCACAGGGCGGAGCCGAAATACTCCTCGGCAGGAATGCGATCAAAGCCCCCCAGATCGAGCCAGTCATCCTGGCTCAACTTGCCGTGGGCAAACAGGCCGTTGACGTAGTCGTCGTAGTGATCGTCATATTCGGCCGGCACCAGATACCAGAGCAGCCGCTTGCCGGCGATGTGCATGGCGCTGCGGTAGAACTCGTCGAGCAGCAGCAGGTGCTGGGCGCTGCCGCAGCTCTCCCCCTGCATCTGGGCATCGTTGCGCTGACGGAACTTGTCTTCGGGGATCAGGAAGAAGTTGAGATCGACCCCCCGCTGCTCGGCCCACATGGAGAGGTGCTGGCACTTCTGTTCCAGCAGGGCGAGGCGCTCGCTCGACAGACCGGCCACGTGACAGACCCAGATGTCGAGATCCGAGTGGCAGCACTGACCGATGGAGGAGGTGCTCCCCATGGAGTAGAGGCCCTGGATGGACTTGTCGTGGGTACTGAGACCGCCCTGGCAGTTGGCGTTCTGGCAGAGATCCTGGATGAAGGCCTGCTGGGCCTCGTTGGCGACAAAACTCCAGATACCATGAGGCACATCCCCTGCCACATAACCGGGCAACAGGGGGTGATTGAAGTGCAGCATGACAGGCAGCAAGTGGAAAACCTGCTGCCCGTAGCGACTCATGAGATCCAGCGCTCGTTGCGTCTTGAGACGATTGAGTTCGTCGTAGCGCGCCACCAGCGTGTCGAGTTTAACCAGCAATGCCCTACCTATGGGGAAGAGAAATGACGCACCAAAACGGGGAGACGTCAAAAAAGTGTGATCATGTTAACAATGCAAACAGCAGTGGTAAACAAGCCCGCACACAATCACCGGATTATTTCTGACCCCGTTCGTAACGGTATCAGAGGAAAGCAATAAAACCAGCTATTTTCAATAACTTAAAATCAATTATTGACTGAATGAAAATAATTTTCAGCCCCCGTTTTTGAGCTTGGCCCCGCTTTTGCGGGCTGCGCCATGAAAGCCCCTGCAAAGGGTGGTAAGATCGTTTTCCTCTCAAAAGATGAAACAACTGATTGATATGGCAGCCCGAACCCTGAGAATTGCCACTCGAAAGAGCCCACTGGCCCTGTGGCAGGCCAATTTTGTGAAAGATCGGCTGGAGGCACTCCATCCGGATCTGCAGGTCGAACTGGTGCCCATGAGCACCCAGGGTGACAAGATCCTCGACACCCCTCTCGCCAAGGTCGGTGGCAAGGGGTTGTTCGTCAAGGAGCTGGAGACTGCCATGCTGGAAGGGCGTGCCGACATCGCTGTCCACTCCATGAAAGACGTACCTGTGGAGTTCCCCGACGGACTCGGCCTGCACACCATCTGTGAGCGCGAAGACCCACGTGATGCCTTTGTTTCCAACCATTTCAACCAGATAGACGAGCTGCCTCAAGGGGCCGTGGTCGGCACCTCCAGCCTGCGCCGTCAGTGCCAGCTGCGCGCTGCCCGCCCTGATCTCGTGATCCGCGACCTGAGGGGCAACGTCAACACCCGCCTCGCCAAGCTGGATGCCGGTGAATATGACGCCATCATCCTGGCCGCCGCCGGCCTGAAACGACTGGAGATGGCCCATCGCATCGCCGCCTTCATAGAGCCCGAGCAGAGCCTGCCCGCCAACGGCCAGGGGGCGGTCGGCATCGAATGCCGCCTCGACGATCACGAGCTGCACGCCCTGCTGGCGCCGCTCGAGCACGCCGAGACCCGCATCCGGGTGCTGACCGAGCGCGCCATGAACCGCGCCCTGCAAGGGGGCTGTCAGGTGCCCATCGGGGCCTATGCCCTGGTACAGGGAGAAGAAGTATGGCTGCGTGGCCTGGTGGGCAGCCCGGACGGTGCCCGCGTCATTCGCGACGAGATCCGCGGCCCCCTGGCAGAGGGCGAGGCACTGGGCCACACCCTGGCCCAGCGCCTGCTGGCCGCCGGCGCCGACGTCATCCTGGCCGAGGTCTACCGGGCATGAGTGCAGTACGGACCGGTTCGCGGTCATCTGCCCGGAGCGCCGCCTGATGGTCCCCCTGGTGGTGCGCCCGGCCGCCCAGGCCAACCAGCTGGTGCAGATGCTGCACCAGTTGGGTCATGCACCGCTCTGCTGTCCGTTGCTGGAAACCCGGCCGGGATGCGACCTCCCTCACCTGGGTGACATGCTGCGAGAGGCGGACCTCGTTATCGCCGTCAGCATGCATGCCGTTCATTTTGCACATTATTTTCTGTTGCAAACTGGTCAGACCTGGCCACATATTGATTACTTTGCAGTCGGCCAGGCGAGTGCGGATGCCTTTGCCGAGGTTGGCATCCAGGCCCTGTGCCCGGCCGATCCCCGCAGCGAAGGGCTGCTGGCCCTGCCGGCACTGCAAGGGGTGAGTGGCCGCCGGGTGCTGATCCTGCGCGGCAACGACGGGCGGGATCTCATCGCCCGGACGCTGGCCTCACGGGGCGCACTGGTGCACTATTGTGCCACCTACGAGCGCCACTACCCCGATCTTGACGGGGACGCATTGACCCGCCACTGGCAGGCAGCCGGGCTCGACAGCCTGCTCATCACCAGTGGCGAACTGTTGCAGCGGTTGCTGGCCCTAGTGCCCGGCCCGCAGCACCCCTGGCTTTATGACCGCCTGCTGGTGGTGCCCAGTCCCCGGGTGGCCGAGATGGCAGAAGGGGCTGGTTTTACCCGTATCGTGATTGCCCAAGGTGCATCCAACCAGGCTCTGGTGGCCGCCCTGGAACTGAGGAAGATGGAATGACTGAACAGCAAGAAGTCCAGCCGAGTGCCGCGGCCACCGTGGCCGACAACAACAAGCCCGCGCCCGGAACGACAGGGAGCAAGAAGGGCAGCTCTGGCACCGTGCTTGGCGGCATCGCCATCCTGCTGGCCCTGGGGCTGGCCGGTGGTCTCTATGTGCACGGACACCAGAACGCCGTTGCCCAGCAGGCCGAACTGGTAGCCCTCAAGCAGCAACTGGCCGACGCCATGACCAGAATTGATCAGGGCAGCAGCAAGGATGCCGAACAGATCGGTGCCCTCGGCAAGAGCCAGCAGCAGTTGCAGGAGGCGCTGGACGCCTTGCAGACCAAGGTGCTGGATCTGGACGACAAGCGCCCCAATGACTGGATGCTGGCCGAATCCGAATACCTGGTGCGCATGGCGGGCCGCAAGCTGTGGCTCGAACACGACATCGTCTCCGCCATCACATTGCTCGGCAACGCCGACGAGCGCATCAAGGCGCTCAACGACCCCAGCCTGATGCCCATCCGCAAGGCGCTGGCGGAAGACATCGCCAAGCTCAAGGGGATGCCGCGAGTCGATCGCGAAGGGTTGACCCTGAAGCTGGCCGCCCTCTCGGACCAGATCGAGCTGCTGCCCCTCTCCACCGTCAGCATGCCGGAAGCCAAGAGCGAGCCCGACCAGACCGTCAGCACCAACCCGGACGAGTGGCAGAGCAACCTGAAGAAGAACTGGGTCAAGTTCACCGAAAACTTCATCACCATCCGTCGTCGCGATGGCGCCGTGGAAGCCCTGCTCTCCCCGCAGCAGGAGATCTTCCTGCGGGAGAACCTCAAGACCAAGCTGCTGCAGGCCCAGCTCGCCGTCTATCGCGAACAGCAGTCCCTCTATGTCGACAGCCTGGAGAAGGCCCAGCGCTGGCTGACCCAGTATTTCGATGCCGACAACAGCGCCACCCAGTACATGCAGTCCGAGCTCGACAAGCTCAAAGGCGAGCAGATCCAGTTTGACTACCCGGATCAGTTCAAGACCCAGACCATGCTGGAACAGGTGCTGACCGAACGCCTGCAACGCATCCTGGCCGGCAACTGAGGAGGAGACCATGATTCGTCTGATCGTCATAGTCGCCGTGATGGTGGCGGGCCTCATCTTCGGTCCCGAAGCCTCCGGCAACAAGGGTTATGTGCTCATCTCGCTGGGCAACTACACGGTGGAATCCTCGGTCACCAGCGCGGTGATCCTGGCGGTGCTGTTCTACGGCGCCCTGCTCATCGTGGAATGGGTGCTGGCCCGCCTGTTCGGCCTGCGCCGCAAGACCCAGGGCTGGTTCGGCTCCCGCCGCCGCCGCAAGGCCAACCTGCAAACAGTCAATGCCACCCTGGCCATGGCAGAGGGGCACTACAACCAGGCCGAGAAGCTCCTCATCAAGGGCGCCGACAACAGCGACACCCCGCTACTCAACTACCTGAGCGCCGCCCGGGTGGCCCAGGCCCGGGGCGATGACGTGCGCCGGGATCACTACCTGCAGAAAGCTCAGGAAGAGAACCCCAAGGCAGAGCTGGCACTGACCCTGATCCAGACCCAGTTGCAGATTGAGCAGGGCCAGTACGACAGCGCCCTCGGTCGCCTCGAGTCCATCTATGCCCTCAACCCGCGCCACCCCATGGTGCTGGATCAGCTGCGTCAGGTGTATCTGGCCCGTGAAGACTGGGCGGCCCTCATCGATCTCGCCCCTGCCCTGCGCAAGGTGGGCAAGCTGACCGCCCAGCAGGAAGAGACCCTGCTGCACCAGGCGTGGTGCGGTCGTCTGGAGGCCGCCAGCGGCTCCCTCGACACCCTGCGCACGGTCTGGCAGGGTCTGCCCCGCAAACAGCGCCAGGATCCCGTGCTGCTGGCCAGTTACGGGGATCGCCTGCGCCGATTGGGGGCCGATGCCGAAGCCGCCGATCTCTGGCTGGAGGCCCTGCGCAAGGATCCCTCCCCCGAGCTGTTCGCCCGCCTGCCCAAGCTCAAACTGGACGACTACCAGCCCATGCTGACCCTGCTCAGAAAGATCCAGGATCAGCCTGGCGCCGAAGCCGCGCTGGCCCGGGTCTGCCTGCTGGCCGGTCAACTGGACGAAGCCCAGCGCCTGCTGGAGCAGGAAGTGGCGAAGGCGCCTGATGCCGCCCTCTACCACGCCCTCGGCCAGGTGATGGACAAGCGCCGCCTGACCAACAAGGCCAACGAGTACTACCGCCAGGCATTACAGCTGGCCGACGTCTGACGCCAGTTCGTCACGAAACAGGAAGAGGCCGCAATTGTGGCCTCTTTTTATTGGTATTGTTTATTGCCATTGTTCCGAATGGTGGCTCTCTTCTCCCCTTGCGGGAGAAGGGGCGGAGATGAAGGGAGACAAGCAGACACCCTTTCCCCGAGGGAGAGGGTCAAGGGCTCAGGCGGTCAGCCGCTCCAGCTCGCCGATAAGCCAGATGGCCTCCTGGCGATGGGAGCCGCACACGTCCGCCATGGGGCGAAAGCCGCCGCACACCGCCGGGCGCTCCGGCTGGCCGAAGATCTTGCACCCCAGGTGCGCATCGAGCTGCACACAGGGCACACCGGCGGGCTTGCCATCCGGCATGCCGGGAATGGCACTGCTGATGCTGGGGGCGATGCAGCAGGCACCACATCCCTGACGACATTCCATGTGATTTTTCCTCTGTGGGGCACCGCAGTGTAGCAAGGAGTCCGGTTTCTCCTAAGCCTTATCCTTGCCCGGGTACCCTGGCGCCCTGCAGAGCGCAAAAAGCCCGGCAGTGCCGGGCTTCTTGCTGCGGGAGTCAGCACATCACAGGATGATGTCGCGTACCACGCTGTCTTTGCGATCCAGGAAGTGGATCGACTTGATACGACGGATGGTGCGCGATTTACCGCGGATCAGCAGGGTCTCGGTGGTCGCCATGACGCCGTCGCTGGTGATCCCTTCCAGCAGATCACCCTTGGTGATGCCGGTGGCCGAGAAGATGACGTTGTCATTCTTGGCCAGATCTTCGAGCTTGAGCACCTTGCTCACGTCGATGCCCAGCTCCTCGCAGCGCGCGATCTCCTGTTCACCCAGGGCGCGAACCTCGGGGCTGTCACCCTTGACCTGGTGGCGGGGGATCAGGCGAGCCTGCATGTCACCGTCCAGGGCGCGGATCACCGCGGCGGAGATCACCCCTTCCGGTGCGCCACCGATGCCGTAGAGCATGTCCACTTCGCTGTCCGGCAGACAGGTGAGGATGGAGGCGGCCACGTCACCGTCGGGAATGGCGAACACCCGCACCCCCAGGCCCTGCATCTCCTTGATCGCCTTGTCATGACGCGGCTTGGCCAGGGTGATGACGGTCAGACGGGAGAGGGGCTTGCCGAGCGCCTTGGCCACGGCCTTGAGGTTCAGCTCCAGGGCCTGATCGAGATCGATGGCGCCTCTCGCCTTGGGGCCCACGATCAGCTTTTCCATGTACATGTCGGGAGCCTTGAGGAAGGATCCCTTGTCGCCCACCGCCAGCACGGCCAGGGCATTGGCCTGACCCATGGCGGTCATGCGGGTCCCCTCGATGGGGTCGACCGCGATGTCCACGGCGTCGCCCTGACCCGTGCCCACCTTCTCGCCGATGTAAAGCATGGGGGCTTCGTCGATCTCCCCTTCGCCGATCACAATCTCGCCATCGATCTGGATCTGATTGAGGATGTGGCGCATGGCCGCCACGGCCGCGCCATCGGCGATATTCTTGTCACCACGTCCGAGCCACTTGTAGCCAGCCAGTGCAGCCGCTTCCGTCACTCGGGAAAATTCGATTGCCAGTTCACGTCTCATCGCATATCCAACCTTAGGAGCTCGAAAACGGGCGGCATTCTACCACAAGGGCAAACCTTTGCGCGTAAAAGTGGCGACCAGCCACATAAATCCCGGTTTTCATCCCGCTGACATGGAACCGACACGGTTTGTTCATTGCACGGTCACCCGACTGTCATCTGTCACTTCTAGCATGGCCCCGTCTTTTAAAACAAAAGCTTGCAACACAAGGGATCATGATGAAAAAGCTGACAGTAGTAGCATTGGCTCTTACCGCCGCCTTCCAGGCTCAAGCCGTCGAAGTGTACAAAAACGAGAGCACCCTGCTCGACCTCTACGGCCGCATCTACGCCGGCCAGTTCTTCGGCGAGAAGAAAGAGCTGGACGCCAACGGTGACATCAAGAACGAATACAGCGACAAACAGGGGGCCAACCAGTTTGTCCGTCTGGGCGCCAAGGTAGAGAGCGAGATCAACCCGGGTCTCAAGGCGCTGGCCCAGTACGAACTGCAGATGTACATCAACGACAGCGAGAAGACCGTCAGCGAGAACTCCGACAACCTGCGTACCCGTCTGGCATTCGCCGGTGTCGGCGCCAACTGGGGGACCGTCACCTTCGGTCGCCAGAAGGGGGCTCCTGGCTTCCTGGCGGACTGGACTGATGTCTCTCTCTCCGACGGTTACGGCAACGAGGCACTGGGCGCCAAGACCGACACCTTCGCCACCAACCGCGCCGGCTCCGTGCTGAAGTACTCCGGCCTGTTCAACGGTTTCCAGGTCGATACCAGCTACAAGTTCGATGGCGGTGACACCGAAGAGACCTCCAGCAAGGACAGCGATGCCGCCTACGGTGCCGCCGTGGCCTACACCTTCCCGTTCAACCTCTCCCTGGGGACCGCCTACAACGTGGGCATCCGCGACAAGAGCGGTGAAGAGGATGCCAAGCTGTGGCTGCTCTCCGCCAAGTACGACAACAAGGCCCTCTACGCCGCCCTGAGCTATGCCGACGGCAGCGACTTCCTGGCCACTGGCAAGGATCACACCGGCTGGGAAGGGGCGCTGGGTTACAACTTCGAGAGCGGCTTCGGCCTGATGGCCCTGTGGAACAAGCAGAAGGTGGAGCAGGCTGGCAAGTCTGACTACGACTCCATCGACTACTACACCCTGGGTGCCCAGTACAAGTTCAACAAGAACCTGCGCGTCATCGGCGAGTACCGCATCAACAACCTCGACAGCCATGACAGCGGCAAGCTCAACACCAAGGATGACTTCCAGCTGGCGGCCCGCTACGACTTCTAAGTCGGCCACCACCTGACGACACGGCGCGCAGAGCACTCTGCGCGCCGTTTTTCATTTGGGAAGATCGCGTTGTCACTGAGGCTCAGAGCTTCTTCTGCCAGAACATGGCCCGGCCCACCTCGGGATCGAGCTCATAACCCGCAAAGCCGCTGGCGCGATAGGCAGCCTGGGCCACCTTGTTCCCCTCCAGCACCTCCAGGGTCAGCTTGCAGCAACCGAGCTCCCGGGCGAGCCGCTCCGCCTCCGCCAACAGCTGCTTGCCGATGCCGTGGCCGCGATGGGCAGGGTGCACCGCCATGTCGTGGATATTGAGCAGCGGCTGACAGGCGAAGGTCGAGAAGCCCTCGAAGCAGGTGGCAACGCCAGCGGGCTCCCCATCGACCCAGGCCAGCAGCACATGGGCACCGGGCCGCGCGGCCAGGGCGTCGGCCAGATTCGCCTTCACCTCGTCCGCCAGTGCATTGCCGCCCCCCATCTCGTCCCTGGCGTATTCGTCCAGCATCGCGATCAGCGCCTCGCCGTGGCGAGGGTTGTGCAGATCCGCCCTGATGATCTCGACCATGTTTCTCTCCCTGTGTGTGCCGGATGGTGCGCCAAGGCGCGAGGCCACCATGGTAGCGTCCCCTCCGAACCGAACCAAGGCACCCCCGGCCTTTTCCCCGAGATTCCAGCCCCCTCAGTACCTGCCCGCCAATGATCTCTTTTTCTTGCATCTTCTCCTTGCAAGGCAAATGAAAATCAATATCATTAGCAACCTCTCGCGATGAGAGAAATCAATAATTACAAATAAATCAACAAGTTCAGGCCGATTGGTCGACAAAGAGTCACACCCAGATGAACCATTCCACCCCCCCGAGCGCCTTGCTGGGCGTCGCCTTGCTGGCGGTTTGCACCAGCCCCCGTGCCGAAGACGAAACCCTGACCGTGGTCGGCAAACGCAGCCAACATGAAGAGGTCGCCACCGCGACCCGTACCGCCACCCCGGCCAAGCTGGTGCCCCAGAGCATCGAGAGCGTCAAGGCAAGCGAGCTGACCGCCTTCGGCCAGCCCACCCTGAGTGAAGCCCTGACCGGCATCCCTGGCGTCAACGCCAGCGGCGACACCCGCTTTGACGGCGTCACCATCCGCGGTTTCAGCGCCAGCAATGACTTCTACCTCGACGGCCTGCGCGACGACATGCAATACACCCGCGACCTTGGCAACATCGAACGGGTCGAAGTGCTTAAGGGCCCCGCCGCCGTGCTCTACGGCCGTGGCAGCACGGGCGGCATCGTCAACCGGGTCAGCAAGGTTCCCCAGAAGGGGCAAGCCTCCAGCGTCAGCGCCCAGGTCGGCAGCTTCGACAGCCGACGCTTCGCCGCCGACCTCAACGGCGAGGCAGGAGAGCGGGTACAGGTGCGCCTGAACCTGGCCCAGGAAGACAAAGACAGCTTTCGCGACGACGTGACCAGCAAGCGCACCCTGCTGGCCCCCTCCGTCAACTGGGAGATCACCGACACCCTGAACTGGCTGGTGCAATACGAGCGCAACGAGCACGATCGCACCCCGGATCGCGGCATTCCCGGCGTCGATGGTCGCCCGGCGGATGTCCCCATCGAGAGCGTCTACAGCGACACACGCCGCGACTTCATCGACGATGTGGCCCAGTCCACCCGCTCCCGCTTCACCTGGGACATCAACGATCAGTGGCAACTGCGCCAGCAGCTCGGCTACACCACCCTCGACAGCCAGTTCGACAATACCTATGTCACCAGCGTCAAGGGTGACAAGGTGACCCGCGCCCGCTGGCAGCAGGATCTCAAGGCCAGCAGCCTCACCAGCAACACCGAGGCGGAAGGCCAGCTGCAGACCGGCCCCATCGCCCATCGTCTGCTGGTGGGCCTGGAGCAGGGCTGGCAGGATCGCACCCCCAAGCTCTACCAGAACGCCAACCCGATCCCGGCAGGCAACCTCTATGATCCGGGCTCCCTGCCCACCTACGACGGCGCCATGAAACTCTCCAGCGACGCCCATCACAGGGTGCGCGGTGTCGGCCTCTATGTGCAGGATCAGCTCAGCCTGGGCGACTGGCACCTGCTGGCAGGCCTGCGCCGCGACGACTTCACCGTCACCAGCCGCCGCAACGACCTCGACAAGGAAGAGACCCTCTCGGTCACCAGCCTGAGTCCGCGCCTGGGCCTGGTGTGGAACCCCATCGAGGAGCATGCCTTCTACACCTCCTACAGCAAGACCTTCACCCCGGTGGGCGGTGAGCTTATCGGCATCACCCCGGGGGACAAGAACAACAACCTGGATCCCCAGCACACCCGGCTCTATGAAGGGGGCGTGAAGAGCGACTGGCTGAACGGCCGCCTCGCCACCACCTTCTCTCTCTACCGGCTGGAGATGTACAACAAGCGCAGCAAGGATCCGCTGGATCCCACTAAGGTGATCCTCACCGGTCTGCAGCGCACCGACGGCATCGAGCTGAGCGCCCGTGCCCAGCTGACCGACGAGATCTATCTGCGCGGCGGCGTCGCCATCCAGGATGCCGAGCAGGTCAAGGCAGACGCGGACCTGCAAGGCAAGCGACCGATGAACGTCTCCCGCCAGAACGGCCAGCTGTTCGCCGGCTACCAGAGCGGCAAGCAGGGCTGGTTCGGCGAGACCGGGATGACGGCGGTGGGGGATCGCTTCGCCGACAACGCCAACACCACCACCTTGCCCGGTTACGCCCGCTTCGACGCCCGTGCCGGCTACCGCTGGCCCCAGTGGGAAGCCCAGCTGAGCGTGGAGAACCTGACCGATCACGACTACTTCGTCAGCGCCACCAGCGCGGCCCAGATCATGCCAGGCACGCCCCGTCAGCTGCACCTGACCGCCGCCTACCGCTTCTGATCCTCCCTGTTTACCGACCCCTCTGGCCAGCGTTCGCTGGCCAGATTGTTATGAAGCACCGAACGATGACACGCAGAAAACTCCCCCTGCACAACAACAAGTGGGTGCGCCGCATCCACGCCTGGGCAGGCTTTGCCACCCTCACCCTGATGCTGCTCTACGGCCTCACCGGCCTCTGGCTGCAACACAGGGCCGTGCAGCCCCTGCCCGGTCCCCACACCGCCAAGTCGAGCGAAGAGATAGTACTGAGCACGCCGCTGGCCAGCCCGGATGAATTGAAAGCCCTGCTGCAACAGCGTTATGCAGACATGTTCGAGGAGGGGCGACCCCAGATCACCCCGCCCCAGACCCTGCCCACACCATCCGGCGCCCTCACCCTGCCGGCCCGCTGGGAGCTGCGCGGTGTCACCCTCAGCCAGAGCGTGGCCGCCAGCTATGTGGAAGGCACTCTGCTGGTGCGCACCGAGCTGCAGCAGGCCAACTTCGCTGCCAGCCTCAACCGGCTGCACCGTGGCATGGGCACCGGCCTGCCCTGGCAACTGGTGGGAGATCTGGCGGCCCTGGCCATGCTGCTGCTGGCCCTCACCAGCCTGCTGATGTGGAACAAGCTGCACGGCCCCGCCGGTCGCGGCATCACCCTGCTGCTGCTGGGCGCCCTGGTCACCGTGCTGGTGGCCCTGCTCTAGCCCTTTTACCGACACCAAAACGGGATCCCGCTCCCGGCGGCGGTAACCTTGCCCGCACCTCGGGTAACAAAGGGTAACCGGCCGCCGATGGGGGTCACAGTTGGCGACCAGGCGGCTGGATAGGGAGCACCTGCGGCTGATAGGGTGCGCCCAGCTCCCGAACGCCACGAGGAATCATGCGCATCTCCAGCATCGAATGCGGGCGAGTGGTGGCCATCCTGGCCGTGATGACCATCCATCTCTCCCCTTTCAGCAACCCCTTCGACCCCGCCCTGTGGGACGGCACGCCCTACCCTCTGGTCGGGGCCGTCATCAACCAGCTCTGCCGCTTCGCGGTGCCGCTGTTCTTCCTGTGCGCCGGTTACTTCTTGCAGCCCGCCCTCACCGCAGGCCACCCGCTGACGGTCGCACTGCGCTACTGCCGACCCCTGCTGGGGCTCTGGCTGGCGTGGAGCCTGCTCTACGTGCTGATACCCTTCAACCCGCTCGCGGCGGTGAGCGAGGGCTACCTGCCCGCCATGGCAGGCCAGTGGCAGATGCAGCTCGGGGATCCGCTCAACGTCTGGTGGGTGGGCGGCATGATCCACCTCTGGTTCCTGCCCGCCCTGATGGTGGCGGTGCTGATCCTGGGGCTCTGCCAGCAGGTCCGCCTGCCGAGGCTGGCCCTGCTGCTGGGGGCCCTGCTCTACGCCCTGGCCCTGATCGGCGGCTCCTATGGCCCGCTGCTGCCGGGGGGCGAGTGGGCCCTGCTGACCCGCAACGGCCCTTTCTTCTCCTTGCTGTTCGTGGCTCTCGGCGCCGAGCTGCGCCTGCGTGCCTGGCAGCCGGACGCCAGGCGCTGCGCCCTGATGATGATGGCGGGGATGGGGCTCTACGCCCTGGAGGCCGCAGGTCTGCTGCGCGCTGCCGCCGTCCCCCTCGCTCGTCATGATTTCCTGCTGGGCTCGCTCCCCTGGGCGCTGGGGCTGTTCGGCCTGCTGCTGGCCAACCCCGCATGGGGCAAAGGCAGCTGGCTGGAGCGCCAGGCCCCCAAGGTGCTCGGCCTCTACTGTCTGCACATGATGCTGGTGGTGTGGCTGATGATCTTCGGCCCCCAGGGCAAACAGGTGTGGTGGGAACTCCTCAAGGTACCCGCGCTGCTGGCGCTCACTCTGCTCGGCTACCGACTGCTGGCGGCCACCGCCCTCAGCCGCTGGTTGCTGCGGGCTCGCTAGAAACAGGACCCTGACCAGCCAGCAGATCAACGTGGTTCAGCGCAAAATCGTGCATCTGCTGGAGCAGGGGGATCAGGGCGACGCCAAGGGGGCTCAGGCTGTACTCCACCCTGGGCGGTACGTCGGGGTAGAGGGTGCGAATGATGACACCGTCGCTCTCCAGCTCCTTGAGCTGGGCGGTGAGCACCTTCTGGCTCACCTCGGGCAGGCAGCGGCGCAAGTCGCCAAAGCGCAGGGTCTGTTCGCGCAGATGAAACAGAATGGCCGGCTTCCATTTGCCGGTCAGCAGGCGCAATACCTGATAGGCGGGACAGGGCAGTGAGGGCACGGTATGGCTCGCGAGTGGTTACTTTGCGGTAACTATGCCACGAAAATGTGCCTTCTTGCAGCCAAGATGCCGACTTCCTATGATGCGGATTCCGTCAATCAACGCCCACGAGAGGTTTATCATGCCCAGCCTGCTGCAGATCCATTTCAACTTCCCCGCCGAGATGATGGGACCGGCCCTCACTGCTGCGGCCATGCCGCTGGCCGACTCCATCACCCGGGAGCCGGGCTTCATCTCCAAGATCTGGACCGAGAACCCGCGCACCGGCGAGGCGGGCGGCATCTATCTGTTCGAGGATGAGGGGAGCGCCCTCGCCTACGCCACCATGCATGAGCAGCGGGTGCTCGCCATGGGCGCCAGCGCGGTGCAGTACAAGGTGTTCGACGTCAACGAGCCCCTCAGCCGCGTCACCAAGGGCATCGCCTAGTCCGAGCGGGGCTCAGAACCTCAGGGTCAAGCCGATATTGGCCTGCCACTGGGTGATGAGCTCCCCTCGCACCCGAAAGGCGCAGATCTCGGGGTTGCAGAGAAACTGGCTGTCGTCGTTGACCAGGGCACCATAACCGCGCACCTCGGCCCGCACGGCCAGATGTTCGGTCAGGCGCGGCTGCACCCCGAGGGCCAGGGACATGGAAGGGGCCGTCTCGCTGTCGTAGGCATCGAAGCGGGTGACCCCGATCCCGGCACCGATATAGGGGGCCATCAGGTTGTCAGAGAGGGTCAGGGCCCCGGCAAACTGCAGGGTGTCCACCGTCAGCCTGTCGGGCAGTTCGGGGGACACCCGGGTTGACTGGTGGCTGTAGAGCAGCTCCACCATGCCGGGGTCATCCACCTCCCTGCTGATGAAGAGCCCCCAGCTGCCGGAGCGCTCCCCTTGCAGGGTGTCGATGTCGCTCCCGTGCGGCGTGGGGGCCGGCTCGTCCATGGCCCGAAAGTCGATGGCCGAGCTGTATCCCGCAAAGGGAGTCAGCTGCCAGCCCGTCGCCGGGGACTCGGCTGCCCAGCCCGCCAGGGGCAGCAGCAGCCCCGGCACCATCCCCATCGCTCCTCTCATGTGCTCATCCTTTGGTGAAAAGACCTGCGCAAAGCATATCAGAGCGCCCGTCTCCCACACTGGACGGGGGCTGTACCAGCCCCATAGCCCCGCTCCCGATGGAAAAATCTGTGCTCCCCGGGGTTATTCATCCGGGATTAACCTCGTCCCCGTAAGCTGGCAGCGCCACAGCGGTGGCATCAACAGACGAGGATCTCAGGAATGGTTGCCGCGCAACTCAACGACCCCCAAAGCACGCTCTCCGATACCCTGAGGGCCACCGCCCACGCCATCGAGGAGAGCCACATCAGCCTGCGCCAGATGCTGGCCCTGGTGGGCGAGCAGGGCATGCTGCTGTTTTGCGTGCTGCTCACGGTTCCCTTCCTGCTGCCGGTCTCCATTCCCGGCGTCAGCACCCCCTTTGGCCTGCTGATCCTCTTCATCGGCATCGGCATCACCCTCAACCGGGTGCCCTGGCTGCCCGCCTTCCTGATGGAGCGCCGCTTCGCCGCCGAGCACCTCAAGCCGACCCTGCACAAGGGGGCGGATCTGCTGGCCCGCATCGACCGCTTCATCCGCCCGCGCCTGCTCATCCTGACCGGCAGCGTGACCATCAACCGCTGCAACGGCCTGCTCATCATGCTGGCCGCCCTGCTGCTGATGCTGCCGCTGGGCGCCATTCCCTTCACCAACGCCATGCCCGCCTGGGCCATCCTGCTGCTGGCCATCGGCATGTTGCAGCGGGACGGGCTCTTCGTCGCCCTCGGCTATGCCCTGGTCGCCGCTACCCTGGTCTGGTTCAGCGCCCTGGCCATCGGCCTGCTGATGGCGGGGCAGAATATCTCGACCCTGTTCGGCTGATCTGGCCCGGCCAAATGAAAGAGGGCGACCCCGGGTCGCCCTCTTTCCTGTTCACTGCGCCCCTCAGGGCACCCCATCGTGGGCCACCCGGTTGCGCCCACCCCGCTTGGCCCGATAGAGCCACTCGTCCGCCCGGGCCAGCACGGTGCCAAGATCCTCTCCCGGCCGGATCAGGGTGGTGCCCAGGCTCACGGTCACGGGGGCGGGATCCGGCGCCATGGCCGCCACTGCGGCGCGGATCCGCTCCGCCACCTTCAGCAATATCCCCTCGTCTATCTGCGGCAGCAGGATCAAAAACTCCTCGCCACCGCTGCGCACGAAGAGATCCTCCCCTCGCAACTGGGCAGAGACGCACTCGCAGACCCGGCACAAGACCTTGTCACCGGTCTGGTGGCCGAAGCGATCGTTGATCTGCTTGAAGTGATCGAGATCCAGCATGATGAGGCCGGTGAGATGCTGCCCCTGCACCCTGTGGTGATACTGGTCGAAGAAGAAGTGGCGGTTGTAGAGGCCGGTGAGCTGATCCGTCTCCCCGAGCCGCTTGAGCCGCTGTTGCAGCTCGTGCTGGCGGGTGATGCTGCGGGTCATCCAGGCCACCGCCCGCTTCCCCTCATATAAAGAGGGCAAGGGCGCTATCTTGCCCTCGAAACGCTGCATTCCCTGGGGCCCGGCGTCGGCGTCAATGCCGTCCACCTCGGCGGGGGAGAGGTCATACTCCACCACCTGCACCTGGCCGCTGGCGAGGGCCTGAGCCACCTGCGCCATCACCCACTGCGCCTTGTCCTCGGGCAGCACGTCCAGCAGTTGTCTGCCGATCAGCGGGTTGCCGTTCTGGTAGGACTGCTGCTCCATCCCGCCGATGTACTCGATGTAGTAGCCATCTTCGCTGAGGATGAAAACGGGATCCGGCAACTGGGCCATCACTTCGTAGAGTTGTGCCACTGAGAGCGCCATCCGAGCTCCTTGCTATCCGTGGGAGTGGGTCCCTGTACTCCTGTTATACAAGACTCATGGAGTATCGCACAGGGGCAGAAAGCTGCCTGCCGGGCGGGAAGGATGCGGTCGGTGACGTGTTCACCGGACAAGCCTCCGGCAAAGTGAATAGTAGCAATCGGGGATGCTGTCAGAACCAGGGTTGTCAGACAGTCAGGAAGGTTTTTTGCCCTCAGGCAGTGCGACATGCCACCCCCTGTGACGCCAGGGGCGCCACAGGGGCATTCCCGCCCCCGGACAAGGGGGGCAGGGCCGGATCCCGGTCAAGAGGGATCCGGCGAGCCGACATCAGCGGGCAGCGGATCGGCTGGCATTCCAGAGCAGTTCGCCGCTCTTGAGATCCATCAGGCTCATGGCGAGCCGGTAGCGGCCCCCTTCAGAGAGGAGATCCCCGTAGAGCATGTAACCCGCCCCGGTCTGGCGACCCAGGCGCACCAGGGAGGCGGGGTTCATGCCCCCCTGCTGGTATTCGAGCTGACCCGTGATGGCCGCCACCTGGCCCGGGTCTGCGAAACGAAAGCCGCTATTGGCCTGAATGCGCTGGATCATGGCCACCGCCAGGGGCTGGGTGCTGAAGGGCTCACCTGTACCGTTCTGGGGCGCCATCAGCAGCAGTACCGGGCTGCTGCCCGCCAGCGCCTGCACATCGGCGGCCTTCAGGAAGTCATCGGCCAGGGCGACCGCCAGCCCCGTCGGTGCCACGGGTTTGGGAGCAGGCACCGGCTCGGCCTTGTCAGGCTCGGCCACGGGTTTCTCTGGTTTGGTCACCGGCTTGTCCGGCTCGCCGACCGGCGCAGGCGTCCCCCCATAGGGATTGACCGCACATCCGCCCAGCAGCAGGGCACCCACCATCAACAAGGAACGCAGCTTCATCTTTTCTCTCCGCCAGAAGTCCGCAGGACGGACTTCGCCAAAAGCCCGTGGGGGCGGAGCACCAGCCCCGCATCCCTCCCATGCTAGAGACAAACCGGCTCCGGGTCGATGCGCAGCCGGCAATCAGGCGACAGGGATTGGCCCAGACAGGTGTATAAGGCAGGACAAGAACACAATACAGATGTCATGTGAATCTCAACCAAGCAACATCAATCCGCAGCCCCCCCCACAATATCGAGACTCCTTTCCCCAGATTGACCACTTATGAACGAGAAACATCCAACACAAACACGTCAATTAGCCCTAATAACTCGGCTGGGAGTTTTTCCTCAATATCTGATTTCAGTATCTCGGCAGATTCAATACCATGACTCTTTCTCCCTGCAACCACCTCGTCAGCACCAAACCAGATAACCAAGAATATGCCTTGCTGTTCGGCATCTGGGTGGATGGAATAACGCTCATAGAGCTGGGCTGATGCGGCAGTGTAAAGTTCTCGATGCCATTGCCCCTTGACCTCCGTCACCAATAGCCGTCTCTGACCGCCAATCATCTTGGTGACAGTGAAATCACTCCGATTTCGATCTTTTAGCTGATGTTCCGGTGTGACGGTGATGCTTTGGGGCTCAAGCCGTAACTTGATACGTTCAGCAATGATTTCGGTTGAACGCACTTCATCCAGCCTTTCATCTTTTTCGTAAAAGCGCTCTGCTGAATTGAACTCGCCCCCATTTATATCTTGCTGATATCGTTGCAACTCGTAAAGAACCAGCTTGCGCAAGCCTTCCACTGTGACGACTTCATTACCATCCAGCAGCTTGATGATTTCTTGTGGCAGCGGAGGAGTAAAATCTCGCAATGCCCTCTTCCTTATTTGGGTGGCATAGATGCTCTGCAAATCCATATGGAAGTCGGAAAAGCGAGGATCAGCGAGTAACAATTTAATGTATGATGCTCCATCATCTGTATTGAATGACCAGAGTAAGTCCTTTAAAAATCGATAGGCTTTCTCATCTTGGGGGCTATCACTTCCCCAGCCACTAGGCAAATCTACCTTTGGCCACTGTTCAATAAATGCGTCCAATATGTTATATGATTTACCCGCAGTTAAGGCAGGCCAGCTTGGATTTTCACTCCTGTTTATGCTGCTAGAGAACCTATAGAAGAGTAAAACTGTGTCTCTGTCTCTCTTAAGCCAGTCCCAATACTGCTCGGGTGTATCTTCAATAAAATAAAACGATCTTAATAGCCAGAACGTACGTTTCTGCTCGATCTCATCATTGTCAGTTAAGGAAGGCCATACAGACATTAACTCGCCACAGCGACTAGCAATAATCTCATTCAAGTCAGTACGATCTCCATACTGAGCAGCAATGTCAAAAAGTTCACTCAATGTAGAAAGATTTAGTTCTGGATAACTTTGGAGCCACTCAATTGAAAGAGATGCGCGTAGATGGCTGAAATTGTCATCTCTTTTTAATAACCAGAGCTCAGTATTGTTACATGCTTTATTTACAAGTTGGGGTTCTAGATACTGTCGAATAAAGTTCTCTGCTTTTGCCGGGTTGGAAAATATGAGGCGATCCACTTCAGCTTTAAGCAGGTCTCTTTCTTCATTTGATATTGCACTATAACCCATATTTATATTGGTTCGTAACGCGGACAACAATCTAGATTCAACGACCTCCAGATTACCGTTGACACGCATAATTTCAATACAGGCTGCATAGAGAATAACTTCCACTTTAAGGTACTGCGAAGCACACTGCAGTTCTGCAAGCTTATTTAAAGTTGGTATATTCGGCGCAATAAAATCTAGACAATTTATAAGAGCATTATGAACAATATTTTTGTCACCACACTCCAATTCAATCCTGTCTGGCGCCATCAACAAAAGTTCTGAAAAATGAACCAACCACCCCCAATGACGACCACTTTCAACTAACGCTCGATTCTCTTCTATATACTTTATATTGGCTGCATGTACTGCCATATCCTTTTTGTTACGACACCTAATTTTCCTTGCTAGTTTGCGACTCCGTTCATAATGTTCCCATCGAAACTCTTCCTTAGCTACCTTGTTAGACCTTGCCCATAGCTTCATAAACTCCGGCTTTAACAAAGCTTGCTCACGCATGTGCCGCCTGAGAGCATTCGCCCCTCGCTCTTCACTTTTGCGGTAATATTGGTGCCTTTCAATAAAAAATCCCCATAGCGTTACATTTTCCATTTCAAAAGCAAGGTCTACAATAAATTCATAATCTGTCGATTGAAAAGTTAGTCCGGAGTGAGCATGCCAGCCAAAATTATACAGTCTAGTATGAAAAATATCGTCTCTATCTATTAGCTTAGAAAATGCCAGCTCGATAACACCTTGCCTTAAAAGGTGGTCTGCACACAGTGTGCGAACAGAACTGCTTTCATCTGGCCTCTTACTTTTATGAAAATTAAGACCCTGTGTCCACCGCCAAACTTTCACTGGATCAAATGGTGCTTGAGCCGTATCAAAATAGTGATCAAGCAGTGCGCCGGCGATTTTGCTTATACCGTTACGACAATCACATTCGTAGCATTTTTTACCACAATGGCAGGCAAGGTCTCGGGTCAATTCATCCAATAGCCACTCGGTAGATCCCAAATCAATTTTGGCAATAAACTTTTTTATAAAGTAGCGGGCCCCGATGGTACGTTCTCGTACGTCATGGCCAGGATAAAGCGTTGCACAAACCAGAAGAAAATCAGATAAATACTGCCTTTCGAATGTTTGATACCCCAACGCAATAATGATTTCTGCCGCGATCTCAAGCGATACTTCACTCGCTTCAATAATGAGACTGGCCAAGTCTGCGTAGTGATCGCGGCCTGTTATCTTGAGCAAGCATCTCGTTGCCAGAATACGTGTATGGGCGCTTTCTTGCGAAGCTAAGGCGAGTTGGTGCAATTCATCTTGCAGTGAGTCGATTGCCGAAGACCCCGCCAGCAATTCAAGAATCAAGTCGCGCAAATGTCCTTCATCACCAGTTGCTAGCAGTGGCTTTAGTTCGTCTGCCACATCCTGCGTGAAGAAACCAGCGATGCTGAACCTGCGCCAGTAATCACCCCGCCTGAAGTAGGGATCTTGAGCTGCAAATTTCCTCAATTGCGCCAGCAGCATTCGTTTTGAGCCAGGAAGCAATTGGGAAGGATCTCCGTTGGCCAGCACAGCATAAGGGTCGATCCTGATGGCCTCTTCCTGTATAGCTTGGTCACCCAGTGCCGCCATCCAGCCCAATAGCCCCCGTAATTCATCTCGCACCGTATTGTTGGGTGCGATGACGGCGAAACAGCTTGCAAGCATCAGTGGTTTGGTTGGATCCGCAATCCGTTGAGTCAGATAGTGCGCTGCGCAATATTCGGCAACGATCTTATGCACTGGACGATGCAGATCCACTCGCTCACCCGGTTTAAAGAGCTGTGTTGCCAGAATGTCGTTTCTGGAAGCAATAGGGTGAAGCAATGATGCCAGCGTCGGGTAGATCCGATCTGCCATAGCCTCTTGGGTACTGACCCCCTCAGCCCCAGACAACAGTAGCTTGGCGAATACTTCTGCTGCCAATTCAATTTTTTGCTGTGAGGTCAGAGTGTGGGCTGCGCTCCTGACTCTGGAGTTGGCCTCTTTGGCCAGACGCTCGACTGCCGTGCTGAAAATGGATCGCTTGTCGATGAAATGTCTATCGCTCTCGATATAGGCACCCGCAAACAGTTGCAGGAACAGTGGATTGGGCAGTAATGGCTCCAGTTCAAATCGAATTACCTCTGAACGAAAGGCGATGAAGTTCTCTTCTGGGTAATGATGCAGGAAAATAGCTTGCTGGTCGCTCTCATCAAATTCACACAGCCTGACGACCAGAGGTTGCTCCCCAAAAAACTCGCCGAATAACTGGGTATCTGCATTGCTCCATTCACTGGAACGGCTTGAAATGATGACTCGCGTTGCTTTTGCCTTACAGGCATTAGCTAGAACTAAGTGAATTCCTGACTGATCTATCTTGGCCAGTTCATCGAATGCATCGATCACCAGTGGACTATTTTCTACCTCTGCCCCCATATGCCGGAATCGGGTTGCGGTTACGGCTTTTGTCCCCAACTGCCGCGCAAGACTTTCCATCAGCTCGGTTTTTCCCCCACCAGGCTCCGCCAAAACGACAACAAACTTCGAAGCAGCCAATAGCTCTGCTTCTGTGTATATCTGGCTATCACCAGAAAGCTTGCGCGGGAGATAAAACATCGACGTCATAGGAACAAGAAACCTGTGTATTGGAATCGCTGGAGGGTCTTTCTTCGCTAGTTTGAAAGCCTCATCCAGAGTCAGTTATTTCCGATACTACGCCATATATCAGATAGTTGGGGATATTTCCCTGTTGATATTGAGAGGTGTGACATGAACGAGCATTACAACGCACACCGTACTAACTGGCCAAGATCGGGCGCGGTCTTGGTTCCCCCTCTTATTCGCTGAGACGAACCCGCTTGTCCAGGCCGCGAGACAGGATGTCGAGCGAGCGGCGCCGGGCCATGGGCCAAATCGGAAAAGGGCGAGCGCAGCTCGACCCGATTTGGCGCGAGAACAGGGATGTTCGAAGCGGGCTTTGGCCGAAGCCATGGATGGCGAAGGCCAGAGGCCCGTCGGCGCGTGCCGTCGGACAAGCGGGTGAGACGAAGGAACCCGACGAAGTCGGGCGAATAAGCGGGGGTGGCCGCTCGATTGGTGACTTTTCTTTGGCCACGCAAAGAAAAGTTACTCGCCCAAGCCCGAAGGGCGGGCGAAACCCCTTCGAGGCCAGCGGCCTCGCGTCCTGCACGGCAAAGGGGGGCGTGGCCGCCCCTATCGGCCCAAGAAGGGTTCCCAGTCCTTGAACACCGGTTGCAACCCCGCCTGCCGCACGGCGGCGGCCACTTCCCCCACAGGGCGATCGTCATGGATGGCGAACTGCTCCAGCTCCTCTGTATCCCCCTCGGCATAGCCACCCGGCTGGGTGCGCGACTCGGCCGACATCTGGGTGATGCCAAGACGCACCGCGCCGTTGCGAAAGGTGGCGGACTCGCGGGTGGAGAGGGACAAATCCAGCGTGGGCGAGAAGAGACGCCATGCGCAGATAAGCTGGGCCAGTTGGCGATCCGACATGACCACGGCAGGCTCCAGCCCACCGGTGCAGGGGCGCAGGCGCGGGAAGGAGAGCGAGTAGCGGCTCTGCCAGTGGTGACGCTCTAGCCAGGCGAGGTGCTCGGCGACAAAGTAGCTGTCGGCACGCCAGTCCGCAGAGAGACCGATGAGCGCCCCCAGCCCGATCTTGTCGATACCGGCGCGACCGAGCCGATCCGGCGTGGCGAGGCGCCATGCGATGTCCCGCTTGTTGCCGCGCAGGTGATGGCGGGCGTAGGTGGGGGCGTGGTAGGTCTCCTGATAGACCATGACCGAATCGAGGCCGAGGGTTTTCAGCTCGGCGTATTCGTCCTGAGAGAGGGGCTGCACCTCCATCCCCACCGTGCTGAAGTGACGGCGGATGATGGGCAACACCTGCCGAAAGTAGGCGAGCCCCACCTTGTGCTCGTGCTCGCCGGTCACCAGCAGCACGCTGTCAAAACCGCGCTCCTTGATGGCCAGACACTCGCGCTCAATCTCCTCGCTATTCAAGGTCTTGCGCTTCAAGCGGTTGCTCATGGAGAAGCCGCAGTAGGTGCAGTCGTTGGCGCACAGGTTCGACAGATAGAGCGGCACATAGAAGCCGATGGTGTTGCCAAAGCGCTGGCGGGTCAGGCGCTCGGCCTCGGCTGCCATCTGCGGCAAATACGCCTCGGCGGCCGGGGAGATCAGCGCCATAAAATCGCTCAGGGTGCGGCGGGAGGTAGTCAGCGCCCGCTCTACATCGGCGGCGGTCTTGGCGCGGATCTGCATGCCGATATCGTCCCACTCCAGCTCGAGCCATCTATCGAGAAAACTCTCCAACTTTCTCTCAACCCCCTCCCGGCCTCCCCCTTCACAAGGGGGAGGTGTTAATCCGCCCCCCCGATCTCCTACTTCACAAGAGGGCGGAGTCGACACTCCCTCCCCTGGCAAGGGGAGGATCGGGGTGGGGTCATTGGCATGCTGACTCATAACGCCCCCAGAAAATCGGTAAGCGGGCTGGAGGCCTGGGCCTGCAGGGCGCGGGCGCCGAGGCCCGCCTTATAGGCGCTGCGCCCGGCAGTGCAGGCCAGCGCAAAGGCGCGGCCCATGGCGACCGGGTCGCCGCTCACCGCAATGGCGGTGTTGACCAGCACGGCATCGGCCCCCAGTTCAAAGGCGGCGGCGGCGTGGCTCGGCGCACCGATCCCCGCATCCACCACCACGGGCACATTGGCCTGCTCGACGATGATGGAGAGAAACTCCCGGGTCACCAGCCCCTGATTGGAACCGATGGGGGCGCCCAGCGGCATCACGGCAGCGCAGCCCACCTCTTCGAGCCGCTTGCACAGCACGGGGTCGGCACCGCAGTAGGGCAGCACCACAAAGCCCTCTTTCACCAGCTGCTCGGCGGCTTTGAGGGTCTCTATGGGGTCTGGCAGCAGGTAACGAGGATCGGGGTGGATCTCGAGCTTGAGCCAGTTCGTCCCCAGCGCCTCGCGGGCCAGATGGGCGGCAAATACCGCCTCGGCGGCGGTCTTGGCCCCCGAGGTGTTGGGCAGCAGCTTGACACCGAGTTGCCGAAGGGGCGTGAGGATATCGTCGTGGGCCTTGCCCGGTTCGAGCCGCTTGATGCCCATGGTGACCAGCTGGGAGCCACTTGCCTCGATGGCGGCGGCCATCAGTTCCGGGCGGGCAAACTTGCCGGTGCCGGTGAAGAGGCGCGAAGAGAAGGTGTGATCGGCAATTTTGAGCATGTCAGCCTCCGGCCACTGCGATAAGAAGAGATGAGGCCCCGCCGCAAGGCAGAGCACGCGAAGATGGGACTGCGAGCATCATGGATCAGCCTCCCGCGATGGCGGTGAAGAGGTGGAGTTCGTCCCCGTCATTGAGACGGGTCTCGGCCCAGCGGCCACGGGGCAGCACGGCGCCATTGAGGGCCACCGCTACCCCCTGAGGGGAAATCTCCTGCACCGCCAGCAGCTCAGTCAGGCGCTGACCGGTGGGCAGCGTCAGCTCGATATCGTTCAATCGGATCTTCATGGTTAATTCTCCTGAGCCGGGTGGGTGCTGCCGCAGACCGGGCAATCGGGGTCGGGAGCCAGCGTGAGGGTCTGCCACTGATGGGTCAAAGCATCGAAACGGCGCAATGTACCAGCGACCGGGCTCGGCATCCCGAGCAGCAGTTTCAGCGCCTCCAGCGCCTGCAAAGAGCCCATCACCCCGACCAGCGGGCCGGTGACGCCGCTGGTCTCGCAGCTCTCCTTGATCTTGGTATCCTGCGGATAGAGGCAGGCGTAGCAGGCGTGCTCACTGCTGGTGCGCGCCATCAGCTGCCCCTGCCAACCCACCGCGGCAGCGGAGATCCAGGGCTTGCCCTGGGCCACGCAGGCGGCGTTGATGGCCTGGCGGGTGACGAGGTTGTCGCAGCAGTCGACAACCAGATCCACCTCGGCCACAAACTCCGGCAGGCTGGCGGCATCGAGTCGCTGATTGATGGCAATCAGCTCCACCAGCGGGTTGTGGGCGGCCAAGCGCTCGCGGGCCAGCTCCGCCTTGGAGTGGTTGACCGCCTCGCTATCGAACAGGATCTGGCGCGGCAGATTGCTGGAGTCCACCGTATCGCCATCGGCCAGCCACAAAGTGCCCACCCCGGCCCCCGCCAGATAGAGGGCGAGCGGCGAGCCGAGCCCGCCCAAGCCCACGATCAGCACGGACTTATCCTTGAGCCGCGCCTGACCGGCTTCCCCCACTTCCGCCAGCATCAGCTGGCGGCCGTATCTCAGATACTCTTTGTCACTAAGAGAAGCGGCATCAGAGCGCATGTTCTGCCTCCCGTATCACGCAGGCCGAGCGCGGTTCATCCCCCGCCCCCACGGCAGCGAGCAGCCGCTCGGTCGCGCCCTGCCAGTCATCGCTCGCCGTGATGGCCGAGACCAGCGCAATGCTGCCGACCCCGCTTGCCTTGACCGCCGCCACCCGCTCCTCGCTGATGCCACCGATGGCCACCGTCGGCCAGTCGCACATCAGGGCGCGGTAGTGGTGCAGCCGCGCCAGCCCCTGGGGGCGCGAAGGCATCGCTTTGGTGTTGGTCGGGAAGATATGGCCCAGCGCGATATAGGAAGGGGCAAGCTCGCGGGCCCGCATCAGCTCGAAGTAGCCGTGGGTGGAGATGCCAAGACGCAGCCCCGCCGCCTGAATGGCGGCGAGATCGGCGGTCTCCATATCCTCCTGCCCCAGATGCACGCCCCAGGCGCCCGCCTCGATGGCCTGCTGCCAGTAGTCGTTGATAAAGAGCCGCGCCCCATGGCGGCGACCGAGCGCGACCGCATCACGAATGGCCGGCGCCACCTCTGTGGCGGGCAGATTCTTGATCCGCAGCTGGATGGTCTTGACCCCGGCCCCCAGCAGGCGTTTGAGCCACTTGACCGAGTCCACCACCGGATAGAGGCCAAGGTTGTGTTCGGTCGGCGCAAAGGGGCCCTGCGGCAGACGGGCGCTGCTCGCTTCATACAATCCAAAGCGGCGATCGAGCGGTGAGCCCGCCAGCACGGCACGGGGGAAGTGGGCCAGATCGGCAGGCCAGCCGAGATGGGCGATGGGCCCCGGGCCTGCCCCCACCCCTTGCGCCGCCGCCAAGCCCTGTTGCAGGTAGGCGCGCGCCAGGGTGATGGCGTCCTCCACCGGATAGTCCTGCGCCACCACGGCGGCGATGGCGCTGGCGTAACAGCAGCCGGTGCCGTGACCGTGGCGGGTATCGAGGCGCGGCGCGGCGAGCCAGAATTCGCGGGTCTCATCCTGGTAGTAGTCGAGGCAGAGATCCCCGCCCCATTCAAGGTGGCCCCCCTTGACCAGCACGGCGCGAGCGCCGAGTTCGCGCAGCCGCCGGGCGGCGAGGCGCACCAGCTCGGGACTGGTGGCGGGCAGGCCGGTCAGGGCTTCCAGCTCGGGACCATTGGGGGTGATCAAGGAGAGGCGCGGCAGCAGGTGCTCGCGCACCGCCACCAGCATGCCGGGCTCCGCCATGGGGGTGCCGGTGCTGGCGATGGCCACCGGGTCGTAGACCACGAAGGGAGCCTCGACGGTCGACAACCTGCGTGCCAGCACCTCCACATGCAGCCGGGTCGGCAGCAGGCCGATCTTGATGGCGGCGGGTGGCAGATCCAGCCCCAGGGCATCGATCTGGGCGGCGAAGGTCTGCATCAGCACGGGGTCGACCATCTTCACCGCCACCGAGTTCTGGGCCGTGATGGCGGAGATGACGGAGCAGCCGTGCACGCCGAGGTCATGCATCGCGTGCAAGTCGGCCTGAATGCCGGCCCCGCCGCCGGAGTCGGACCCGGCGATGGTCCAGACCACGGGGCGGGCCTGCGTCACAGGCGACAGGTCGGCGGGGCTGACAGCCCCGCGCTCGCTGCTCACGCCTCCTCCCCTGCGGCCTGCTTCAGGGTCGCCGCCTGATGGTAGATCTCGCCGCCGGTCTCCTTGAAGGTTTCTGCCATGCGGGCCATGCCGCTCTCCACCTCGGCCACCACCCGCTCCTGCTGACCGTCCATGCCGACCAGCTTTATCTCTACGGCTTCCAGCTTGGCGGCATAGTCGCGCACGTCCTGGGTGATCTTCATGGAGCAGAACTTGGGCCCGCACATGGAGCAGAAGTGGGCCACCTTGCCGGACTCCTGAGGCAGGGTCTCGTCGTGGTAGGCGCGGGCGGTGTCGGGATCCAGGGCCAGGTTGAACTGATCCTCCCAGCGGAACTCGAAGCGCGCCTTGGACATGGCGTTGTCGCGGATCTGGGCGCCCGGGTGGCCCTTGGCCAGATCGGCGGCGTGGGCGGCGATCTTGTAGGTAATCAGCCCCTGCTTCACGTCCTCCTTGTTGGGCAGGCCCAGGTGCTCCTTGGGGGTCACGTAGCAGAGCATGGCGCAGCCGTACCAGCCGATGAGCGCGGCGCCGATGCCGGAGGTGAAGTGATCGTACCCCGGGGCAATGTCGGTGGTGAGCGGGCCCAGGGTATAGAACGGCGCCTCGTGGCAGTGCTCGAGCTGCTCGGTCATATTGCGCTCGATCATGTGCATGGGCACGTGACCAGGCCCCTCGATCATCACCTGCACGTCGTATTCCCAGGCAATTTTGGTGAGCTCGCCCAGGGTGCGCAGCTCGGCGAACTGGGCCTCGTCGTTGGCGTCGTAGACGGAGCCCGGACGCAGACCGTCACCCAGCGACAAGCTCACGTCGTAGGCGGCGCAGATCTCGCAGATCTCGCGGAAGTGCTCGTAGAGGAAGTTCTCCTTGTGGTGCGACAGGCACCACTTGGCCATGATGCTGCCACCGCGCGAAACGATGCCGGTGAGGCGCTTGGCGGTCATGGGCACGAAGCGCAGCAAGACGCCGGCGTGGATGGTGAAGTAGTCCACCCCCTGCTCGGCCTGCTCCAGCAGGGTGTCGCGGAACAGCTCCCAGGTGAGGTCTTCAGCGATGCCGTTGGTCTTCTCCAGCGCCTGATAGATGGGCACGGTACCGATGGGCACCGGGCTGTTGCGCAGGATCCACTCGCGGGTCTCGTGGATATAGCGGCCGGTGGAGAGATCCATCACGGTGTCGGCGCCCCAGCGGGTGGACCACACCAGCTTCTCCACTTCCTCTTCGATGCTGGAAGTGACCGCCGAGTTGCCGATGTTGGCGTTGATCTTCACCAGGAAGTTGCGGCCGATGATCATGGGCTCTGCTTCCGGGTGGTTGATGTTGCTGGGGATGATGGCGCGACCGGCAGCCACCTCATCGCGCACGAACTCGGGGGTGATGTTCTGGGGCAGTCTGGCGCCAAAGCCCTGACCCGGATGCTGGGTGCGCAGGAGCTCGGAGCGCACTCGCTCGCGGCCCATGTTCTCGCGGATGGCGATAAATTCCATCTCGGGGGTGACGATGCCTTGGCGGGCATAGTGCAGCTGGGTGACCCGGCGGCCCGGCTTGGCGCGGCGGGCGCTCGGCAAATGTTCGAAACGCAGGTGATCCAGCCCCTCGTCCGCCAGCCGCTCCTGAGTGAAGGTGGAGCTCAGCCCGTCCAGCGCGTCGGTGTCAGCACGCTCCAGCACCCAGGCTTCGCGCAGGCGCGGCAGACCACGGCGCACGTCGATGGGGGCGGCCTCTTCCCCATAGGGGCCCGAGGTATCGTAAACCGGCACCGGCTCGTTGGGCTCGAACTGGGGAGCCTCCTTGGTGCCGCCGACGAAGGTGTCGGCCAGCTGGATTTCCCGCAAAGGCACCCGGATGTCAGGGCGAGAACCCTGGATAAAGATGCGGCGGGAGTTGGGATGAGCCATCCCTTTCAAGTTGTCGATAAAGGTCTGGGCGCTGGAGCGCTGCTCGCGGCGGCTGGATTTGGTGGTATCAGAAACATTGGTAGACATAGCAAAACTCACATTAACTGGTTGAAGTTATGGGTGTTTGCTTGTCTGGAGTTCGAGGAGAAGATGAACTTGCGGCGGGGTGTGCTCGGGGGAGTGAGTCGGGCATGGATCTTCCCTGCTCTGCCGTCCCTCTGCCCTGTGTGGCAGATCCGCAGGCCTGACGGCCCGGCGGGACAACCTCCCCCTGTGCGCCTGTGGCAGCCAGAGGCGGTCTGCCTCCAGCTGGCGGGAAGGTGTGCCTTCCCCGGCGCGGTAACCCGCAAGTTACCCTTGTTTCCCTTCGCAGGTCTTAACCTGATCAGGTTCCACGGATCCCGAATTAACGGTCTCAGCTTAGCGTCGTTCGACGGTCAGCACTCCGACAAGATGTGCGCCAGTATAAGTGGGGAAATTTAAAGTACAAGCCATTAACAAGGGGAAAGGGAGAGAGGTCTCACTCTTCGGCGTCGAGGGGATCCTCGGGGTCGGGAATGAGGATATCGGTGAGGCGGCCCTCTTCATCCCGGCTCAGCACCAAGCGGCGACCCGGTTGCAGATCGGCGGCGCTGCCGTTGATCCAGCGAGTGTCAGCATCAAACACCAGCACGCCGAGTTCCTGTAGCAGCAATGCCTGCTGATTATGGGTGAGCAGTCGATCCTCCGCCCTCCGCCAGCTGGCCCCGAGCGCCGGATCCGGCGCCCCGTCGAGCACCCGGATCGTCTCGGCGACGCCGTAGCGGCTCTGGATCGCGAGGTGCATGCCGGGCACGAGCCCGTCCGGCTGCGCCACGCCGTGCAGTTCGGCACTGCCGAGCTCCAGCTCAGCCCCCTGGAATTGCAGGCGCACCCCGTCGTTGTGCTCCAGCTCCACCAGCCAGAGCTCGGCGTCGTCGGCAAGGGTGCAGAAGGGCAACAGCAGCAGGCAGAGTGCGGTTCGGGTCATGGCAGGCGGTCCGGGGTCACGGGGTGAGGTTTAACTATGGCCCCGGACGGGCAATTTTTCCCGGTCCGCCCTGACCGGTCAGTCATCCTCCCGGCACTGGCTCAGGCGCATGCCGTCAAACTTGCACTCCAGCTCCAGCCAGCGTCCCTCGAACGGGGAGAGGCTCCCATCCGAGGTGACATAGCCCCAGATCCGTCCCCCTTCCACCGGCCCTTCCAGTTCCATCTCGTCCTCCTCTTCCAGCGCCTCCACCTCGCGAACGAGCCGCCGCGCCCCTGCCGCCGTCTCCTGCACGACCCCTTCCAGATCGACCCAGGTCCCGCCGAGATCGTCCTCATCCAGGCCATCCTTGAAGCGGGTGCGCTCATCGATCACGAAGGGAATGCCGTTGACCATCAACTGGCCAAGCTGCCAGGTGGTGCGGCCCGTGAGCTTGAACTCGGCCGCCTGCACCAGACCAAAAGGCAATAGAATCAATAACCAGAAGGCGCAGAGAGACTTCTTCATCGGGGATCCTCGGGGTTACACTGGCACACAGGATGACCCATCCGGTGTGAAATGGCCGTGAAATAGCGGCACAGACCAGGAGATCAGAGCATGAAAATACTGGTGGTGGAAGACAGTCCCCAGGTGGCGGAGACCATCATGGACTATCTGGCGCTGGCCGGGCACAGGGTGGATTGCGCCTATCATGGCCAGGCCGCCCTGCAACTGCTGGCCCAGGAGCGCTTCGACGTCATCATCATGGACGTCATGATGCCGCGCCTCGACGGCCTGCGTACCGTGGAGCGGCTGCGTGCGGACGGCATCGCGACCCCGGTGCTCTTTCTCACCGCCCGTGACAGCCTGGAGGACAAGCTGGCAGGCTTTCGGGCGGGGGGCGACGACTATCTGGTCAAGCCGTTCGCCATGGAGGAGCTGGAGGTGCGCCTGGAGGCCCTCAGCCTGCGTGGCCCCAGAGGGGACATGGGCGTCCTCGGCTTTGGCGATCTGACGGTGGATCCCGCCAGCGGCCGCGCCACCCGCGCCGGAGTGGAGCTCAAGCTCGGCAAGATCCCGTTCCAGATCCTCACCCTGCTGGTGAAGCGCGCCCCCCAGCTGGTGACGCGCCAGGAGGTGCTCGACACCGTCTGGGGCGACGAGGAGCCCGACTCAGACGCCCTGCGCAGCCACATCTATGCCCTGCGCAGCGCCCTCGACAAGCCCTTCCCCACCCCCATGCTGGAGACCCTGCACGGCCAGGGCTACCGGCTGGTGACCCCATGACGAACCCGACGCCGCCCCTTGCCTCCGGTCTGCCGAGCCTGCGCCGGCGCCTGGTGCTGGCGCTGGGAGGGGCCGGTCTGCTGCTGCTGGTGATCCTGAGCCTGCTGATGGTGGTGGCCGAGAACAAGATGGAGGAGCTGAGCCTGCGCCACTGGCTGGAGGCGGAGGCAACCCGCTATGACGACGACTGGTTGCGCCTCGGAATGGCGGCCCCCGCCCCCAGCCCGCGCCAGTTCTCCAGCTACTGGACAGAGGCGGGCCGCCTGCCCGCCTGGCTCAAGGCCTACCAGAGCCCAGGCTTCTTCGAGCATCAGCTGGGCCGGGAGGACAAGCACTTCCTGGTACGCGCCCACCCCTCGGGTCAGGGGCTGCTCTATCTGGTGTTCAACGACGATGCGGACGACTACCTCGACCCTTACGAAGCCAAGCTGCATCTGGTGACCCGCCTCATCGGCCTGGCCCTGCTGCTGGGGAGCCTCGCCTTCGGCATCTGGCTGGTGCGTCACATCACCAGGCCGCTGGAGCGGCTGCGCCAGCGGGTCGCCCACCTGACCCCGGATCAGGGGGACTTCGTGCCCGATGCCCCCTGGCAGGAGCTGCGAGAGATAGAGCAGGCGCTGCTGGCGGGCAAGCACGAGGTAGCCGCCGTGTTTGCCCGTGAACAGGAGTTCAGCCGCTTTGCCAGCCACGAGCTGCGCACCCCCAACATGGTGATCCAGGGATCCGCGGCCCTGCTCGGCAAGGTGAATGACCTGCCCGCCCCGGCAGCCCGCGCCGTCAGCCGCATCCGCGCCGCCGCCGACGAGATGGCCCTGCTCACCGAAACCTTCCTGCTGCTGGGACGCAAGGAGGCCGTGGAGCGCCCGCCCCAGCAGGTGGCGCCGCTCATTCGCCGGGAGCTGACCCGCCTCGCCCCCCTGCTGCAACGGGAGACGCTGGACATTCGCCTGCAACTGGACGAGGAGAGCGAGGTGCAGGCCCCCCTCTCCCTGCTCGCCATCGCCCTCGGCAACCTCTTGAAAAACGCCCTGAGCTACGCCGAGGGGCACATCGAGATCACCCTGCACGAGCAGGTGCTCACCATCAGCAACCCCACCGCCGCCGCGCCGGATCAGATCCTCGGCTACGGCTGCGGCCTCACCATCATCCAGCGCATCTGCGAGAAGCTGGGCTGGCAGATTGAGACCCACCTGGTGGATGGGGTCTTCAGCGCCCGGCTGGTGATGATCCCCGGCGCCCCCGGGGCGGTATAGCCCCCTCATTCCCGGCCCTTCTTCCCGGCTGTTCAACACAACGGGAGAAGGGAGACAGTTCCCGGCAAGCCCGCTGCCTTCCAGCCCCCCCAGATAGCAACAAGGCGCCCGAGGGCGCCCTGTGTTTACCTGTCTGACACTCGTTTGGGACTCATTCCGCCGGCTTGTGCTTGCGGCTCGCCTTGAGCTCGAGGAACTCGATGATCTTGCCCGCCACGTCCTTGCCGGAAGCAGCTTCCACCCCCTGCAGGCCGGGGGAGGAGTTCACCTCCAGCACCAGGGGGCCGCGGGCGCTTCGCAGAATATCCACCCCGGCCACGTCCAGCCCCATGATCTTGGCGGCCTGCACGGCGGTGGCACGCTCTTCCGGTGTGATCTTGATGGCTTCGGCGGTGCCGCCCCGGTGCAGGTTGGAGCGAAACTCCCCCGGCTGGGCCTGGCGGCGCATGGCGGCCACCACCTTGCCGTTGACCACCAGGCAGCGGATATCGGCACCGTTGGCCTCGCGGATGTACTCCTGCACCAGGATGTTGTTGTTGGTCTGGATAAAGGCCTCGATGACGCTCTCCGCGGCCTTCTGGGTTTCGCACAGCACCACGCCAATCCCCTGGGTGCCCTCCAGCAGCTTCACCACCAGGGGGGCGCCCCCCACCATGGTGATGAGATCCGGTACGTCGTGGGTGCTGTGGGCATAGCCGGTCACCGGCAGGCCGATGCCGTGGCGAGAGAGCAGCTGCATGGCGCGCAGCTTGTCCCGGGAGCGGGAGATGGCCACCGAGCTGTTGAGTGCCATGGTGCTCATCATCTCGAACTGGCGCAGCACGGCGGTGCCATAGAAGGTGATGCTGGCACCGATGCGCGGGATCACGGCGTCATAGCTCTCCAGCTCCCGTCCTTCGTAATGGATGGAGGGGCTGTGGGAGGCGATGTTCATGTAGCAGCGCAGGGTGTCGAGCACCTCGACCTGATGCCCACGGGCCCGGGCCACCTCGACCAGACGGCGGGTGGAGTAGTTGTTGGGCTCACGGGATAAAATGGCAATATTCATGGAAATGGCAGACCTGATAATCGGACTGGAGAGTATAAGGTGCCATGAACGACTGGCAACGCCAATCCTTTCCCCTCACCATGCGCGGTTCTGCAAGAACAGGCAAAAACCGAGAGTGCCGCACTCAAGAACGGACCGTTCTGCAAGACGGCGCCCGCCACCAGCCCTCATGTCCGATGGCGCACAACGACGTCAATGGGGGCCGCGCAGCCCTTGTTGCAACTCAAGCAGCAGGGCGACCTCCTGCAAACGGCGCGCCGTGGTGCCGACCCAGCCTCCCAAAGGCACGGGGGCCAGCAGAGTCTGGGCGATGCAGTGGCGATAGAGGGGCCCCTCATGTTGCCAGCCCCGCATCCCGTCGACGTCGTGATGGTGCAACCACTCCAGGTTGCCGCAGCGAAGCAGCTCGATGCGCCGCCCGTCCTTGAGGTGCAGGCAAAGCCCCTTCTTCTCCACCCCGGGACCTGCATACTTGTCGAGCCAGAGGGTCAGGGGCACCCCTGCCGCCTCGCCGCGCAGGCAGGCCCGCCCCTCGGCGGTCTCCAGATCCCCGCGCCGGATGGGCTGCCCCAGCCGGTCGCAGACGTCCTCCGCGATCAGGTGCAGGCGGTCGTCCCCACCCAGGGCCACCAGCAGTTCCCGGATCATCGCCAGCAGATGGGTACCGATGTCGAGGATCACACCGTCTGGATGGCGCAGGACCCGCTGATCCGGCTCCCCGGTGGCGAAGTTGAGGGCACAGGGATGCCCCGCCTCGTCCAGGCCGCAGGGTTCCAGCAAAAAGCCCTCCACCGCGCTGATATCGGCGAGGGTGGCCAGCCCGACCCCGGCACCCTCTGGTTCCCGAGGCTGCCAGCCTTCATCCAGTTTGCCGCTCAGCAGCAACTGCTGGACGGCATTGCGGGCCATCCAGTGATCCAGTGCAAGCACCCTGGCTGCGACCTCGGGGTCCGCCAGCAGGGCGCGCAGGCGATCGTGCTGGGCCAGGGTGGCCACCACGGGTTTCTCCACCAGGATGAGGGGAATGGCGCTGGCCAGTGCCTGCTCCAGCACGGGCAGATGCAGCAGGGAAGGCGTGGCGATCACCAGCCGATCCAGGGGTTCGGCCAGCAGGGCTTCCAGGGTCGGGGCGGACATGACGCCGGGCAGGGTGATGGCGGGATCAAAACCCCATATCTCGGTATTTTCCGCCAGTGCGGCAAGTGCAGGCAGATAGGCTGTCTGCACCACGGCCCCCAGACCGACAAATCCAATCTTCATGGCAACCTCGATATGGCGTGCGTACCCGACGCCTGCCCCGCACCGCGTGAGGCGGGGCAGACGGGGATCAGTGCAGGTTGGGCCCCAGCCAGCGTTCGGCCTCTGCCAGGGTCATCCCCTTGCGCATGGCGTAGTCTTCCACCTGATCCTGCTGGATCTGGGCCACGGCGAAATACTTGCTCTCGGGGTGGGAGAAGTACCAGCCGGATACCGCCGCCCCCGGCCACATGGCGTAGGACTCGGTGAGCTGCATGCCGATGGCCTGCTCCACGTCCAGCAGCTCCCAGATGCTCCCCTTCTCGGTGTGCTCCGGGCAGGCCGGGTAGCCCGGCGCCGGACGTATCCCCTGGTAATTTTCGCGAATCAGTTCCTCGTTGCTGAGCGCCTCGTCCGGGGCATAGCCCCAGTGCACTTTGCGCACCTGCTCGTGGAGGTATTCGGCAAAGGCCTCGGCGAGGCGATCGCACACCGCCTGGATGAGGATGGCGTTGTAGTCGTCGTGGTCCGCCTTGTAGGCCTTGGCGATGGCCTCCTCGCCGATGCCGCCGGTCACCGCGAAGGCGCCGATCCAGTCGGGCTTGCCGCTCTCCTTCGGCGCCACATAGTCCGCCAGACAGTAGTTGGGGAAGCCCTGCTTCTCGCTCTGCTGGCGCAGGTGGTGCAGCACCTTGCGCACCTGGGTGCGGGTCTCGTCGGTGTAGACCTCGATGCTGTCCCCCACGGCGTTGGCGGGGAACAGGCCGATGATGCCGGCGCAGCGCACGCTCTCATCCTTCTCCAGCTGGTCCAGCATGGCGTTGGCGTCGGCGTAGAGGCGCGTCGCCTCCTCCCCCACGACTTCATCCTCCAGAATGCGGGGGAACTTGCCCGCCAGCTCCCAGCTCAGGAAGAACGGCGTCCAGTCGATGTAGGGGCGCAGCACCGAGATGGGCACGTTTTCGAAGGTCTGCACGCCGGGCTCCCGGGGCGCCGGGGGCTCATAGCCCACCCAGTCCAGCTGATGGCGATTGGCCCGGGCATGGGCCAGGCTGACCGGCTTGGAGCGCGGCTGCTTGCGGGCATGCTGATCCCGGGCAATCTCGTACTCCTTGTCGATGCGGGCCACGAAGGCGGGCTTGAGCTCCGGGCTCAGCAGGCTCTGGGCCACCCCCACGGCGCGGGAGGCGTTGGAGACATAGACCACGGGCTCGGAGTAGTTCTGCTCTATCTTCACCGCGGTGTGGGCCTTGGAAGTGGTGGCTCCGCCGATGAGCAGCGGCAGCTTGAACCCCTGACGCTCCATCTCTTTTGCTACGTGCACCATCTCGTCCAGGGACGGAGTGATGAGGCCCGACAGGCCGATGATGTCGGCGTTCACTTCCCGGGCCGTCTTGAGGATGGTCTCGCAGGAGACCATGACCCCGAGATCCACGATCTCGAAGTTGTTGCACTGGAGCACCACCCCGACGATGTTCTTGCCGATGTCGTGCACGTCGCCCTTGACGGTGGCCAGCACGATTCTGCCGTTGCTGGAACCGCCGGACTTCTCCGCCTCGATGTAGGGCTGCAGGTAGGCCACCGCCCGCTTCATCACCCGGGCCGACTTCACCACCTGGGGCAGGAACATCTTGCCGGCGCCGAACAGATCGCCCACCACGTTCATGCCGTCCATCAGCGGCCCCTCGATGACGTGCAGCGGCTTCTCGGCCTGGGCGCGCGCCTCCTCGGTATCCTCCTCGATGAAATCAGTGATCCCCTTGACCAGGGCGTGTTCCAGTCGCTTGCCCACCGGCCAGCTGCGCCACTCCTGATCCCGCGGATCCTCGGCCTGGGCGCCGGCACCGCGATACTTCTCGGCGATGGCCAGCAGCGCCTCGGTGGCGTTGTCGTTGAGGTTCAGCACTACCGCCTCGACCTTCTCTTTGAGCTCGGCCGGGATGTCTTCGTAGATGGCAAGCTGGCCCGCGTTGACGATCCCCATGTCCATGCCGTTCCTGATGGCGTGGTAGAGGAAGACGGCGTGGATGGCTTCGCGCACCGGCTCGTTGCCACGGAAGGAGAAGGAGACGTTGGAGACGCCGCCGGAGATCATGGCGTGGGGCAGGTGCACCTTGATGTCCTTCACCGCCTCGATGAAGTCCACCGCGTAGTTGTTGTGCTCGTCGATGCCGGTCGCCACCGCGAAGATGTTGGGGTCGAAGATGATGTCTTCCGGCGGGAAGCCGACGCGGTCCACCAGAATGCGGTAGGCGCGCTGGCAGATCTCGAACTTGCGGGCCCGGGTATCGGCCTGGCCCACCTCGTCGAACGCCATGACGATGACGGCGGCGCCGTAGCGACGCAGCAGTTTCGCCTGCTCGATGAATTTGTCCTCCCCCTCCTTCATGGAGATGGAGTTGACCACCGGCTTGCCCTGCACGCACTTGAGGCCCGCCTCCAGCACCTCCCACTTGGAGGAGTCGATCATCACCGGCACCCGGGCGATGTCCGGTTCCCCGGCGATGAGGTTCAGGAAGCGCACCATGGCCGCCTCGGCATCCAGCATCCCCTCATCCATGTTGATGTCGATAATCTGGGCACCGTTTTCCACCTGCTGCTTGGCGACGTCGAGGGCCTCGTCGTAGAGCCCCTCTTTTATCAAGCGCTTGAACTTGGCCGAGCCGGTGACGTTGGTCCGCTCACCCACGTTCACGAACATGGAGTCCGCCGTGATGATGAGAGGCTCCAGGCCCGACAACCGGCAGGCTACCGGCAGATCCGGCAGGGCGCGGGGCTTGATGCCCGCCACGGCGTCCGCCATGGCGCGGATGTGGGTCGGGGTGGTGCCGCAGCAGCCGCCCACCAGGTTGAGAAAGCCGCTCGAAGCCCACTCGCGGATATGCTCCGCCATCTCTACCGCGTCCAGATCGTACTCGCCAAACGCATTGGGCAGACCGGCATTGGGGTGGGCGCTGACATGGGTCTCGCTGATGCGGGACAGCTCCTCCACGTACTGGCGCAGCTCGTCCGGCCCCAGCGCACAGTTGAGGCCGAAGGAGACCGGTTTGACGTGGCGAAGGGAGTGATAGAAGGCCTCGGTGGTCTGGCCCGAGAGGGTACGACCGGAGGCGTCCGTGATGGTGCCGGAGATCATCACCGGCAGGCTGTAACCCAGCTCCTCGAACACCAGGTCCACCGCGAAGGCGGCCGCCTTGGCGTTGAGGGTGTCGAAGATGGTCTCGATCAGGATGATGTCGGCACCGCCCTCAATGAGGGCGTGGGTCGATTCGGTGTAGGCAGCCACCAGCTCGTCATAGGTGACGTTGCGCTTGCCCGGGTCGTTCACGTCCGGCGAGATGGAGGCGGTACGGTTGGTGGGGCCCAGGACCCCTGCCACGAAGCGCGGCTTGGCTGGGTCTTTGGCTGTCCACTCGTCCGCCACGGCGCGGGCCAGGCGGGCCGCCTCCCGGTTTATCTCGGCCGAGAGCGCTTCCATCTCGTAGTCCGCCATGGCGATGCGGGTGGCGTTGAAGGTGTTGGTCTCGAGGATGTCGGCCCCGGCGGCACAATACTGGTCGTGGATCTCGCGAATGACGGCTGGACGGCTCAACACCAGCAGGTCGTTGTTGCCCTTGATGTCGGTATGCCAGTCGGCAAATCGCTCCCCCCGATAGTCCGCCTCACCGAGTTTGTAACCCTGAATCATGGTGCCCATGGCCCCGTCGATGATCAGGATCCGCTCCTTGAGACAGGCTTCCAGCCTGGTTGTGACATCCGCTTTCTTGTTCGACTCTCTGCTCGACACCGCTCGTACCCCTTACATCCATGCAACTGCGTGATGCCCATCCTAGCAGCAATCAAATTAAATGGAAATCTAGCCGTCTATCTGTCCGTGATGACGATTAAATATAACCATAAATAGGTAATGAGCATGATCTAACCCGGGAGTACCCTATGCCCGTCCTCAAGAGGGATACGTGCTTGCTGTTTACCAAAGAGAAAAATAACTATGAGCGTCTACTACACACTCTGCTTCCTGGCAGCGTTGGCGATCTTCATCGCCTTTGCCAACCAGTATGTTGTGAAGATCCAGACCACCATCGCCATCACTGCGGGCTCCATGCTGATCTCCGCGCTGCTGGTGCTGTTTGGCAAACTGGGTTGGTTCAATCTGGAGCCTCTCGCCATCAAGACCATGGAGAGCATCGACTTCCAGAACTTCCTGTTGAAGGGGATCCTGGGCTTCCTGCTGTTCGCCGGCGGCCTTGGCATCAACCTCAAGGCGTTGCGTAGCCAGAAGTGGGAAATCACCATTCTGGCCATAGCCGCCACCCTGCTCTCCACCTTCCTCATCGGCTACGGCTTCTGGTTCATCGCCAAGCTGCTGGGCTGGGATGTGCCGCTGGTCTACTGCATGTTGTTCGGTGCCCTGATCTCCCCCACCGACCCCATCGCCGTACTGGCCATCGTCAAGAAGATGAAGGCGCCACCCCAGATCGCCATCCAGATCGAGGGGGAATCCCTGTTCAACGACGGTGTTGGCCTCGTCATCTTCGCCACCGTGTTTGCCGTGGCCTTTGGCGGCGTGGAGCCCACCTTCGGCAGCGTGGCCGGTCTGTTCCTGCATGAGGCCCTCGGCGGCATCCTGTTCGGGGCCGTGCTGGGCCTCATCGCCCACGTGATGATCAGCGCCACCGACGACGGCTCCCTGGAGCTGCTGCTGACCCTCTGCATCCCGACCGCGGGCTTCGCCTTCGCCAACATGATCGGCGTCTCCGGCGCCCTGGCCATGGTGGTGACCGGCATCATGATCGGCAACTGGACCCGTCATTCCGGCTTCTCCGAGCAGAGCCAGCACCACCTGGATCACTTCTGGGAGTTGATGGATCAGTTCCTCAACGCCCTGCTGTTCCTGCTGATCGGTCTGGCACTGGTGCTGCTGGATCTGGCCTGGCGCGACTGGATCCTGCTGGTCATCGCGGTGCCGCTCTGCCTGGCCGCCCGCTTCATCAGCGTCTCCCTGCCCTATGTGGCGTTCCGCAAGTTCCGCAGCTACAACACCTTCTCGGTGCGCATCCTCACCTGGGGCGGCCTGCGTGGCGGTCTGGCCATGGCCATGGCCCTGGCACTGCCATCCGGTGTCATGATGATCCCGGAGCACAACGTCGATCTGCGCCAGGTGATCCTGGTGATGACCTACTCGGTGGTGATGTTCTCCATCGTGGTACAGGGCATGACCATTACCCCCATGATCACCGCCGCCAAGAAGGCCTGTGGCGACGCCTGAGCCCGTCCCTGACCGGCAATGAAAAGGGCTCCCTCGGGAGCCCTTTTGTCACCCCCGTGGCAGTGAAAAACAGGGAATGACTGGGTGAACGCACAATTAGTGTTTGCTTTTTACACATTTCGAGGAGAGAATGCGCGTCGGCTAGTTAATCAGCCCTGATTATGTTCGCAATGCTTCACCTCACGATGAATCCTGCCAGTACCCGCATAACCTTCTTCTGATTTACTCGCCTTGAGAACCGTTCAGGCTGTCTGCCTGCGTTGCCCGGCTCTCACGGTGCAGACCCGATCTGCCCACTCCCAAGTAGCATCATGCATCCGCGTGGTCCTTGGCGCCTTCCTTGAAAGTGCAGACGCCCCTGAACCGGGCTGGGTATTCCTGCGCGCTCGTCCGCTATCGTGCTGACCGCGCCCATTGACCTGACATTTGCCAATACAAGGAGCAAACACTTAATTTATATAGAGAAATACCATGATGAAACACGTACAGATCCGCAAACCCCTGCGTCGCAGCAAACCCATCAACCTGCCCGTGCAAGAGCACGACGACGATACGTTCCTGATCCAGTTCAGCACCCGCTTCAGCGGCGGCTTCGCCATCTCCTGTGATGGCATCGCCGGCGAGTTCTCCATCGAAGAGCTCAACTGACTTTGCCTGCCCACCGGCAGCGCCCGATGCAGACAGGCCGCAGCTCACGGCGGCCTCCTTGCCTGACGTCATAGTCTGCATGGCCCCGCTCCCAGAGCGGTGGCTAGACCCCGCAAGTCTCCTTGTCCGGCGCCTCCAGCAGCAGGCACTCCTCCTCGCCGGCTCCCAGCCTGACCCGTTTGCCCTGACTCAGCCCCAGCTTGGCGAGTAGCCGGACCGAACGCTCATTGCCCGGAGTGACGATGGCGACCACCCGCTCGATGCCGAGCCGTTCGCGGCCATCTGCCATGGCCGCCCGCGCGGCTTCGATGGCATAACCCTGACCGCGCCAGGCGGGAAGGAAGGCATAGCCGATGTCTTCACAGGGCAGGGTATCGCGCTTGATCAGACCGCAGATGCCGAGCCTGGCCCCGTCTTCCCGCCGCACCACCAGATAGAGTCCGTGACCGTGGCGGGCATAACTGACCGCAGGCCCCTGCTGGATGTAGTTTTCGGCATCCGCCAGGGTACGTACCCCGCGATCGCCGATGTAGCGGTGAAAATCGCCATCGTTGAGCAGTTCGAGAATGAAGGGGGCATCGACAACGGTCAGTTCGCGCAGTTCCAGGCGCTCGGAGAGGATCATGACATGGGCTCGTTCGGCAGAGAGAGTGTCCAAGACTGCTCCCGCCCCGCCCCCTTGGCAAGTCCCGGACGATATTTTCGCCCCCGGGAGCCGCGTCCCCGCTATACTGCCCACCCCATGGAACAGGCAGGAGAACGGCCATGACCGATACCCCCGAATTTTTTGATGAAGAGACACTGCTGGAGATGGTGGAGAACCAGCTCGCCGAGGGCCACCCCCTCCAGGTGAAAGCCACCCTGATGCGCCTGGTGATGAAGGGCACTCCCCGTGAAGAGGCGCTGCAATATATCGCCTGTGCCCTGGGTGCCGAGCTCATGGCCATGGAGGCCGAACAGGGCCCCTTCAACCTCGTCCGTTACGGCGAGTTTCTCGACAGCCTGCCCGAGATGCCCTGGGCCGAATGACCCGGGCCGATTAGGCAAGCCCCGGCGCCAGCCATTATCATTACTGCCACCACCAATGACGGGAGTATGGGGATATGCGCTGGCAAGATCGCCGTGAGAGCAACAATGTGGAAGACCGACGCCAGCAAGGCGGCGGCAACGGGGGTCGCGGCCTGCCCATCGGCGGCAAGGGGCGCCTTATCCTGCTGGTGGTGGTCATGGTGGCGGGGTACTACGGCGTGGACCTCGGCCCCCTGCTGCAGGATCCGGCCCCGCAGAGCCAGCCCCAGCGTCAGAACTCGTCCCAGGCTGCAAACGATCCCCTCGCCCGCTTCACCTCGGTGATGCTCGCCTCCACGGAGGACGCCTGGGGCGAGATGTTCCAGCAAAGCGGCAACCACTATCAGGCCCCCAGACTGGTGCTCTATCGCGGTGCGACCCGCACCGGCTGCGGCCAGGGGCAGTCGGTGATGGGGCCCTTCTACTGTCCGGCCGACAGCACCGTCTACATCGATCTCTCCTTCTATCAGGACATGCGCGACAAGCTGGGGGCCGACGGCGACTTCGCCCAGGGCTATGTGATCGCCCACGAAGTGGGCCACCACGTGCAGAACCTGCTCGGCATCTCCACCAAGGTGCGCCAGCAGCAACAGGGGCTGAGCCAGGTCGCCCAGAACCGGTTGTCGGTCAAGCTCGAACTGCAGGCGGACTGCTTCGCCGGGGTCTGGGGCCACTACATGGAAAAAGAGCAGGTGCTGGAGCGTGGCGATCTGGAAGAGGCGCTCAATGCCGCCCAGGCCATCGGCGACGACAGGTTGCAGCAGCAAGGTCAGGGCCGGGTCGTTCCCGACAGCTTCACCCACGGCACCTCGGCCCAGCGCCTCGCCTGGTTCAAACGCGGTTTTGACAGCGGCAAGCCCGCCAGTTGCGACACCTTCGCCGCCCGCTAGACGCCCAAAAGAAGGGCCGGAACCTGACAGGATCTGGCCCTTTTGCCATGCATGGGAACCTCAGTACAGGGAGTTGACGATCACCTCCTCCTCCCATGCGCCAGCCAGCGGCAGGGGCAAGTAGGTGGAGTTGGCCGAACGGCCGGTGACGAAGTAGATGTGATCGCCGCGCGGGAAGTGCATGGCGATGAGCGCCTTGCCCACCTCTTTCGGCACGCTGAACGCGTCCCAGCCGTTGCTCATCTTCTCCCAGAAGGCCGGATTCTTCAGGCAGCTCTCACCATTGGGGGAGAACGCCTGCTTGCCGCGATAGCACCCCGGGCTGGAGAAGAGCAGGGTGTCGTCGATGTCGAAACCCACCGCCATCGGCAGCAGCCCATCCAGGCTCCTGGCAATCTGCGTCACCGACACCCAGTGAAAGGGGCCTGCTGGGCCAGGCTCACCGCAATGACACCGGCGGGGCTGGTCGGGATTTCGACTGCCACGGCGGGCAGCAACCAGGGCAAAGCGGGGCGATAATGACATTAATCCCGATATAAGATGTTCATGACGAACTCTCCAGGCCCAAGCCCCCCCTACCAGCAGGCTCTTTCGGCACTTCTTGTCCCCCGCTCTCGCCCCGGTGGGCTATAACTGCTGTACGCCTTCTAATGGCATTCAAATCAATTGCACCATTTACCGGAGATGCCATGGACGTGCACACCGCCGCTGCCCATTCGAACACAGTCACTCCCGCTTCACCCCAGGCCAGACTGGAGGCCGTCGACCAGCTGATGGCACGGCTCGAGCTCGCGCCAGACGGCTTGATCCTGGATGCCAACTCCCGCTTTCTCGCCATCATGGGATACCAGCTGGCCGAGCTCAAGGGTCAGCACTACAGCATGCTGCTCCCCGCTGAGGCGGAAGAATCCGCCGGCGAGGCCGCCCGTTGGCAGGCGCTGCGAACGGGGCAGGCACAGGAGGGAGAGTTTCACCGGCTGGATCGCCAAGGGCGGGACATCTGGCTGCGAGGCAGTTGCAGCCCCCTGCTGGACGAACAGGGCGCGCTGGTTCAGGTCATCGAATACACCATGGACCTGACCGAACAGAAGCAGCTGAACGCCAACTTCGAGGGACAGCTCAACGCCCTGAGCCGGGTCATGGGCAAGGTGGAGTTTTCACTGGATGGCATCATCCTTGACGCCAATGCCCGCTTCCTGGAGACAGTGGGCTATCAGCTGGAAGAGCTGAAGGGCCAGCACCACAGGCTGCTGGTCGATCCCGACTACGCCCAGTCGGCCGACTATCGCACCTTCTGGGAAACCCTGCGCCGCGGTGAATTCCTGGCGGGAGAGTTCTGCCGAATCGGCAAACAGGGTGAAGAGATCTGGATCCAGGGCTCCTACAACCCGGTGCTGGATCTCACCGGCAAGCCCAGCAAGATCGTCAAGTTTGCCACCGACATCACAGCCCAAGTAGAACAGCATCACCAGCTCAAGCGCGCCATGGAGGAGGCGGAAGAGGCCGCCAGGGTGCGCGAGGAGCTGCACAAGTCGCTGCAGGAGATGTCGACCCCGGTCACCCCCATCTGGGACGGGATCCTGCTGCTGCCGCTGGTGGGGATCATCGATTCCATGCGCACCGCCGACGTGATGAACAAATCGCTCACCAAGATTGCCGAGACCCGGGCCCGGGTCTTCGTACTGGACATCGCCGGGGTCGCCACCGTGGATACCGGCGTCGCCAATCAGCTGATCAAGATCACCAAGGCGACCCAGTTCATGGGGTGCGAGGCCATCATCTCCGGCGTCTCGCCGGCCATCGCCCGCACCATGGTGGAGCTGGGGGTCTCTGTCGGCGACATCCGCACCACGGCGACCCTGCGGGATGCCTTCGAGATAGCCCTCAAGCGGGTCGGATCCACCCTCTAGGCCTCCAGGAGAGATGCATGCTGCTCAACAATGATCTGGGCATCGCCGACGTGGCCGACTGCATCGTGGTCAGCATGCGCCCCGACCTCGGTGACGAGGGCATGCAGCAACTGATGCAGGCCCTCTCCCAGCGGCTGATGCTGGGCCGCCAGCACGCGGTACTGCTCGACTTCTCCGGGGTCATGCTGCTCGATCACCACGAATTCAGGCAGGTACGCAAACTGGCCGAGGTGTGCCGCCTGCTCGGTGCCGTCTGTCTGCTGGTTGGGCTCAATGCAGGGATCGCCGCTTTCCTGGCGCTAGCCGATGCCGAGCCCGGGCCGCTGCGCTGCTTTCTCGACATGGACGATGCCTTCGCCCATGTTCGCAGGACGCTCAAGGATGAGGAGTAGCGCATCATGCAGTTGGAACAGAGCCTTCAAGAAGCCAGCTACCCGCTGCGCCACGACATCGACCTGCACCTGACGGTGATGGCGGTACGCCGCCTCCCCTTCATCGCCAACCTGTCCGAGGTGGACCGTGCCATGCTCTCCACCGTGGTCTCCGAGCTTGGCAGCAACATCCTGAAATACGCCGAGCGGGGGGAGATCACCCTCACCCTCCACCATCCCAGCGGGCGTCCCTGCATCGACATCATCGCCCGCGATCAGGGACCCGGCATTGGGGATGTGCATCAGGCCATGCAGGACCACTACAGCACCTCGGGCACCCTGGGGCTAGGCCTGCCCGGCGTGCGCCGCATGATGTCGGAGCTCACCATCAGTACCCCGCCGGAAGGGGGAACTCTGGTGCAGGCCCGCAAGTGGCTGGGCGCGGCGCCCCTGGTATCCAGACCAATCCCTCCTCTCGCCTGCACAGGCCAGCCGCACGCCGGCCTGCAGCTGACATGGGCCAGCGAGAACCGCCCCTGCTATCCGGAACGGGTCTCCGGTGATCTGGCCTTCATCCGACCGGGGCCGGAGGGGGTATCGCTGATCCTGATCGACGTGAGCGGCCACGGTGCCTCGGCCAACAAGCTGGTACAGGTGCTGGAGGCTGCGCTGCAGCAAACCCACGAGCAGGAACCGGCCCGCCTGTTGCAACTGCTGCACCAGCACTGCATCGGTACCCGGGGCGCCGCCGCCGGCGTGGCCCTGGTCAACGGCGAACGGGGTGAGCTGAGCTATGCCGGCATCGGCAATACCCGCATCTGCCTGCGCGGCCACGAACCCTGGCGCGGCATCTCCCGCGACGGGGTGCTGGGAGAGCGTTTCCCCACCCCCTTGCTGCAGCGCCAGCCACTCGTCGCGGGGGACGTGGTGATGCTCTATTCGGACGGTATCAGCGAATCCCTCAACCTGCGCGATGGTGCGCTGGAGCTGACCGCCGAGCCCGCCCAGCTGGCACGCCAGGTGATCGCCCACAGTGGCCGCAGCACCGACGATGCCAGCTGCATCGTGCTGCGTGTGCAGGCAGGGGAGGAGGACTAGATGCGGCAACTGATCGGCGAAACCCTGCTGTCAGGCCCGGCGGCGGCACTCACCGCCCGGCGCAAGGTGATCCAGGTACTCACCTGCCTCGACAGAAGTCCCACCTTCGTGGCACCGCTGGCAGGCGCTACCTCCGAGCTGGTACGCCAGCTGGTGGCAAACGCTGAGCCGCTGCAACTGCAGTTGTGGCTGGAGCCGCACGCGCAGGAGTTGTGGCTCTCGCTCTCCGCTGATGCCCCTATTTCCCCCGAGCCGGACGGCCGCCATTCACGTGGCATCCGGCTGGTAGCGCACGCGGACAACGCCATCGCCCTGGTCTACCGCCTGCCCCGCTGGCCCGATGAACCGCTGCTGCAACAGATGCAGCAGCAGTTCGCCGAACCGACCCGGGACGAGCTGTTTGCGGTGATGCAGGCCAAGAACCAGGAGCTGGAAGTGGCCTATGAGCTGGCGGAGGGCGCGACCCGGGCCAAGAGCGATTTTCTCGCCAACATGAGCCACGAGATCCGCACCCCCATGAACGCCATCCTCGGCATGTCCCACCTCGCCCTGCAGACCCGGCTCGATCCGCAGCAGTTCGACTATGTCAGCAAGATCCAGCGTTCGGCCCAGCATCTGCTCGGCATCATCAACGACATCCTCGACTTCTCCAAGATCGAAGCTGGCAAACTGGATCTAGAGCGGATCGAGTTCGATCTCGACCATGTGCTGGAGAATCTGGCCACTCTGGTGGGCGAAAAGGCGGAGGCCAAGGGTATAGAACTGCTGTTCGAGGTCGATCACCAGCTCGATACCCTGCTCTATGGCGATCCCCTTCGCCTCGGCCAGATCCTGATCAACTACGCCAACAACGCGGTCAAGTTCACCGAGCAGGGGGAGATCCTGGTCAAGGTCAGCTGCCTGGAGAAACAACCCCAGGAGGTGTTGCTGCACTGCTCGGTACAGGACACCGGGATCGGCATGAGCCAGGAGCAGCAGCAGCGGCTGTTCCAGTCATTCCAGCAGGCGGACAGCTCCACCACCCGCAAGTACGGCGGCACCGGCCTCGGCCTCGCCATCTCCCGCAAACTGGCGGAGCTGATGGGCGGCGAGGTGGGGGTACAGAGCGAACCGGGCCAGGGCAGCACCTTCTGGTTTACCGCCCGACTCGGTAGGGGCAGGCGCAGATCCCGCTATCTGCCGAGCCTGGATCTGCGCGGACGCCGCATGCTGGTGGCCGACGACAGTGCCAGCGCCCGCACCATCATGGCCGCCCTGCTGCGCAGCATGAGCTTTGTGGTGGACACCGCCGAGTCGGGCCAGCAGGCACTGCAGATGATTGCCGGCGCCGAGCAGGAGGGGCAGCCCTACGAAGTGGTATTGCTGGACTGGCACATGCCGGGGCTGGATGGCATCGAGACCGGTCGCCGCCTCATCGCCCGCAGCATGGGCCCGCGTCCCTATCGGGTCATGGTGACCGGCTACGGACGGGAAGAGGTCTTTCGCCAGGCCGATGCCGCCGGCTTTGATCGGGTGCTGGTCAAGCCCGTATGCGCCTCCGTGCTGTTCGATACCGTCATCGGCCTGTTTGGCCAGCAAACCAGTTCACTCACCTTCAAACCACCGCAGGTGGCCCATCGCTACCGCTTCGACGGACTCAGGATCCTGCTGGCGGAAGACAACGAGCTCAATCAGCAAGTCGCGCTGGAGCTGCTGCGGGCGGTCGGTGCCGATGTCAGCATCGCCGGCAATGGTGCCATCGCGCTGGAGATGGTGGCCCAGACCCACTACGACCTGATCCTGATGGACATGCAGATGCCGGTGATGGATGGCCTGGCCGCCACCCTGCTGTTGCGCGAGCGGGAAGACATCGGGCAACACACCCCGATCCTGGCGATGACGGCCAACGTCATGACCGGTGACCGCGAACGCTGCCTCGCTGCCGGGATGGACGATCACATTGCCAAGCCCATCGACCCCGACAGGCTGTATGCGGCCCTGCAGCGCTGGGCAACCTCCTTCAGCCGCGAGGTCAACAGCACGCTCACTGCCTCACACGCATCACCCGCCACCGCCTTGCTGCCACAGCTGCAGGCGATCGGGCTCAACGCCGAGCCAGCCCTGCAACGATTGATACATAACTGGGAGTGGTATCGGGATCTGCTGCAACGTTTCGCCCGCCAGGGGAGTCAGCCGATGGAAACCCTGCTGGCCGCCCTGCAGGCGAATGACCGGGAAGAAGCGCATCGACAGGCCCATACCCTCAAGGGCATAGCCGCAACGCTGGGGGCCGGGTCGCTGCAGGATGTCTCGGCCCGGCTGGAGAGCGCCCTCGCCCGGGGAGACGATGCCGCCAGCCTGCGGCCGCTGGCCGAGCTGGGGCTGCAACAGCAGCAGCAACTGGCCGCCAGCCTGCTGACACTGCTGCCGGCCCCTGCCACCTCCGGGTTGCCGGAGGCTACCCCCGCCGAGCTGGCCCCCCTGCTGCACCAACTGACCGGGCTGCTGCTGGAAGACGATGCGGAAGCCTTCATCCTGTTCCAGCGCAATCAGGCCAGGCTCGCCCCCCTGCTGGGCGAGGCAGCACCGGCCATGCACGATGCCATGACCCGTTTTCGCTTCGCCGATGCCCTGGCATATCTGCAACAAGTCCGGGCCCTCAAACCCGATCTGTTCAACCAAGAGTGAGGCGCCATCATGCTCAACTTGCTGGATCCCGATACCAAACCCACCCTGCTGGTGGTCGATGACACACCGGAGAACCTCTCCCTGCTCAGCGCCCTGCTCAGCCCCCACTACCGGGTCAAGGTCGCCATCAGCGGCCAGCGGGCACTGGAGATCCTCTCGGCCGGCACCCGGGTGGATCTGATCCTGCTCGACGTGGTGATGCCCCAGATGGACGGCTATCAGGTGATGCAGGCGCTGCAGGAGATGCCGCAGGTGCGGGAGATCCCGGTGATCTTCCTGACCGCCAAGGTGGAGGAGAGTGCGGAGGCGCACGGCCTGGCGCTGGGGGCCGTCGACTACATCCACAAGCCGATCACCCCCGCCATCGTGCTGGCCCGGGTCAGAAACCACCTGGAGCTGAAAACGGCGCGGGATCTGCTGCACGACCAGAACGCCTTTCTGGAGCAGGAGGTAGAGCGGCGCACCCGGGAGAACGAACTGATCCAGAACATCACCATCCACTCCCTCGCCTCTCTTGCCGAAACCCGCGACAACGAGACCGGCAACCATATCCTGCGCACCCAGCACTATGTGCGGCTGCTGGCGGAGACCCTCTGCGAGCATGCCCGCTTTCGTGCAGAGCTGACCCCCAAGACCATCGATCTGCTGTTCAAATCGGCCCCGCTGCACGACATCGGCAAGGTCGGCGTGCCAGACCGGATCCTGCTCAAGCCTGGCAAGCTGGATGCGGACGAGTTTGCCCAGATGAAGCACCACTCCATTCTCGGCAAGGAGGCCATCGTCCATGCCGAGGAGGCGCTGGGGGTAGAGGTGGAGTTTCTGCGACTGGCCAAGGAGATCGCCTGCTACCACCACGAAAAGTGGGACGGCACCGGCTATCCCTATGGCCTGCACGGTGACGAGATCCCGCTCTCGGCCCGCTTGATGGCGCTGGCCGACGTGTACGACGCCCTCATCAGCAAGCGCTGCTACAAGGCTGCCATGTCCCACCAGGAGGTGGTGCCGATCATACTGGCGGGACGAGGCAATCACTTCGACCCCGACATCACGGATGCCTTTGCCCGCATCCACCAGCAGTTCCACGAGATCGCCCTGCGTTACAACGACGACAAGGGCGAGCGGGAGTCCAATCGCGACTAGGCGGTGGCGGGCAGCAGATCGGTGAAGACGAAGCCGTCCCGCAGCACCGTCTCCCCCACCCGGATGGGCAAGGGATGCAGGAACATGGGGCCGTCCCAGGCCAGGGTGTGGAACTCCCCGTTCTCGCCGCAGGGATCCACCCCGGCGGGCAGGGCAGCCAGGAAGGCCGAGCCGAATTCATGACCACCTAACCCGGCGTCCAGCTTGCCCGGATCCAGGGTGCAGACCCTGGCCTTGAGCCCGGCTTCGATCATCGCCTGCGCCAGCTCGGTCGTGTCGCTGCCCCAGAGCGGGAAGAGCGGCGTGATGCCGGTCCCCGCCAGTTGCCGCTCCCGATAGGCGCGCACATCCTCAAGAAAGAGATCCCCGAACGCCATGTGGTAAATGTCCTTGGCCTGCACATCGGCGATGAAGCCCGTCATGATGCGCCCATACTCCTCGTTACTGCAGGGCCAGGGCAGGTCGATGGTGGTCAGCGGCAAGCCCACACACTCAGCCTGTGCCAGCAGCAACTGCTTGCGCACCCCGTGCATGGCCACCCGCTCGAACGCCTGGTTGAGGGTGGTGAACAGCCCCACCACCTCGATGGCCGGATCCTGGCGCAGGCGATGCAAGGCCCAGGCGCTGTCTTTTCCGCTGCTCCAGGAGAGCAGTACCTTTTTCTTCGTCATGATCTCTCCAGCTACTTGCCGCACCGTGCTGCAAGACAGTGTTGCGAATTGTGCGATTTACATTGCGGGACACAAAAGCATACCCTCGTGGGTGAGCGTATCCCCGCAGCACACCGGGGAGAATAACTAAAAAAACGATGGGAAACATAAGGATATGAGTAAAGTCAGCACATCGCACGACCACGGTCGCCCCCTCAATCGACAGGATTACAAAACCCTGAGCCTGGCGGCGCTGGGCGGCGCCCTCGAATTCTACGACTTCATCATCTTCGTCTTCTTCGCCGTGGTCATCGGCGAGCTCTTCTTCCCGGCCGACATTCCCGAGTGGCTGCGCCAGTTCCAGACCTTCGGCATCTTCGCCGCCGGCTACCTGGCTCGTCCCCTGGGGGGCATCATCATGGCCCACTTTGGCGATCTCATCGGCCGCAAGCGGATGTTCACCCTCAGCATCATCCTGATGGCCTTGCCGACCCTGCTGATCGGCCTGTTGCCCACCTACGCCGTGCTCGGCATCGCCGCCCCCCTCCTGCTGCTGCTGCTGCGGATCCTGCAAGGGGCCGCCATCGGCGGGGAAGTCCCCGGTGCCTGGGTCTTCGTGGCCGAACACGTGCCCGCCCGCCGGGTCGGTGTCGCCTGCGGCACCCTCACCGCGGGGCTGACCGCCGGCATCCTGCTCGGCTCCCTGGTGGCGACCGCCATCAACCGTGGCATGAGCCCGGGCGATGTGAGCGACTGGGGCTGGCGTCTGGCCTTCGTGCTCGGCGGCGTGTTCGGCATCGTCGCCATGTACCTGCGCCGCTGGCTGCACGAAACCCCGGTCTTCGCCGAGATGCAGGCCAACAAGTCCCTGGCCGAGGAGCTGCCCCTCAAGACGGTGCTGCGTGAACACAAGGGCAGCGTTGTCGTCTCCATGCTGCTGACCTGGCTGCTCTCCGCCGGCATCGTGGTGGTGATCCTGATGACCCCGACCTATCTGCAGAAGGTGCACGGCATCAGCCCGGCCGATGCCCTGACCGCCAACTCCCTGGCCATCGTCGCCCTCACCCTGGGCTGCATCGTCTATGGTCGCCTGATCGATGCCATCGGCAGCGGTCCTACCTTCATCCTGGGCTCCCTGCTGCTGGCCGGCGCCACTTATACCTTCTACCACAGCCTGGCAGTCGGCACGGATCAGCTGGTGCCCCTCTACATGCTGGCGGGCTTTGCGGTGGGGATCGTCGGCGCCGTGCCCTACGTCATGGTCAATGCCTTCCCGCCGGTGGTGCGCTTCTCCGGGCTGTCGTTCTCCTACAACGTGGCCTACGCCATCTTCGGCGGCCTCACCCCCATGCTGGTCACCCTCTGGATGAAGGAGGACGTGCTGGCCCCCTCCCACTATGTGGTCAGCCTGGCCGCCCTCGGTTTCGTGCTCGGCATCTGGCTCTGGCTGCGCCAGCGCGGCCAACGCCAGGCCACCCCGCAGGCCGCCTGATCCTTCCCAAGCAAGCCCCGCACTGTCGGGGCTTGTTCTTTGCGGATATCATCGACCGGGTGGCGACCCGCCCGCTCACCCCAATCCATCCATCTGCCCGAGGTCCACTATGTTCTTCCAGGTCGTCTTTCTCGCCTTGCTGGCCCTGCTGCCCATGGTCAACCCGCCCACCACGGCCACCCTGCTGCTGGGGCTGAGCAAGGGCATGTCCCGCGAGCACATTCGCCGCCAGATCAACATGGCCGCCCTCTATCTGTTCGCCACCCTGTGCGTCAGCTTCTTCATCGGATCCTCCATCCTGGATCTGTTCGGGATCTCCATTCCCGGCCTGCGCCTGGCCGGTGGCCTCATCATCGCCTTCATCGGCTTTCGCATGCTGTTCCCCTCGCCAAACCAGTCTGCCGGGGTCGAGGCCAACCAGAATATCGCCTTCGTGCCCCTGACCATGCCCAGCATGTGCGGACCCGGCACCATGGCGCTGGTGATCAGCGGCGCGGCCCAGATCGCCGAGCTGCCGGCCGAGGCCGATCGCGTCGTCATCTATGCCGCCATGGTCACCGCCTTCGCCCTGATGAGCCTGATCAGCTGGGGTGTGCTCAAGCTGGCAGATCCCGTGTGCAAGATCCTGGGAGCCACCGGCATCGACGCCATGACCCGCATCATGGGTTTCCTGCTGGTGTGCATGGGTATGCAGTTCTGCATCAACGGCGTCAAGGAGGTGGCGCAGGATCCCGTCTTCCATGGTCAGGTGATGGAACAACCCGCTGCCGCCTTGCCGTCCCATGCCGGATCCACCGCCCTCGATCATCTCGCCGTGCCGCGCCAGCCCTGATTGAAAACGGTGTCATTTTTCGTGCAAATCCCTCCTGATCTTGCGCCTGATCATATTGCCTTCATCTTGATGGGGTAGTCTGGTTTTTGTACAGGCAGGGTTCAGAAGGTTGCCGCTAGCGTGGCATGTGCTGACCCCATCACTTGAGGAGATATGCAAATGGAAAAGATGCTGACCGAGATTGGAAGCTACAGCCTGTTTCATGAGTATCTGAACGTGGTCGGTGCCGCCAGCCCCGCGCTGACCCGGATCAAGACAGGATGGGAGTTCAAGCGAAAGGATCGCCTGCTCGCCCAGATAAGGGTGGATGACCACGGCCACGCCCGCTTCTTCATCGACGCCCGCGCCATTTCGGTCAACTGACCCGACCCCTTTCCCAGCCCCGGCGCCTGCCGGGGCTTTTTATTGGCTCTCCTTCAGCCTCTCCCCCCTCTAGTGCCATCGGCATCACCCCGATCCCACCCAGCCCTCTCCGTGCAGGAATTTTCACAACTTAGAATCAGAAGTAAATGGAATAATTAATTATGCGACATTGATCTCATAACAGAAATCAAAAATCGATGATCATGTTCATCATCGAGAGGGATGTTTTACGCCGGGAGTGGCGATGACCTTAAGCAGAGGAAACGATGACCATTGACCTATCAAGCATGATTACCGAGACCCGCAACCCGGCCAGCGTCGAAATCGACCAGCTGTCGACCCTGGAGATGCTGCGCGTCATCAATCAGGAGGATCAGCAGGTGGCGCTGGCGGTGGGCCAACTGCTGCCCGAAATCGCCCGGGCGGTCGATGCCATCGCGGCAGCCTTTGGTAAGGGTGGGCGACTGGTCTATATCGGCGCCGGCACCTCGGGCCGGCTCGGCATCCTGGATGCCAGCGAATGCCCGCCCACCTATGGCGTCTCTGCCGAGCAGGTGATAGGCCTGATTGCTGGCGGCCACAAGGCCATCTTGCAGGCGGTCGAGAACGCCGAGGATGACGCAGAGCTGGGTGCCCGGGATTTGAAGAACATCCAGTTCTGCGCCAACGATGTGCTGGTGGGCATCGCCGCCAGCGGCAGAACCCCCTACGTACTGGGCGCCATGGCCCACGCCAGCGCGGTGGGTGCCACGGTCTGCAGCATCAGTTGCAACCCCGGCAGTCCGCTGGCCCGGGCCGCCGACATCAGCATGGTGGCGGTGGTCGGCCCCGAGATCGTCACCGGCTCCTCCCGCATGAAGGCGGGCACGGCGCAGAAGCTCATCCTCAACATGCTCTCCACCGGCGCCATGATCCGCACCGGCAAGGTCTACGGCAACCTGATGGTGGACGTGGAAGCCACCAACGCCAAGCTGGTGGAGCGGCAAAAACGCATCGTGATGGAGGCCACCGACTGCGAGCGCACCACCGCAGAGCGGGCATTGGCCGAGGCGGACAACCACTGCAAGACCGCCATCGTGATGATCCTGGCTGGACTCACGGCCGATGAGGCCCGCCACCGCCTGCAAAGCAGCAACGGCTTCATCAGCCAGTGCACCCACTGATCGGCCAACCGCACATTGGCCAGGGATGGCCATCACATAACGAGAACGGGGTGCTAGGCACCCTGCTGACACCACAGACTGACTGGGTTCTTTATGGCAAAAATAACTGACACCATGATCGGCCAGATCATCCAGGCCATCGGCGGCCGGGACAACATCACCCACTGCGGCCACTGCATGACCCGATTGCGACTGAGCCTGGCGGACAGCCTGCATGCGGATCGCGATACCATCAAGCGCATCGCCGGCGTCATGGGGGTGATTGAGAGCGACAACCAGTTCCAGATCGTGCTGGGGCCGGGCAAGGCCCAGACCGCCTGCGAGCTGATGAACGACATGCTGAGCGCAGGACTGGGGGCGCTGGAGGCTCCGGCTGCGGCCCCCACCGAGCTTGGCGACATCGCCTCGGCCAACAAGCAGGCACTCAAGCAGAAACAGAGCAGTGCGGCCCACCGCTTTCTGGCCAAGTTTGCCAGCATTTTTACACCACTGATCCCCGGCTTTATCGCCGCGGGGCTGCTGCTCGGCTTTGCCACCCTGATCGAACAGACCCTGCTGCAGGACAGCGCAGCCACCGGCGGAATGCTGGTGGAGCTGGTCGGTTACATGAAACTGTTCAGCAAGGGATTGTTCAGCTTCCTCAGCATTCTCATCGGCTACAACGCCCAGAAAGCGTTCGGCGGCTCCGGGGTCAACGGTGCCATTCTGGCCTCCCTGTTTGTGATGGGCTATGACCCCCAAGCCACCAGCGGCATCTACTCAGGCATCACCGATTTCTTCGGCCACCACATTGATCCCCGTGGCAACATCATCGGGGTGCTGATCGCCTGCATCATCGGCGCCTCGGTGGAACGCCAGGTGCGTCGCTTCATGCCGGACAGCCTCGACATGATACTCACCTCCTGCATCACCCTGCTGATCATGGGGGCCGTCACCTTCGTCCTGATCATGCCCCTGGGGGTGCAGCTCTACAACGGCATGTCCTGGCTCTTCATCCACCTCAATGGCAACCCGTTCGGTACCGCCATCCTGGCCGGTCTGTTCCTCATCTCGGTGATGTTCGGCATTCACCAGGGGTTCGTGCCCGTTTACTTCGCACTGATGGATGCCCAGGGCTTCAACTCCCTGTTCCCCATCCTCGCACTGGCAGGGGCCGGCCAGGTCGGCGCCGCCCTGGCGCTTTACAGTCGCGCAGCCAAGGACTCCCTGCTACGCACCCAGGTCAAGGGCACCATCATCCCCGGCCTGCTCGGGGTCGGTGAGCCGCTCATCTACGGCGTCACCCTGCCGAGGGTCAAACCCTTCATCACCGCCTGCTGCGGCGGATCGCTGGGGGGGTTCGTGGTCGGTCTCATCTCCTGGATGGGCCTTCCGGTCGGCCTCAACACCGTGTTCGGCCCTTCCGGCATCGTCGCGCTGCCGCTGATGACCTCGGCCCAGGGGATCTTCCCCGGCATGATGGTCTATGGCCTCGGTCTGGCGGTTGCCTACTTCGGCGGTTACCTCTTCACCCTGCTCTTCGGCTGCAAGAACGTCGATCTGAGCTAACCCTCTCTCCTCTATCCAGCTGGCTATCTGGCCCCGAGCAATCGGGGTCACGGCTTCACTCACCCCGGCTCTGGCACAAGAGCCCACACAGGAAAGACAACAATGAAACAGTCCATGCTTGCCCTGGCCATTCCTGCCCTGTTTGCCGCCGGTACGGCGCAGGCCGCCGTCATCTACCAGGCCGATGACGGCTCCAACGTCGATCTCTACGGTCGCCTCGGCTTCAACGTCTCGGACAAGAAAAACGGCAACAGCCAGGGGGACTTCGACGGTCGCATCGGCTTCACCGCCCGCCAGACCGTCAACGACCAGGTGGCCGTGATCGGCATGGCCCAGTACCAGGTCAATGCCGCCGAATACGCCAACAACGTGCAGAAGAACAGCAGCGACCTCACCGCCCGTTACGTCTGGGCCGGGATCGATGGCGGCGAGTGGGGCAAGGTGACCGGTGGCCGGGTCTCTTCCGGCCTCATCATGTTCACCGACATCGGCGACGTGTTTGCCGCCTCCGATGTCTCCATGGCGCGCCAGGCCAGCAAGGTAGACTCCACTGCGGTCCAGGTGTTCCGCCAGGACGGTACCCTGCAATACCAGAACACTCTCGGCAATCTGGATGTATCGCTGGCCTACATCCTCGGCAACGGCACCTCGGATCTCGACTACGGCTACAACGGCGCCCTGCGTTACACCTTCGACCTCGGCGCGGCGGGCAAGCTGGCACCGGTCATCGCCTACCAGCAGAGCAAGGCGGCCCAGACCGATGCCAGCAAGGTGGATCCCGACGCCGACCAGTACCGCTTCAGCGGCATCGGCGCCCGCTACACTCTGGGTTCGCTGATGCTGGGCGCCCTCTACGCGAAGGATCAGGTGAGCTATCGCAACGGCCGGGCAGAAAGTGAAGACAAGGTATGGGAACTGACCGCCGTCTACGACATCAGCCAGAAGTGGGCAGCCCGCGCCGGCTATCGTCACCTCGACAACGACGGGGGAGACGGCATGAGTCTGCGGGATACCACCCTGGAGCTGCAGTACAAGCTCACCCCGCGATCCTCCCTCTACAGCGCCTACGTGTTCCGGGGCGGTGAAGACGGGTTGTCCGGCAGCACCATCACCAGCTTTGGCGGCAGCAGCAACAGCGAGAGCTTCTACCACCTCGGCCTGCGCTACGAGTTCTGATCCCCTGCCGGCCTCTGGCCGGCATTTTCTTTCTGCTGGAGCTCCCCATGATCCGCCTCCTGTTCCTCTTCATCCTGCTGCTGCCCATGACCTTGTCGGTCCAGGCCGCCCGGCTGGAGCTGGCAGACACCCTCGTCCTGCTGGCCTCATCCCGGGGCCAGGTCTCCCCCTTCGAGCGAGCGCTCACCCTGCCCGCTGGCGACACCCGACTGCTGGTACGTTTCGACAGCCCCCTCGACCCCGGCTCCACCAACGAGAGCCAGGGGCGCGTCCGCTCCGCCCCGCTGCTGCTGACCCTGACCCTGCCCGCCAGCGGCACCCTGAAACTGACCACTCCGCCGCTGGCCGACTCCCGGGCCATTCGCCACTTTGCCACCCACCCCAACCTGCGGCTTGAGACCCCCGAGGGTAGCCACCCCCTGTCGGCAACCACCCTCCCCCGCAGCCAGGACAGTCTGATGACGGATTATCAGGCGCTGCTGGCCCGCTACGACGCACCGGCTCGCGCGGCCATCACTCCGCCGCCCGCCACCCTCGCCCAGCCCGCAACCACCCCGGGCGCCGTGCCCGTCGACCCTGAACTGCAACGACGCTACCTCGCCGCCGACGAGGCTCAGCGCAAGGCCTTCCTGCGCTGGGCTCTCGCCCTCTGAGCCGGCACTGGCCCATAAAAAAACCACCCGCAGGCGGGTGGTTTTTCTCTCTCGGCAGGTCTCGGCGTCTGTTGCAGCCGGGCCGCTTCACTCCTTGTTGAGTCGGTCGATAGCACCGCGGGTGCCGTCGATCAGCGCCCAGGCCTCGTCACGGCGCTGCACCAGGCCGAGGAACAGGATATCGGTGATGGTGTTCTGGGCGGTACGCGACGAGATGGAGGAGATGCGCAGCTCGTTCTCGTCGGCCACGGTGTCCAGCACCATGTCGGCCATCTGCCGCAGAGGGGTGTTGCGAAACGAGGTGACCGCGATCAGGGTGGCGCCGTTGCGCTTGGCCAGCTCGGCCGCTGCCAGCACGTCCCGGCTGGCGCCGGAATAGGAGACCACCAGCTGCACGTCCCCCGGGCCCAGGGTCTGGGCGATGGAGATCTGCACGTGGCTGTCCTGGGCGAACAGGGTGGTGACCCCGATCTTGAGCAGCTTGTACCAGAGATCCTTGGCGGTCAGCGCCGAGCCGCCGATCCCCACCAGCTGGACCCGGCCAGCCTGGTTGATGACGTCCAGCACCCGCGCCAAAGTGGCATTGTCGAGCGCCTGGGTGGTCTCCACGATGGAGTTGATCTTCTCCTGGGCCAGCTTCTTGGCCATGGTCTCCAGATCGTCGTCGCGGCCGATGCCGTTGTAGAGATCCCCTACGTTGTCGGTCTTGATGGCGTGCTTGCGCCCCAGATCCTCGCTCACCGCCAGCTTGAAGGCGGTGAAGCCCTTGAACCCGATCTTCTGGGTGAACTTCACTATGCTCGACTGGCTGACGTCAGCCTGCTGGGCCAGCTCCTGGGAGGAGAAATGGGTCACCTGCTCCGGGCACGCCAAGATGTAATCGGCGATCTTGAGCTCGCTGGGGGAGAGCTGACTGCGGATATTGGAAATTTTCGACAGGGTAAGCATGGGTTCTCTCTGCTGCTTGTTCTGCGGCGCCCTTACTGGGTGCCGCCCACGGTGAGCTGATCCAGCTTGAGGGTGGGCTGGCCGACGCCGACCGGCACGCTCTGCCCCTCCTTGCCGCAGACCCCGACCCCGCGATCCAGCGCGAGATCACGGCCCACCATGGAAACCTGGCTCATCGCCTCGGGGCCGTTGCCGATCAGGGTCGCCCCCTTGATGGGCGCGGTGATCCTGCCATCCTCGATGAGGTAGGCCTCGGAGGCGGAGAAGACGAACTTGCCGGAGGTGATGTCCACCTGGCCGCCGCCGAAGTTGGGGGCGTAAATGCCCTTCTTCACCGAAGCGATGATCTCGGCCGGATCGTACTGACCCGCCAGCATATAGGTGTTGGTCATGCGCGGCATCGGCAGGGCGGCGTAGGATTCGCGGCGGCCGTTGCCGGTGAGCGGCACGCCCATCAGGCGGGCGTTCTGCTTGTCCTGCAGGTAACCCTTGAGGATGCCGTTCTCGATCAGCACGTTGTAGCCGCCCGGCGTCCCCTCGTCATCGATGGAGACGGAGCCGCGCCGACCCGGCAGGGTGCCGTCATCGACGATGGTGCAGTGTTTGGAAGCCACCTGCTCGCCGATGCGCCCGGCAAAGGCGGAGGAGCCCTTGCGGTTGAAGTCCCCTTCCAGGCCGTGACCCACCGCCTCGTGCAGCAGCACACCGGGCCAGCCGGCACCGAGTACCACCGGCATGGTGCCGGCCGGGGCATCGATGGCCTCCAGGTTGACCAGCGCCTGGCGCACCGCTTCGCGCACATAGCCAAACGCCCGGCTCTCGAGCCCGTCCAGCTCGAGGAAATGGTCGTAACCGAAGCGGCCACCGCCCCCCGCGCTGCCGCGCTCACGGCGATCCCCCTTCTCGGCGATGACGGTCACCGAGAGGCGCACCAGCGGACGCACGTCGGCGGCCAGGGTGCCATCGGTGGCTGCCACCAGGATCTCTTCATAGACCCCGCTGATGGAGGCCATCACCTGATTGATGGCGGGATCCAGACTTCTGGCGAACTTGTCCATCTGCTCCAGCAGGGCAATTTTCTGCTGCTTGTCGAGGGTCTGCAGGGGATCCAGCGCCGGGTAGAGCAGGTTTGCTTCGGTGCGAGCCCATGCTTTTACCTTGCCGTGAGCACCGGCGGCGGCGATGCCGCGAGCGGCAGTCACCGACTGTTGCAGCGCCAGCAGACTCAGCTCGTCCGAGTAGGCGAAACCGGTCTTCTCGCCGCTGACGGCACGCACCCCCACCCCCTGATCGATGTTGTAGCTGCCATCCTTGACGATGCCGTCCTCCAGCATCCAGGACTCGTGCCAGCTGCGCTGGAAATAGAGGTCGCCGAACTCCACCTGATGGCTCATCAGGCTGCCGAGCAGCTGTTGCAGCCGCCCTTCGTCGAGATCGTTCGGGGCCAACAGGGAGGCACTAACCTGGCTCAATAGACTCAAATCTTTCTCTCCACTCTCATGCGAGATGTCGTAACGGTTAAATCCACGGCCGCGGGCTCACAGCAGGCGGGCGTGTTGCAGCACCGGCATGGTGCGTTTCAATTCATCGATCAGGGCCCCATCCAGCGGCGCCAGCACAGTGCCCTGCCCCGACGCCCGACAGGCCAGCACCCGGCCCCAGGGGTCGATCACCATGCTGTGGCCCCAGGTCTGGCGCCCCGTCTCGTGGGTGCCTCCCTGGTTGGCGGCCACCACGTAGCACTGGTTCTCGATGGCGCGGGCCCGCAACAGGGGCTCCCAGTGCGCCTCGCCGGTGACGGCAGTAAAGGCGGCAGGCACCAGCAGCACCCGGGCACCCGCCCGGGCCAACTGGCGGTACAGCTCGGGAAAGCGCAGATCATAACAGATAGAAAGGCCGAGGGGACCAAAGGGGGAGTCCACCAGCACAGGCTGATCACCCGGGCTGAAGGTCTCCGACTCCCGGTAGCGGCCGTGATTGTCCGCCACGTCCACGTCGAACAGGTGGATCTTGTGGTAGTGCCCCTTGAGCTCGCCGTCGGGATCGAACACCAGGGTACTGGTGTGGATGTGGTCGGCACCGGCGATGGCGGTGGGCATGGCCCCGGCCACCAGCCAGATGCCGTGGGATTTGGCCCAATCAGAGAGTTGCTGCTGGATTGGGCCATTTCCCAACGGCTCTGCCCCGTCCAGATACCCCTGCCGCTCGCCAAAGAGGGCGAAGTTTTCCGGCAGCAGCACCAGCAAGGGGCGCTCCCCGGGCAGACTCGCCAGCTCGGCGGCGATCCGCTCCCGGTTATCCTGCCAGGTACGACCCGAAATCAACTGCATGGCGGCTAGCCACATGACGCGCTCCTTCTGTTGGGCGAGCCGGTGGCAGAAGGCCTCCTCGGCTCGCAGGGCAATATCCGCACTCTTCTGTTGGGCGAGCCGGTGACACAAGGCCTTCTCGGCTCGCGGGGCAATATCCGCACTCATCTGTTGGGCGAGCCGGTGACCGGTGACAGAAGGCCTTCTCGGCTCGCGGGGCAATATCTGCACTATGAGGGGTTTGGCGGCCGGGGGAAAGTCCCCCAGCCCGGAGCATGCCCTCAGCGCTGACCCGAGCCCTGGTGCTTGGGATCGAGCAGGAAGGGGGTGACCTCCTTGGCGGGCAGGCCGGGCGCCACCGCATCCACCGCATCCTTCTGGTGCTGGTTGAGCTTGATGCGGGCGCGATCCCGCCCCGCCTCCACCAGCCTGGGGGCGTCCAGCGGGCCGGAGACCCGAAAATCGATGCGGGTCACCACGTCCACCACAGGCTCCAGCAGCTTGGAGAGGGCCAGCACATAGAGCCCGGTGATGGGGGTCAGGGAGAAGGCCGCCACCACCGGCAGGGTGCCGCCCAGGTTGGGGGAGAAGCTCAGATCAAAGTCGAGCCGCCAGCGCACCAGATCCGCGATGCCCTTGCCCCGCAGGTTGCCCGCGGCGCCCTTCATGTAGAAGTCGTTGTTCTCCACCACCCCCTGATTGACCTTGGCGGAGGCGGACATGGACTCGAAATAGAAGCCCTTGTCGAATACATCGCGAAAATCGAGGCGCAGCTTGCGCATCAGGGAGTCGAGGCTCAGCAGGGAGAGCAGCCGGGCCCCCTTGTCGTTGACCTCCCGCAGGGTGCCTCCCTCCAGCTGGTAGTCGGCACTGCCCGCCAGAGTCGGCAGGCTCAGGCGGTAGGGCACGTCACGCCAGTTCAGATCCAGCGCCAGCTTGCCCGGGGCATCCCCGATGGGCGAGGTGTAGCCGAGCCGCTTGAGCAGGAGCTCGCTGTTGCGGGTCTCGAGGTTCACCCTGGCACGGGTCTGCATCTGGCTGCCACGGGCCAGCCACTCGGCGCTGCCGCGCAGGGTGCTGCCCGCCAGGCGCATCTCCAGTCCCTTGAGATCCAGCCGGTTGGCCCCGGGCAGCAGCTCCCCCTTCACCTCACCCAGGGGCAGCTCGCCGAAGCGGCAATCCACGCAGCTGAAGGTGAGCCAGGGAATGGCATTCATGATGGCCCTGTCCTGGCGCTCATCGGGATCCGGGCTGAGATCGGTCCCCTTGCCGGACCAGTAGATGCGGGCAAACTTGGCATCGATGGGGCGCCCATCGGCCACCGGCACCCGCACCACCCCCATCACGTCGGGGCTGTCGATCATCACCTCGGTGGCCTGGTTCACCGGCCCCAGGGTGAAGTGCACCGCCTTGAGGCTGGCACTGCCGATGTCGGCACGGGCCAGCTGGCCATCTACCCACCACTCCTGGGGCAAGAAAGAGGGGCCCACCACCGCATTGTCACTCGGCGCCGAACCGACCGGCAGCCACTGCTTGAGACGAGCCAGCCAGCCGGCCACGTCCGCCTGCTGCTGGTTGATGGCGAGCAGCATGGGCTTGTCCTGCATCACCCGCGCCCCGGGCTGGCCGATGTTGACCCGCACCCGGCTGAGATAGGGCACGCCGTCGCCGTACACCAGGCGGCTCTGCATGTCGATGTCCGCCCCCAGCACGGCGCGGATGTCGGCGCTGCCATCCCGCCCACGGGCCGTCACCTTGAGGGGCAGCCGGGTACCCGCCGCCTTGGTCAGGGGCACGGGCAGATCCAGCCCCATGCCCTGCAGGTTGGAATCCAGCGCCAGCTGGAAGCTGAACGCCTTGTTCTCGGGCAGGGTCAGCCCCAGGGTACCCGACCAGTTGCTGCGCCCCTGGAGCATCTCGAGGGCCGGTATGTCCCGGCGCTGGCGGCGGCTGTCCCACTGCCCCTGGAACTTGAGATCGGCCTGATAGCCGTGGGGCAGTTGCCGCCCCTGATAATCCAGGGTCAGCGGCTGGTTCCACAGGCTGGCCTTGAGGTTGTGAATGCGCGTCTGCTCGTTGTCATACTCGAGCGTCCCTGCGACCCCGTCGAGGGGCAGATCCAGGGAGGCGATCCTCACCTTGTTGTCCTTGAAGCTGGCTTCCCCGCTGGCCTTGACCTCCCCCTCGCCATCCAGCGGTATGTCAAGCTTCACCGTGCCCTTCATGGGGCCGCGGATCTCCACCTCCCGCAGCGCCTGACCGACGGATCCCCCCAGCGGCGAGTCCTGCAAATAGTCGCTGATGGCCTTGCCCTCGCCCTCAACCTTGGCATCCACGTAGAGGTGAGCCCCCGGATAGAGGTCCGGGATCCAGGCGTGCACCGAGTCGGAGCTGGCCTTGCCGAGCTGGGTGGCGCGGCTGTTCATGTCGAGGCTGGCGTTCTGGAACAGCAGATCGATCTGCAGGTCGGTCAGCGGCTGCCAGCCCGGGAAAAACTCGTAGGTGGCCTGTTGCAGCGGCACCGCCACCTGGAAGACGCCCTTGCCGTTGTCGTAGGGGAAGTCACGGAATTCGCCGTACCAGAGCAGGTCGGCCCCCTTGGCCTTGCCCCCCTTGATGGCGCCGCTCAGGTAGCTCACCAGCCCCTCATCCATCACCGCCAGGGGGTAGTAGCGATCCGCATGGGCCGCGTTCTTGACGTCGATCCGCCCGGTCAGGGCGAGGAAGGGGTGCTCGAACAGCTCGAGGCGAAACCGGCTGGCGAGGCGCAGATCCGGGTTCTCCAGGGCAATGTCCTGACCATAGAGCACCCAGCCTTGCGGCGCCCGCCACCAGTCGAGGGCCGCACTCAGGCTGTCCACCGGGATGGGTTCCTTGAAGTGGCGGGCCGGATCCACCTTGCCTTTGCCCAGGGTCAGGCGGGCGCGTCCCCCGTTCGGGGTCAGCCAGAAGTCGCCGTCCAGCTTTTGCAGACCGGGCACATCGTGCCAGGCCCGGGTCCCGAAGCCGCGCAGTTGCCCCTGCAGAGAGAGCCCCTGCCAGTCCCCGTCGGCCTGCAGGACCAGCTCCTGCAACTGTCCCCTTGGCCGGGTGCGCTTGAGGGTCTCGGTCAGCTCGGGATAGAGGCCGGAGACCAGCTGGCTCAAGTTGGCAATCTGGTCGATATCGATGGCGGGCACATAGCCCTGGATGCGCGAGCCGATGCGCTCGAGCTGCAGGCGGCTGTGTAGCCAGGTGGCGCCATCGAGCTTGAAGATGACGTCGTGGCTGGCGAGCTGCCACGCCTCGCCGTCCCGGCGCAGCTGGATCTTGCCCCCCTGCAGGTCGAGGCGGTGCGGCTCCCCCTTGATCTCGTCCTTCCAGATCAGGTGGTTGTTGCCAAAGGCCAGCAGGGAGTTGCCGAGCCTGCCCTGCTCGAACTCGCTCCACAGCTGGAAGTCGAGCTGGCCGCTCACCGGCGGCGCGCCGGCGTGGATCCGGGCCAGCATGGGGCTGATGTCCAGCTCCCGGGCCCCCAGATAGAGCTGGCCCTTGAGGCGGTCGAGCCGCACCTCGGGAGCATCCACATCGATGATGAGGTCCAGGGTGCTCTCCCCCACCCCGTTGATGAGATAGGCCTTGCCGACCCCCTGATGGCGCTTGCCGCGGTTCTGCCAGCGCAACTGGGCGATGTCGAGGGCGCGCACCTCCCCCAGTGCCGTGGTGAGGCTCAGGCGAGTGTCGTGAATATCGAAGGTGGAGAGCTGGGTCAGCAGGAAGCGCAGCAGGGCCTCCTGCTGGTTCGCGCTCTTCCCGCTGACGGGGGTAGCGGGCTGGGTCATGTCCAGCGCGATGTTGCCGTCGCTCAGGATCAACTGGCCAAACACCGGTCTGAGTTCGTTGAGGGAGCGCCAGAAGTCGAGGTGCGCCCACACCTTGCCAAGGCGCAGGGAGAAACGCCCCGAATCGGGGGCGATGGCCAGTCCTTCCAGCCCGATGGCCGGGCCGCGGGGAGTCCACTCCAGCCCGACGTGATCCACGCTCACCTCGAGCTGACTCTCTCCGAGCAGGGTCCCTATCACGGCCGCTCGGTGCTGGTTGAGCAAAGGGCCGCCCAGTCGTACCACGCTGACCAGAACGGCCAGCAGCACGAAGAAGACTCCGAGGGCCAACCAGCCCCGACTCAGCCAGCGATAGACCAATTACATCATCACCACATCGAACTGTTCCTGCCCACAGAGCGGCTCGGAGACCACCCTGACCTGCTTGCCGATGAAGACTTCCAGCTCCGCCAGACTGTGGGACTCCTCCCCCCGCAGGTAATCGGCCACCGAGGGGGCCGCATAGACGGTGAACTGATCCGCGTCGTAGGCGCGGTTGACCCGGATGATCTCCCGCAGGATCTCGAAGCAGACCGACTCCACCGTCTTGACCCGGCCGCGCCCCTTGCACTCGGGGCACTCGGCGCAGAGCACGTGCTCCAGGCTCTCCCGGGTGCGCTTGCGGGTCATCTCCACCAGCCCGAGCTGGGAGAAACCGTTGACGTTGGTCTTGGCCCTGTCCTTGGCCAGCGCCAGCTCCAGGCTGTGCAGCACCCGGCGACGGTGATCCTCGGACTGCATGTCGATGAAGTCGATGATGATGATGCCGCCGAGGTTGCGCAGGCGCAGGTGACGGGCGATGGCGGCGGTGGCCTCGACGTTGGTGTTGAAGATGGTCTCTTCCAGATTGCGATGGCCGACGAAGGCCCCGGTGTTGATGTCCACCGTGGTCATGGCTTCGGTCTGGTCGATGATGAGGTAGCCGCCGGATTTGAGCTCCACCTTGCGCTCCAGGGCCCGCTGGATCTCGTTCTCCACGTCGTAGAGATCGAAGATCGGCGACTCGCCGGTGTAGTACTCCAGCTTGTTGGCAAGCTCGGGCACGTACTCCTCGGTGAAGCGCTTGAGCTGATCGAAGCTCTGGCGCGAGTCGACCCGGATCTTGTCGAGCTCGGCACCGACGAAGTCACGCACCACCCTGAACGCCAGGCTGGGATCCTCATAGAGGATCTTGCAGGGGGGATACTTCTGCTTGCGCTCGAGGATCTTGCGCCACAGGCGCTTCAAGAAGGCGGCGTCCTGTTCCAGCTCCTGCTCCCCCACCCCTTCGGCGGCGGTGCGGATGATGTAGCCACCCAGTTCGTCCACATAGCCGGCCACGGTGCGCTTGAGGCGCTCGCGCTCCGCCTCGGATTCGATGCGCTGGGAGACCCCCACGTGGGCACTGCCCGGCATGAAGACCAGATAACGGGATGGCAGGGTGATGTCGGTGGTGAGGCGGGCCCCCTTGGTACCGAGCGGGTCTTTGACCACCTGTACCATGATGTCCTGCCCCTGGCGCACCAGTTCGGCGATGTTGCCGGCCTGGAACTGCTCCTTCTCCTTGATCGCCACGCACTCGGTATGGGGGACGATGTCGGAGGCGTGCAGGAAGGCGGCCTTGTCCATGCCGATGTCGACGAAGGCGGCCTGCATGCCTGGCAGCACGCGGCTGATCTTGCCCTTGTAGATGTTGCCCACGATGCCGCGCTTGGCCTGACGCTCCACATGCACTTCCTGCAGCAGACCGTTCTCGACCAAGGCGACCCGGGTTTCGGAGGGGGTGACGTTTACCAGCAGTTCTACCGACATAAGTTACCTTGCCTTTCTAGTTTTGAATTCTGGCACGACGAACAACGGGTAACTCAGCAGCGCACTGCTGACGAGAGGATTACCGGGTCTGCTCGAGGTGCTGCTTGATCAACAGGTCCGTCTCCAGCAGGGGCAGGCCGACCACGGCACTGTAGCTCCCCTCGAGGCGACTGACGAATTTGCCGGCAATGCCCTGGATAGCATAGGCGCCCGCCTTGTCGCACGGCTCGCCGGTGCGCCAGTAGGCTTCGATCTCGGCCTCGTCCAGTTTGCGAAACGCCACGTTGGTGGTGACCAGCCGCACATCGCACCGCTCCGGGGTGGCCAGGGCCACCGCCGTCATCACCTGGTGTACCCGCCCGGAGAGGGCTTCCAGCATGTCCTTGGCGTCCAGCAGGTCGGAGGGTTTCTCCAGCACCCGCTCCCCCAGCACCACTATGGTGTCGGCCCCCAGCACAGGCAGCGCCGTGGGCGCCGCGGCCACACCGGCCATCGCCTTGTCGCGGGCCAGCCGGCAGACGTAATCCTGGGGCTTCTCACCGTCGTTGCGCAGCTCCGGCACATCCAGCTTGAGGACCTCGAAACGGTAGCCCAGGCGGGTCAGAAGCTCGTGCCGGCGGGGGGAGCCCGAGGCGAGATAGAGTTGCAGTTCGTTGTGCTTGTTCATACTTCACTCAATGAGACGATGCGCAGTTACAATGCGTTGTTTTTATTCACATTCACTTGATATTGAAGCGACGCCGCACCTTGCGCAAGACCATAAAAATCCAGGGCCATATTAACATCGTCGTCAACGTCGACCAAAAGTAGGCGAAGTTGAGGCTGGCCCGGCTGAACAGATGCTCCGCCCAGAACACGGTGATCTTCCCCACCAGGGAGAGCAGACCGATGATCAGCGCCTGCTGCCAGAGGGAGAAGTTGCGGATCTTCTGGAACTGGAAGGCCGCCAGGTAGGTGGTGATGGCCATGGCCATGGCCCGCACGCCGAGGGTGCTGCCGAGCAGCACGTCCAGCAGCAGGCCCGCCACCCAGGCGGTGCCGACGTTGGTCCGGTGCGGCAGCGCCAGCGCCCAGTAGATGAGCACCATGGCGAGCCAGTCCGGACGGAAGGGTTCGAATTGAAAGGGAAGCGGCAGGATGGAAAGGCACAGGGCCAGCAGGATCGAACACCAGATCCAGATCCTGCCGCTGGCGGGTTGCAGCATCAGCGCGTCGCCCCCGCCGCCGAGGTTGCCGTGGCCGCCGAGGCGCTCGCCGCAGGCTCAAGGGCATCCTTGTCGTGTACTTCCGGTTTCTTGTCGGTCCACAGCAGCAGCAGGTAGCGCAGACGGTCCAGCGCCACCAGGGGCTTGGCCTCGATCTGGGCGAAGGGCTTGCCCTCCACGTAGTCGGAGCGGGTCACGGTCGCCACCGGATAACCTTCCGGGAAGCGGCCGCCCAGGCCCGAGGTGACCAGCAGATCGCCGACCTGGACGTCGGTGTTGCGGGGCAGGTTGCGCAGCTCCAGCTTGTCCAGCTCGCCGCTGCCGGAGGCGATGGCGCGCAAGTCGTTGCGCAGCACCCGCACCGGGATACCGTGGCTGGAGTCGGTGATGAGCAGGACGCGACTGGTGGTGGAGCCCACGTGGAGCACCTGACCGACCACCCCCTGATCGTTGATCACCGGCTGGCCGTTGTAGACGCCATCCAGCGCCCCCTTGTTGATCAGCACCTGATGGCTGAAGGGGTCGGAATCCACCGACAGCAGCTCGGCCACCATCTTGCGGGACTCCTTGTGTACCGGCGACCCCAGCAGCTCGCGCAGACGCTGGTTCTCGTGCTCCAGCTGATCCATCTTGAGCAGGCGCGAGCGCAGGGTGAACAGTTGCTGCTCCTGCTGCTTGGTCTGCTCGATGAGATCGGCGCGGGTCTGCACCTGGGTCGACATGGTGTCGAGCAGGGTGCCGGGGGCGTTGGCGATGTATTGCAGCGGGCTCACCAGGGAGCTCAGATAAACGCGGACATGGCTGAACACACCGAAGCGGGAATCCGCGACGATGGCAGCGACAGAGATGATGACGGCGAGAAACAACCGTAACTGAAGCGAAGGGCCTCTACCGAAGATGGGTTTCATGAGTCGTCAAAAAAGAGCCGGCGCTCGGCCGGCTTTGGGTCTTATTCGTAGTGGAACAGATCGCCACCGTGCATATCGATCAGCTCCAGCGCCTTGCCACCGCCACGGGCGACACAGGTGAGGGGATCTTCAGCCACGACGACCGGGATGCCGGTCTCTTCCATCAGCAGACGGTCGATGTCCTTGAGCAAAGCTCCACCACCGGTCAGCACCATGCCGCGCTCGGAGATGTCGGACGCCAGCTCGGGCGGGGATTGCTCCAGGGCCACCATGACGGCGGAGACGATGCCGGAGAGCGGCTCTTGCAGCGCTTCCAGGATCTCGTTGGAGTTCAGGGTGAAGCTGCGGGGCACACCCTCGGCCAGGTTGCGACCGCGCACTTCGATCTCGCGCACCTCTTCGCCCGGATAGGCGGAGCCGATCTCGTGCTTGATGCGCTCGGCGGTGGCTTCCCCGATCAGGCTGCCGTAGTTGCGACGGACGTAGCTGATGATGGCTTCGTCGAACTTGTCGCCACCGATACGGACGGACTGGGAGTAGACCACGCCGTTCAGGGAGATGATGGCCACTTCGGTGGTACCGCCACCGATGTCCACCACCATGGAACCGGTCGCTTCGGAGACCGGCAGGCCGGCACCGATGGCGGCAGCCATGGGTTCATCGATCAGGTAAACCTCGCGGGCGCCGGCGCCCAGAGCGGATTCCTTGATGGCGCGACGTTCCACCTGGGTGGAGCCGCAGGGCACGCACACCAGCACGCGCGGGCTGGGGCGGAAATAGTTGTTGTCGTGAACCTGTTTGATGAAGTGCTGCAGCATCTTCTCGGTCACGTAGAAATCGGCGATCACGCCGTCTTTCATCGGGCGAATGGCGGAGATGTTACCCGGGGTACGACCCAGCATCTGCTTGGCGGCATGACCGACAGCAGCGACCGATTTGGCGTTCCCGCGCTCTTGGCGAATGGCGACAACTGAGGGTTCGTTAAGGACGATCCCTTGATCTTTTACATAGATCAGGGTGTTGGCAGTTCCCAAGTCGATCGACAGATCGTTGGAAAAGACGCCTCTGAGCTTTTTGAACATGGCTACGGGAAATCCTAAGAATTTGGAGGTGCAGAAAACCGGCTAACTTTACCAATGCCCACCCCAATGGGCAAGCGCTCAAACTGTCGCCAATCAATCAGGCGCGACAAAAATGCGAGTCATCACTCACCCGCTCAGGCCGACAAACACTACGAAACAAGGAGATAAGACGCCACTGTACAGCAATGCGTCTATCTCCCCGTGTCAGCCCGGGTGTCAGGGCATCACTTCGCGGCGATAAATAATCCGATCATTGCCCCGATCCCGACCAAAAATCGCCTCCCCCTGCAGATGACCCGTCGTGGCGGGATCCGCCAACCAGACGGGTTGGGATGGCTGTTGCTCCAGCACGATCCGATAGGGAATGCGCACCGCCTGATTGGGTGGCGCGAAGTGGAACCGGGTCTCGCCTGCGTCGAAACCGACCTGAGTACCGCCCGGAGCCACATTGCCGAGACCAAGGCGAATGCGGGTACCGTCTTTGAGGATCAGATCCCCCGTCGCGGAGTCATAGCGTTGCTCCGCATCGGTAAAGACGATACCACCTCCCGCCAGGGAGATCTGGGTACAGATATCTTGCGAATTGGCTCGCCTATCTTGCGAATTGGCTCGCCACAGGCCCCCTTCGAAATATTGCACCTGCAGGGGCAGCGCCAGCGGGGCGCTATCGACCCCCTGACGGGTGCTGGCGAGCAGCCGGCCGTAGTAGGCGATCATGGTATCGTCCGATCCCTTCGGAATGGAGAGCTGTTTGGCGGTGCAGTTCACCCCGCTCTGGCAAGTGCCGCTGACGGACGGATTCATGTTCCGACCGCTGAGGAAGCTGGTCTCAGGAGTCTCACCGTCCGTCACTCTGAGCCCTAGTCGCAGGAGCGGCAAGGGCTCTTCCGGTGCGGTCAGGCTAGGGGTCAGTTCGCGCAGCCGCATAAAGCGGGTTTGACCTGACTGCTTGCCTGTTCCTTCGGTCCAGCTGGCGGCCAGCGGCGCCAGCCGATTGGATCTGTCCACCCCGTCCTGATTGTTGGCGGCCACCAGGGTGAGGGCCCCCCTGGCAAAGGCATCACGGTAGTTCCTCGTGACACTCCCTTCCTTGTTGCGCGCCTCCACCACCGTCTGTACCCCGAATGGCTGGCTCATATAGCTGAAACCGCCGCAGGCCGGGGTGACGATGCCGCTCGTCATGTTGAAGTCCCAGGGTACGAAGCGCCCCAGCGGCACGCTGGTGGCGGGAGGGATGGTGTAACCGAAATAGCCCGTTGATACTGTGCTTCCCTCTGGCGACGTTGCCACCGGTGGCGTCGCCTTGATCCTGAAGACCCCGACCTCGTTGAGACTGAGGGCGGGGGTATTGAGGCCGGCACTGGCTGCAACGTGGCTGTACCTGGTCGGAGTGACCTGGGCGGCCACGCCCCCCTGAGGGGCCACCAGCTCGCTGGTCAGGGCGATGTCGGACAACACGAAGTTGGGGGTGGTGCCATTGCCGGTGCAGATATCCCTATCGCTGTCGCTCTGCCACGCCATGGCCTGGATATTGAGCGAGAAGCTGTCTCCCGTCCTCTTGAACACAGGGCAGGTGATATCACCTGCCGCGCAGGCCCCCTGGGTGGGCGTGATGCAGAGCCCCACCGGGCGGCTGACGAAGAGATCCGACCCTGTCATCACCAGTCCTGCGGTATCACCGCTGCCATCATGGCGGGCATTAAGCCGCATCTGGCCTGCATCCGGATAGCGAACACTCTTCAACGTCGCCTTGCCTTGACCATCGAAGGTCAAATTGAGGGTTGTCGCCGCTGGCGAGACTACATTGGCGGCATAAGTCGAAATCGTCTTGCCATCTATCGCCATCTGACTCCCGGCCGAATTGTCATTCGGGGTGACATACGTTCCCCAGAAGCCGACCGAACGCTCACCGGTAAAACCGGGGACACACTGCTGGGTCGCATTGTCCTTTTTGACGGCACTGATCACTACATCTTGGGGCCTGTTGGCCAGGGTATCCGGCACATTGAACAGGAAGCCGCTGTCGGCAAAGCTCAAGGTACAGGCGGCGGTGCTCAGGGCACCACTGCCGGCGCGGCACAGGGTGGTACTCAGGGGTTTGGTGGACGGCGTCGAGCCGCTCACTCCCACTGTGATGGCCGTCGCCAGATTGTTGCGCAGCTGCAATTTGGCGGTGCCGTTGCTGAAGGTCACGGTAGCGGTGTTACCGTTGTAGCTCACCTGGCTGTCGGCTATCCAGCCGTTGCTGCCATTCTTGAGGGGGGCCAGGACGGCGCTCACCGGGTCCGTGAACAGTTGGCTGCAACTGGCGTTGGCGCAGGCCCGGATGGTGAGGGTCTCGGGGTTGCAGGTCAGGGCCTGACCGGAGTGATCGAACTCGAAGTGATCGATCTGGGTCCCCACCGGATTGGATTTGAGGGCGCAGATCCGGACGTTGTCGAGCTCATGGTAGTTCGTCACAGAACCGGTGGAGCCGGTGAGCGACAGCAGGAAGTTGGCGGGCACCGCCGCCTGCCCCGTCTGGTTCACCATATTGATGGGCCCCACCAGCATGGTGTAACCCGAGCCCGTGTTCCGCTCAACCGACGCAAGTGAACTGCCGGCAGTGCGCGAGTCAATGGTGATGCGGTAACGATGGGGGCGGTTGCCATTGGTTCCGCTGTCCACTGCCGGGCTCAGGTTGCTCGCCGTTCCCGCCAGATAGCGATAGCCCGAGGTCCCCGAGCTGGCACCGGAGCCACGAATGGAAACGGCCTGAGGACGAGACCCGGGATTATAGGAGCCCCCCTCGTTGGCATAGTTGCCGTATTCGTCGATACCGACCCCCATCCAGCCGCCGGCAAAACCGCTGATCCCGGTCTTGAAGCCATAACCCAGCGGGCCACCGAAGGCGCCGGGCTGGGGCGTGATCGTCGCATCGGAGAGCACCACCGCCATCCCGTCCGCCCCGCTCGAGCCGGAGGTCTTGTAGGCATACTGATCGAACTCGATAGTCACCAGATTGCTGGCCCCCGGGAAGAGGCGCTGGAAGGTCGCAGAGGTGGCCTGGTTGGTCGTATTCTGGGTCAGCCGCAGGCGACCGTTTTGCAAAGAGGGCAAGGTGCTGCCATTGCGTTGAGCCACCACCCAGTTGCTGCTGAGGGTACTGGCGGAGAAGTCGTCGCTAAAACAGGTCAGTGGGTCTTCACACATGCCCGGCCAGTCGCCGTTGAAGGGCTCGTGGATCACCTGGCTGTTGTTGGTCATGGAGACGTTCACCGCCGACACGGCACCGGTCAGCACGGCCTGGCCACTCATGGCCAGATCCCCGGCGTTCACATAGAGAATGGCGTTGAGTTTGGTATTGCCGCTCATGGTGACCTTGCCGAAGTGATACATCATCAGGTCGTTGGCCTTGCCCCCCGCATTGACCTCCATCTGGTCGCTCAGGGCCAGATCGCTCTTGATGTACAACCTCGCGGCACTGCCGCTGTCAAAGATCAGCCTGTCGTTCTGGCCGAGCTCCATCTTGTCTATCCAGTGGTTGCCGCCACGGAAGTAGAAATTGATGTTGGAGGTGCTCTGGTGTTTGAACGTCTTGAGGTAGCTGGCCTGCAGATACCCGTTGAGGGTACCGTTGCCGCTCACCTCCAGGGTCTGGTGAAGCAGAAGCGTCAGATCGCTGCGACTCCCTGCGGCGGAGATCCGGCTCTCGTTTTCCATCTTGAGCCCATAGACGGCGAGGGAGCTCTGCCCCTGGAAGGTCATGGCACTGTTGCTCTTCATCCCCAGGCTTTTGATAAACCAGTCCCCTGCCCCCATGAGCACGCTCTGGCCACTGGCAGAGACCTCCATGGTGACCTTGTCCAGGTAGTGCGGCTGGAAGACGGCAGTCCCGGTATTGCCATTGCCCGAGACCTCAAGGGTGCTGTAGACGGTGACCCTGGCGTCATTGAGCTTGCCCTGACCAGTCACCGTCAGATCGTTCACATGAAGGTCTCCCGACCCGGTGACGCCACTGTTGTAACCATTCTTGATGGTCATCTTCTGGGCATAGACGGTCGCACCGTTGAGGTTGATCATCGCCCCTTCGCTGATAGACAAGGTATCGAAGCGATAGGTCTGGCCCGATTTCAGGGTCGCCACGCAGCTGTTGCCCCCCCACGAGGCGTTCTTGTAGTCACCGGCAGCAGGGGAGATGACCCCGTCGCAAGCGAGATCATTTTTCCCGCTGTAGGAGGGGAAGCCCCCCGGGTTGGCCGGAAACGCGTCGGGGTCGCTGATGAAGGTCACATCCTTGAGCGGGCTGGCAAGGGCGCCGCTGACGTTGCAATTGGAGACCCAGGTGCCGTTGTTCCAGAAACCACCGTTGTTGCAGTTGGCGTTGGGCTGGATGTTTTTGGTCAGGAAGGGGTAACTGGCCCCCACTGTGGTGCTGATGATCTTGCTTTCATTGTTCATGCTCAGCACGCCGGGGGAGGCGTGGCTCTGCACCGGGAAGAGGAAGGCTTCGGTACACTGGCTGGCGGCCTGCACCGAGGTGGATCCCAGCAAGATCCACAACAGGGCGCCGCGAAGAGGCTGGCTGGACTTCATGGGGTCTGGCTCCTTGGCAGGGGGCTCATGGCGTCGCTCCATCAAAGGCTTCCGCCACCAGGGTGCGGCTGACGGCAAAATCGGGGTTCGGGCCACTGCCGGCATCGGGCTGGCCACAGCGCCCTTCACTGCTGAATCGGTATCCAGTTTGGGTCCCGCCGGCCGCACTCACCGTCACCCTGTTGCAGGTGATGCTGGCCTGACACCCGGCAAGCCCGGGCTCGGTGAAGTCGAGCGCCACGGGGACGCACCGGCTGGCCTGCCCCTGCCACTCCCCATTGGGATAGAGTCGGTACAGTGCAACTTCCAGACCGCTCTGGGCCGCCATCAGGGCACGCACGCCGCGCACCTCCACCGTATGCTTCTCGCTGCTGTCCACCAGGAAACGCCCCATGGCCGCCGCCAGCAGGGCCATGATGACGATGACAAAGAGCGCGATCAGGATGGCGCTGCCCCGCTGGGACCTCACCATGGAGGGAGTGTCAGGGCACATTGAGGGTCTCCAGCTTGTGGTGGAAGACGACGCCCTCGTCGCGCTGCTCGAACTCCAGCCGCAGCCCCACCTCGCTCTGGTTGAAGGCGGCTGGTTCCCGATAGAAGTAATAGCGCGCGGGGCGGATATGCTCGGCCATCAACCGGGTGGTCTCGCTGCTGCTCAGGGTGTCGTCGAGGGGCCTGGCCATGCGCCAGAGGTTGCCCCCTCTCACGCAATAGAGCACCTGCTGATTCGCAAAATAGATGCGCTGGCCCGGCGAGTCCTTGGCGAGCGCACCAGCCAGGGTCAGCGGCACGGCCCCGGAGACGGGAGTTCCTACCTCGGTCACTCTGGCAGTGCAACGCCCCTGCACACACCCCTTGTCCAGCGTGATGGTACTGCCAGAGGTCGTGTCAGGCAGCGGATAGATGATGGCCGTATCTTCCTTTGCCGGCATGGTGACTGGCTCGACGATGCGAAGCACTGTGCTGCTCGCCGTCTCCAGGTAGCGGCCAGCGGTGGCGATGGGCCAGAACCGCAGACAGGCCCCCTGCTCCTGGGCACCGCCCCCTTCGTCCTCGACCCGCACCGAACCGGGGACCGCGTCGCGCACCTCGCGATTGAGCCGCTCCAGGGCGAAACGGGCATCGCTCATCAGTTGCTCGCGGCGGCTGGCATCTCCGTAGATCTGGGTACCGATGCCGATAAACTGGCTGGAAAATGTCGCCATCACCCCGAGCAGCAGGATCACCATCACCAGCTCCACCAGGGTGAAGCCCCCCTCACGCCCGGGTCGAACGCGGTAACAGGCGAGTCTGGCACATGGGTGTTCCCACGCGGCATCACGGGAATGTGGCTTGCCCATCAGTAGTTCCCCCGATAGAGGCCGAAGACCAGCTCGCTCCCGTCCGGCAGGCGCACGGTCAGGGTGATGCGCTTGCCGATGGACTCGGCCCCCTCCCCCGCGCTGCCAAAGAGGGTGTCCGGCACCACCGCGATCTTCACCTGGTAACGCCGATACTCCTCCTCGCTGCTCGCGGCCGAGGCCGAGGCCTGGGTAAAGTAGCTGGCGTCCACCCAGCGGCCTGCCGTGTCGAAATCGTCCACGTCGTTGAACCCGTAGGGGCGGGTCTCGCCACCATCGGGACCATAGTCGGCGCTCGCCGTGCAGGGGGGATAGGTGAAGGCGGGCACACCGGCCGTTTCGCCGCAGCGAAAACGACCGCCGTTGTGATCGGAATGCTCGTCGAAAGACTTCTCCAGCATCTCGCCGAGGATGCGCTGGGCGAGCTGGGCGGCACGTACCTGCTGCACCGGGTCCACCGCCTGGGGAGCCTGATTGATAAGCAGCCCCAGGATGCCGGTCAGGGCGATGGCCAGCAGCACGATGCCGACCACGAACTCGACCAGGGTGAAGCCGCGGCGCGCCTTAGGGGATCGCATGGATATAGCCTTCCGGCTCGATGCGCAGCCGGGCACTCTCCTGGCCGCTGCTCACCACCAGATTGCAGCCATTGATGCAGCCAGGCCACAGGGGCCTGCCGCTGCGCTTGTCGAAATGGAATGTCCCCTGGGGGGAGAATTGCAGGTTGCCGGACGCCTGCACCAGGCGCCCGCGACGCTGCTCATTCCCACTCCAGCCCGAAATGGGGGCAGGCGCACAGCTCGCCCCGGTCAGATGGCCAAAACGCCCCGCCTCCAGCACCAGCTGGGTGCAGCGCGCGTCCCCTTCCTGCATGTTCATGGTCTGCACCAGCCGCAGCCGGGCCACCAGCTCGTCACGCAGGGTATGGGTTTCAAAGCCGCCTTTGCCCAGCCATTTAGGCACGGCAAAGGCGGCCAGAATCCCGAGCAACAGGATCACGATCACCAGTTCAATCAGGGTGAAACCATCACTTCGTGCCGCCATGACACAGCACTCCTTGGGAGGAAGATGGAGAGAGACCCTCTCTCCATCTTGATTGAAATTGACCTTACTTACAGGCTGTCACTTCAGAGGTCGGCAGGGATACCGAAGTAGCCTGGGTATAAGTGACGAAGCAATCGGTCGCGGTGGAGGAAGAAATAGCGGCCGGGAAGATCAGAATGCTGCTTGCACCGGAAGTTTTATAGCTCCAGTCACCAGAGCTCAGCTCGAGCACTTTGGAAAGATCATCCTGGGTTGCCTTGGGGTAACCAAACGCGATCCCCACGTTGACACCATTGCCTATGTCCAGCGTTTCGGATTCGGCAGCGTCTTTACCTGCAATGACGGCTTTGCTGTACACCATGGCGCCAGCAGAATTCAGGGAGCCCTCAACGCCTTTCAGGGTAGAAGTGCGCGCATCATCCTGTAGATTCAGGAACTTGGGTGCGGCGGTGACCGCCAGAATGCCCAGAATGATGATCACGATGACCAGTTCGATCAGGGTAAAGCCCGATTGCTTTTTCATTACGTCTTTCCTCGGTTTATCAATTGATATGGGTGGTCACCTGGCCGGAGGCCGGGCGATAACTGAAACTCATGAACGCATCCGTGCTCCCTTGCGGGTCCTGATAACGTCCATCACTTCCCTTGCTCAGGCTGTTGACCAGATAGTAACGGCAGACCGAATCCAGTCCATTGTTGCTCACCGTGGCATAGAACTTCAGGTCATTGCCGCTACCGCGCACCTCGTCAAAGCGGGCAGTAGCCTTGGGAGGATTCTGCAACAACCCCTCCCAAATATTGAGGCAGCGGGCCGCCGTCAGGCTGGCCGGATCCACATCGGGCGTGCCACTTGCTGCCGTGTCCATGGGATACCCGGGAGAGAGCTCGCCATTGCTGACCTGGCTGTCGGTCGGCGTGGTCAGATAGAAACGCGAGCCGTCATAGAGCACGGTGTTGAGCCCATCCTGCCTGGCACGCCCTTCGGCCTCCCACTGGGCCCGCACCAGGGACACCCCGGTGGCGAAACCGCCGGACACCCCTTCCACGCTCGCCTTCTTCGCCTCGTCGGTCACATCGAGAAAACGGGGCAAGGCGGTGACGGCCAGGATCCCCAGGATCACGATGACGATCACCAGCTCAATCAGGGAAAAACCGGCCATCCGGCCAAGCGCCCTAACGGGTCTCACTCTCTTTGCTGCCATGCTGCCTCCGTAATGGTCCGCATTATTTCATGCGGATAGAAAAAAATCATGTCAATGAAATACTTGAAGCACCCAATCAGGGGCGGGCCACCACCCGGCCATCGGTGAAGCTGTAGTGCAGCCAGTGTCCTTCCTGGCCAAATTCACACCCGTCGCCTCCTTCGCTGGCAAGGGCCTGCCAGGATGAGAGCCCCTCATCGTGCCCCAGCAGGGCGAGCCAGAGCTGACGGCAATCGGCCGATGGCGACTGGCGCGGCAGCACCGCCAGAGGCCAGCCCCGCTCATCGAACTGCCAGGCTGTGCCCTCGGCATGGAGCACCGACGGACGCCGCTCGTCGAGCCAGCGTCCGTGCAGGCGCTGGGCCCGCTGTGCAAACTGCTCACCGAGCAGGCTGGCGCTGATGGCCAGCGCCTCTTCCCTGTGATTGCGATAGCTCATGACCAGGGTCGTGACGATGACTGCCAGCAGGATAAAGACGACGACCCGCCGATATCCCCCCAGCCAGTGCTCATCCTGCTCGGACTCTCTGCTCATGCTCTTTTATACCTTGTTCTCTGTGCCCGGCACGGGCGGCATCCGGATGACCGTGAAGATACTGCTTACTGGCCGCGCACCGCTCTCATCATGTCCCACCATCAGGGGAGTGAAGATGCTGAACCCTGTCACTGGCCGCGCACCGCTCTCATCATGTCCCGCCATAAGAGGAGTGAAGATGCTAAACCCTGTCACTGGCCGCGCACCGCTCTCATCATGTCCCACATGGGAGTGAAGATACCCAGCGCCAGCACCAGTACCATGACCGCCACTATGCCGATGAGGATGGGTTCGATGCGGGCGGTGAGGCTCTTGAGGTCATAATCCACCTCACGCTCGTAATACTCGGCCGCTTCGTGCAGCAGCTCGTCCACCTGGCCGGTCTCCTCCCCCACCGCGATCATCTGCATCACCAGAGGGGTGAAGAGGCCGCTGGCCCCGGCGGTGCGCAGCAGGCTCTCCCCCCGCTCGATGCCGCCCCGCATGTCGCGGATCTGCCCCGCCATCCAGGCGTTGTCCACCGCATCGGCCACCAGGGTCAGCGCCGTGTTGAGCGGCACGCCAGCCTTGAGCATCATGGAGAAGCTGCGGGCAAAACGGGCAAGCAGGGAGCGCTCTATGATGGAGCCGACGATGGGCAGCCGCAGCTGCCATCTGTGCCAGGTCAGCCTGCCTTTGGTGGTGGCGACCCAGCGTCGCCAGCCGACGACGGCGCCCACCAGGATGGCGAGCAGCAGCCACCAGTAGTGAACGAAGAAGTGGGAGGTGGCCAGCAGGATCCGGGTCGCCAGCGGCAGCTCCACCCCGAACTTGGCAAACATCCCGGCAAAGACAGGGATCACCATGATGTTGAGGATCACCATGGCGACGGCGATGGCAATCAGCACGAAGGTGGGGTAGCGCATGGCGGTCTTGATCCGCTTGCGGGTCTCCAGCTCCAGATCGAAATAGTTGGCGAGCTGCAGGAAGGCCTCCTCCAGCTGACCCGTGTTCTCCCCCACGTGGATGATGGCCACGAAGAGGCTGCTGAACACCTTCGGGTGCGACTGCATCGCGCTCGACAGCGGCCGGCCGTTGGCCAGATCCTCCCCCAGGGCGTGAAGCGCCCGCTTGAGGGGCTTGCTGTGGGCGCTCTCCTCCAGCCCCGCGATGGCGCGCAGGATGGGGATGCCTGCCCGGGTCAGGGCATACATCTGGCGGCTGAAGACCACCAGCTCCTCCAGCTTGACGCTCCCTTCCAGCAGCAGCGACCAGTCGATGCTGGCAGACCTGGCCTTGCCGGCCTTCAGCTCGGTGGGCATCACCCCGCGGCGCATCAGCTGCTCGGCGGCGGCCAGTTCGCTCACCGCTTCCACCACACCGCTGACGGCCTGGCCCTGGCTGTCACGCCCCTTGTAGGCAAAACGGTTCATGGGCGACCCCGGCAGAGTGATTCAGTACGATCCAGATGCTTCATGCGTTACCCCAGGTCCTCGGCCAGCCGAAGCACCTCGTCCACCGAGGTGATCCCCTCGCGGGCATAGTCGAGCGCCGTCAGGGCCAGGGGGCGGTAGTGCTCGTGCGCCCGCGCCGCCCGGGCAAACCCCTCGGCATCGTTGCGGCGCAGGGCATCCATCATGGATTGATCCAGCTCCAGCAACTCGTAGACCCCGATCCGGCCCGCATAGCCGGTGAAGTTGCAGCTCTGGCAGCCCCGCCCCTTGCGATAGCGATGCTGCCCCGGCGCTTCACCGGAGAGCACGGAGAGCCAGGTGGCCTGCCCCTCGTCCGGCGCCGTCTCGCAGGCGCAGTGTTCACACACCCGCCGCACCAGGCGCTGGGCCACCACGGCCCGCAGGGCGCTCGCCACCAGATAGCCGGGCGCCCCCATGTCGATGAGACGCAGAGCGCTGGTCACGGCGTCGTTGGTATGCAAGGTGGTCAGCACCAGGTGACCCGTGATGGCGCCGCGCAGGCCGATCTCCACCGTCTCGTTGTCCCGCATCTCCCCCACCAGCAGGATGTCCGGATCCTGGCGCAGGGTGGAGCGCAGTACCTGGGAGAACGTGAGCCCTATCTTGGGATTGACCTGCACCTGGCTGATGCGGGGCAGGCGGTACTCCACCGGGTCTTCCACCGTGATGATCTTGTGGCTGGCCTGGTTGAGCTCGGAGAGGGCACCGTAGAGCGTCGTGGTCTTGCCGCTGCCGGTCGGGCCCGTCACCAGGATCATGCCGTGAGGACGTTTGAGCTGACGACGAAAGCGGGTCAGGATGGCGGGCGGCATCCCGGTCTCGGCGAGCGACAAGATGCCGGAGGATTGATCCAGCAGCCGCATCACCACGGACTCGCCATACTGCACCGGCATGGTGGACATCCGCACATCCACGTCGCGGCCGCGCACCTTCATGTTGAAACGGCCATCCTGGGGCAGACGCTTCTCGGAGATGTCGAGCCCGGCCACCAGCTTGAGGCGCAGCACCAGCGCCTGGGCGATGCGCACCTCGTTGAGGATGTTCTCGTGCAGCACGCCGTCGATACGCTGGCGAATGCGCAGCACCTTCTCGTCCGGTTCGATATGGATGTCGGAGGCACCCACCTGTACCGCGTCCTCGAACAGGGAGCGCAGCAGCTTGGCCACCGTCGCCTCCCCCTCGTCGGTTGCGGCATTGAGGCTGCCGGCCCCCAGCTCGAAGCCGGTCTCCTGGTGCTCTTCGTGCAGTTGCACCGCGAAGTTCTCTATCTCCCGGGTGCGGCGATAGAGGCGGTCGAAATACTCCAGCAGCTGGCCTTCACGGGCCACGGCCAGCACCAGCTCCCGCGGGCTGAGCAGGGCAGCGATGGCGTCGAGGGCGCTCAGATCCGCCGGATCCGACATCACCACGGTGACCTTGTCGTCGCTCAGGTTGACGGCCAGCGCCCGGTAGCGGCGCGCCTGCACCTCGGGCAACAGCGCCACGGCCGAGACGTCGATGGTGAGGTTGTTGAGATCGAAGAAGGGCACATCCAGCTGACGGGCGAGGAAGGTCAGCAGTTGCACCTCGCTGATGAAGCCGAGATCGATGAGGGTGGTCCCCAGCTTGCGGCCGGTCTGGCGCTGCTGCTGCAGGGCGAGCTGCAGCTGATCATCCGAGATGATCTGTTCCTGTACCAGCAGGTCGCCTAGGCGCATTTTCAGTCTGGGTTGTGCCATTGTTGCTCCGATCTCTGTTGCTTCACGCCCGCTGCCTGGTCCGATGGCATGGGCTCATCGAACTGCCGCTTTAATCAATGGGTCAGTTGGCCAATTCGTTGTTCAAGCCATTGGGTGGAGGCCTCCCCCAGATTGCCGTGCAACTGGGCATTGCGATAGGCATCCAGTGCCCGCTGACGGTGTCCCTGACCATCCTCCGCCACCCCCAGTCCCAGCCACCAGCGCCCCTGATCTGGCTGCTGGCGCAGCAGCCTGACGTACATCTCGGACGCCTGGACAGGCTGCCCCAGCTCCTGGGCAAGGCCGGCCCAGGTGGCGTAATAATCCAGATTGCTGGCAATATCGGGCTGATAGCCGGTGAGCCAATCCAGCGCCTTCTGCCGATCCCCTCCGCTGATGGCCACACGGGCCAGCAGCAGACGCAGGTCCGCCTGCGCGGGATCCAGCCTCAGCCCCTCTTCCAGCACCTGGGCGGCCTCGGTCAGCCGTCCGGCGCCATAGAGCAGGCCCGCCAGCTGTTCCCGCGCCCCCTGGTTGTGGGGATCGTGGGCCAGCACTTCGTAGTAGCCATCCTGCGCCTCCTGCATCCGTCCCTTGGCCATGGCCGTGGTCGCCTTGCGCTCGGCCAGGGTGGCCAGCTCGGCGTCGGAGAGTTCCACCGTCTCGATCTTCAGGATCCCGGGTTTGCGCGGCGCGGCGGGTGCAGGCGCCTCTTCGGCGCTCTGCTCCGCGGCCAGCTCGGCATAGAGGTCCGGCTGCAGCTCCTCGTCGCTCGGGATCGTCTCGTCCCCCAGCGCTTCCTCCGGATTGCCCTCATCGGCGAGCACGGCCTCATCGGCCGGAGCCTGCTCGGCTGCGGAGGGGGCCACTCTCGCGGCGGTCGACTCGGCACTGGCAGCGGGCACCTTTGCCACTGGCGCGGCGGAGGAGACCGCCTGCGTGGTGGCCACCACCGCCAGGGGCGCGGATGGCGCCACCGCAGGGGCGGTGCGGGGGGCCTCGACCTGCGCCGCTGGCAGGGAGGCTCGCTGGCTCTGCTGCCAGAAGATCCAGGTGCGCCAGCCGAGGATCCCCAGGGCCAGGGTACACAGCAGGGTCAGCACCAGCATCCACCAGCCTTGCTGGCGCACCGGCGCCACATAGACGGCGGCTCCCTCGGCCTCTTGCTGACGCCTATCCAGATCTTTCAGCATCTGATTGATCACGCTCATGACCAGACTCCATACGCCAGGGCGGTGCCCAGCAACAACAACAGGGGCCACCAGAGGGTGAGACGGCCACGGCGGGCATCATCGGTATCCCGGATGGCGAGCCGGACCAGGGCGCTGTCGATCCGCCGCACACCGCGACCATAGGCCAGCATCAGGCACTTCTGCGCCAGTATGTTGATGAGGCGGGGAATGCCGCGGGATGCGCGCCACAGCCTGCGCAGGGCGCGGCCATCGAACAGGGCGGCCCCGCGATAACCGGACACCTGCAGCCGGTACTCCAGATAGGCCCGGGTCTCGTCGAGCCGCAGCGGCCGCAGGCGGTAGGAAAAACCGATGCGCTGGCGCAACTGGCGAAGACGGGGCTGCCCGAGCCTGGCATCCAGCTCGGGCTGGCCGAACAACACGATTTGCAGCAGCTTGCTAGATTCGGTTTCCAGGTTGCCAAACAGCCGGATTGCCTCCAGGGTCTCGTCCGGCAGGGCTTGCGCCTCGTCGATCAGCACCACCACCCGGCTCCCCTGCCGATGCAGGGAGATCAGATGGCGGTGAATACGATCCGTGAGATCCAGCTCGCTCTCCCCCGCCAGCGTCAACCCCAGCTCCAGGGCCAGGGCCGTGCGCAGCTCCCCCGGAGTGAGATGGGGGTTGGGCAGCCAGGCCAGGCGCACCGGGCAGGCCTCGGAGCCGAGCTCGCTCAGCAGTTTGCGACAGAGCAGGGTCTTGCCGGTGCCGACCTCGCCAGTCACCTTGATGAACCCCTCCCCCTGGGAGAGCGCCCAGTTGAGCACCTGCATGGCCTCCTCGTGGGGGGGCAGGCCGTAATAGAAACCGGTGTTCGGGGTCAGGCCGAAGGGGGCCTCCCGCAGTCCGAAGTGACTCAGATACATGCATCCTCCCGGCCAGAGTCCCGGGCACGCAGCCGCAGACAGCCCCGGATCAGCGACATGGCGCCACCGCAGTCAGGCAGGGCAGAGTGGCGGCAGCCGGGAGGCGCCGCCACATGGGAGAGGGAGTGCTCAACAGGCGCGTCATCCCGGATCAGCCCTTGGGGGGATACCATTTGTCGAGCAGCTCGGAGGAGCGTTGCAGCTCTTTCTGCCAGGTGTTTTTTTCCACCACGGTGGGCTTGAGCAGGATCACCAGCTCCACCTTGCGGTTGCTCTCCCGGCGGTTGGTGAAGGCCTCGCCGACCCAGGGGATGTCACCCAGCAGGGGCACCTTGCTGACAATCTCCTGCCTGTCGGTCTTCATCAGACCACCGATGACGATGATGTCCCCATTGTTGGCCTGCACCACTGTATCGGACTCGCGGATGGAGCTCTTGGCCAGCGGCAACACCAGGGGATCGGCGGTGCCGACGCTGATGGTCTTGCTCTGCTCCTCGGTGTCGATGACGGAGGGGTGGATATGCAGCAATACCTTGCCCTGCTCGTCGATCTGGGGCGTCACGTCCAGGGCTATCCCCGAGAAGAAGGGGGTCAGCTCCACGTTCGGGGTGACGATGGGGGCCGAAGTCCCCGAGGTGGTGGTTGTGGTAGAGGCGTTGGTGACGAAGTATTCGTCCGTCCCCACCTTGATCACCGCTTTCTGGTTGTTGGTGGCCGTCACGCGCGGGCTGGAGAGGGTGTTCACGTCCCCCTGGGTCTTGAGCAGGCTGACCGCGACGTTGAAGTTGCCATCGGAGATGGTGAAACCGGCGCCGCCCCCCAGAGCCCGGAAGATCTGGTTGGGGGTCGAAGCGATGGGGCTGTCCATGAGGGAGCCGCCCCCCGTGATGCCCTTGCCGCCGTCCCAACTCGCGGAGAGGCCGCTCCAGTCCACCCCCTGCTCGTAACCCTCGTTGAGGGACACTTCCAGGATCCGCGCCTCCAGCACCACCTGGCGCTTGAGGTGTTCGCCGGACTGGTCCAGGAACTCGCGCACCGCCTTGAGCTCCTTGGGATAGGCACGCACCGTGACCAGGCCCGCCTGGGGACTGGTGATGACGGCCCGCCCTTCCCCTGTGCCGATCAGGGTCTGCAGGGCATCCCGCAGATCGGTCCAGTAGTCGTTGTTGCTGTCCGTCTCGATGCGGGTACCGTTGCTGTTGGTGTTGTTGTCACCGCTGGCGGTGTTGCCCTGGCTGTTGTTGTTGCCACTGTTGTTCAGGCCGTTGTCGAAGTTGTTGTTGTTGCCATTGTTGTTGTCGTTGGCCGTCACCCCGCCTGTGCTCACCGAGGTACGGGAGAGACCGCGCCGGGCCATCATCAGGTAGTTGACCGGAATGGTCTCGGTACGCAGACCGGCGGGATAGACGTGGAACACGTTGCCCTTGCGTTGCACATCGAAGCCGTACATGTCGCCGACGGTCGCCAGCGCCTCCTGCAGGGTCACGTCCTTGAGCTCTACCGAAATGACGCCCGCCACACCGGGATGGACCGCCACGCTGTAGCGGGAGCCCTTGAACAGGGAGCCGAAGAACTCCACCGCATCCACGTCATGGGCCGCGATGCGCATCCGCTTCTCGGGAATGGTCATCGGCTGCTGGGGACGATTGAGCTGCAACAGCTCGCTCTGCACCGAGGGCGGCAGGGAAGTCAGGGGGGCGGTCGGGCTCTGCTCGCTCATCGCCTGCTTGAGTGCATCTTTGGCCTGTACCGGCTCGGGGTGGCGATAGGTAGTGCAACCCGCCACCGCCAGCGCGAGGGGAAGCAGACAAAAATGGTGTTTTTTCATGTTATTCGTGCACCTGACTCGCTATGAAACTCGACAAACCTGGCCCGCACCATCCCGTGCGACACCCACTTCACATCCGGATCTTGCTGCCAAACAGGGTCAGTGTCTGGCGTTTGCCCGCTTTTTCCAGCACCACGCTGTCGGCGCTGATCCCCACCAGCCGGAATCCGTTGACCTGCTGGCCGACCCGGTAGCTTTGACCGTCGAGCACCGCCAGGGCGGGCCCGCTCCCCAGGATGACGCTCTGCAACCTGGGCAGACCGGCCTCCTTGGCGACACTCGCCGCAGAGCCGGATCCCGCTAGGGGCATGGTGGGATCCTGCAGCACCTCGGCCTGGGCCTGCAGCGCGAGCAGGCTCCCCCACAAGGCCAGCCAGCGCCAGGATGGGAAGGCAAAAATGCGGGCTCCCGTCCCGCCGACATGCCGCTTAACCACGGATGAACTCCTTGCTGGTGCTGAGGGTGTAGATCTCCATCGCTACCGCCGCCTTGGGATGCTCGACCACCCGGTAGTCAAAGCCCTTCCAGTAGAAGTGCCGAGGCAGGGCTTCGAGCGCTTTCAGGTACTGGTAGACATCGAAATAGCCGCCCTCCAGCTGAAGCCGGATGCCGTGCCTGAACAGGTTCACCTTCTGCTCCCCGGCCATCAGCGGCTCGGGCTTGAGGGAGGTGAGCGCCAGCATATGCAGGTTGGCGGAGCGGGACAACAGGGCTTCCAGCACCGCGGGCATTTCGTGGGCGGGGATCAGATCCACCGTCTGAGCCAGCAGCTCGGCATCCATCTGGCGCAGAGACGTCTCGACGCCGGCGAGCTGCTCGCGCACCTGGGCATCGGGATCCCGCCCCAGCCTGGCCTGCTTGCCCTGGTTTTCCAGGGTCAGGATCTCCAGATCCCGCTGCGCCGCAGCCAGGGCCTGCCGATCCTGGCCCAGCCGGGTGTCGGCGTCATCCAGCCAGCCATAGATGCCCATGGCCCCGAGCAGCACAACCCCGGTCAACAGAATGAGGATCCGCTCACGCAGGCTGAGGGCTGCGATCTGCTGCGCCCATCCCTGCCATTGTGCCTTCATGTCCATCAGGGAGTCTCCCGCGCTATGCCACTGAGCTGGAAGGCAAGCTGGCCCTCCTTGTCCCGACTCAGGGTGAGCTCGCCAAACTGCTTGCCCGCCAGGGAGGGGGTCTGTTTGAAGCGGTTCACCCAGGCGGGCACGTCCTGACTGCGTTCGGCCACGCCCGCGAGGTTGATGCGCCCGTCGCTTATTTCGATCCGTTGCAGGGAGAGGCGGGGATCCCGCAGGCGGGCAAGGTCCGCCATCACCCCCGCATAGCCCTGGGATTTTTGCAGGGAGAGGTGGCCAAGCTGCTGCATCAGCGCCTGTTTGGCCCCCAGCTCTTCCCGCTTGTCGGCCAGTTGCCGCTGCAAGTCTGCATTCGCCAGATGGCGCGCCAGCTCCGCATCGAGACGCCTGGCCTCGCCGCGCTGCACGTCGAGCTGTGCCCGCACGCCAGCCAATTCACGATCGAGGCCCTGCTGTTGCCAGCCATAGAAGAGGGTGGCCCCCAGCAGCAGCACCAGGACGCCGCCCCAGACCAACGCCATCTGGGGCAGGCTGGCCCACAGGCGTCTTGGCCGGAATTCGGCGCCATAGAGGTTGATTTGGTGTTTCATCAGTCGCTCCTGCCCAGGGCCGCGCCATAGGCACTGAGGTATTCGACTCCTGCCAGTACCGCCTTGTTTGCCATGGCCGACACCGGGAAACCGAACGTCTGTTCCAGATGACGCACCAGTACCCCCATGGCGGAGGAGGCGATGGCCAGTTGCAACTGGCCGGGCTCGGGCAGCTTGAGATGGCCAGCCAGATAATCGATGGATCGCTGGATCTCCAGCGCCAGCGCGTCGAGCTGGTCGGCATCTGGCTCATGGCTGCCGGTGAGGCTCGCAAATCCGCGCAACTGGCGGGAGAAACAGAGTCCGCCCCGATGGAAGACCAGCAGTTGCAGCTCCTGCCCCCGGGGTTGCCAGAGCAGCATGCGCACCATCTGGTCCGCCTCGTAGAGGGCCGTCATGGCCAGCTCGTCACTGACGATGGCCTCCAGGGTCGCCGCGCCGTTGACCGCATCCGCCACCTGCTGCACCCGGCTCTTGGGCATGCAGACAACATTGATGCGCGGACGCCCGGCAGGGGGAGTCGGCAGGTCCACATAATCCATGGCGAGCTGCAACACCGGCTCGTTGACGAAATCCTTGATGGCCCAGGGCAGGGCCCCCGCCATCTCGGCATCGGGGACGGCAGGCTTGTCGATCTGGATCTGCTGATAAAGGCTGGCCGCGAGGGCCACCCGCACCTTAGACTTGGCCAGACCGTGCCGGGAAAACAGCTCGGCCAGGGCCTTGGACCAGTCGTGGGGGCCGTTGACAGGCTGGCTGGCAAACACGGGAACGGGGTCCACGCAGGCCAGCAGAATGCGATCGCTGGCCAGCAGGATCCCGACCTGATGGCTGGAGGGAGAACGTCTGAACAGTGACTTCATCTGGATCTTCACCTGGCCGCGTAAAACGGACTAAACCTTAACATAAACAGGCTATTAGCCTCCAACTTTATGACAAACGACGCATCGACGACCACGCTGGCACCCACGGGAGACGATCCCATGGCCCCCCTTCAGCTCCCCTCCCCCCTGCACCGGATCCGGCATCCTCTGCTGGCAGCCCATGACGTCACGCTCTGGTGCAAGCGGGACGATCTGATCCACCCGACCCTCTCCGGCAACAAGTGGCGAAAGCTCAAATACCATCTGCAACAGGCACAGATGCTGGGCAAGGGCCACATCCTCTCCTTTGGCGGCGCCTACTCCAATCACATCCACGCCCTGGCCGCAGCAGGACTCAGACTGGGACTGCGCACCACGGGCATCATACGCGGTGAAGGGGATACCGTCAGCAATCCCACCCTGAAAGCGGCCAAAGGCTGGGGCATGGATCTCGTTTTTGTCGACCGCCAGGACTATCGCCGGCGCCAGGATCCCGAATGGCTTGCCCGGTTCGAGGATGACGACACCCTGCTGGTACCGGAAGGAGGCAGCAGCCCGCTGGCCATCCCCGGGGTGGCCGAGCTGGTCGACGAGGTGCCCTTCTCGCCGGATCTCTGGGTGCTGCCCTGCGCCAGCGGCGGCACCCTGGCGGGGCTCATCGCGGGCAAGCGGGCGCAGGAGCAGATCCTGGCCATCACGGTGCTCAAGGGGGCCGACTTCATCACCGGCGAGGTATGCCGGTTGCATCCGGCGGCGGCCACCATCCCGGGCTGGCGCATCGCGCTGGATCACCACGACGGCGGCTATGCCAGGTTCAGTCCGGCACTCTGGCAATGGGTGCAGGCATTCAGTGCCGAAACCGGCTTGCCGCTGGAACCCATCTACAGTGGCAAGGCGATGTGGGGGCTGTTTCGCGAACTGGCGGCAGGCCGCATTGCGCGCGGCAGCAAGATCATCTTCATCCACACCGGTGGCTTGCAGGGGCTGGCGGGCCTGCAGGAGCAGGGCCGCCTGTCACCCCGGCCGGGGCGCTAGTCAGGCAGGTTGAGGGGCTCGGGGTCGGCAAACCAGGGACCTTGACCGGCATGCACGCCCAGGTGTCGCAACATCTTCCACTCATCGCCACTCTCCACCCCCACAGCGATGACCCGGGTCTGGGTATTGGCACAGCCCCCCACCAGACTGCGTACCGCCATCTGGTTGACCTGGCGCAGGTGGATCTCCCGCACCAGGCTGGGGTGCAGCTTGAGGAAGTGGATCTCGAACTCCTTGATGTACTGGGTGCTCACCACGTCCTGGCCCGCATGATCGATGGCCAGCCTGCACCCCAGCATGCGCATCGCCCGAAGCGGCCGCTTGAGGGCTTCGTAGTGGCGGGTCACCTGGGACTCCGACAACTGCAGGATCAACCCCTCGTTGGTACTGCGCGGCAACTGGAACAGCTCGAAGAAGAGCTCGCGCTGGAACTCGCGGGTGAGCAGGTTCTGGGCGCACAGAGAGAGGCTGATAGGGCAGCTCGATGCCGGTCGCTGGCGCAGCAGTCGCAAGGCTCGGGCCACCACCAGTCTGTCCAGCGGCAGCAGCAGACCGGCCTTCTCCGCCATGGGCATGAAGACCCCCGCCTGCAGCTCCCGGCCCTGCTCGTCGTGAAGGCGGATGAGCAGCTCCTGCTGCAACACCACCTGATCCCGCTCCTGCTGCACAGGCTGGACGTAGAAGTCGATGCCCTGCTCCTCGATGCGACGGCTGATCAGGGTGCGCCAGCGCACCGTTCCCTTGCTGCTCGCCTCCTCGTTGAGGGATTTCTCGAACAGGAACCAGCCGCTGTGTCCTTGCAGGCGTGCGCTCTTGAGCGCCAGCTCTGCCTCTTCCTGCACCTTGAGCAGGGAATCCTGTGCCTGGTAGCAGACCGCACCGAGATAGACGGCGGTGTCGGCATTGACCGCTTCGGGCCAGTGCAGCCGCTGCAGACTCTTGAGCAACTGGCTGGCACCGTCCACCATCTCGCTCTCTGACATGTTAGGCAGCAGCACGGCAAAGACCTGACCGGCATAGCGCGCCTGCAGGGCTCCGCTGTGCTTTCGCACGAAGGCGGCGATGGTGGCGCTCGCCTCCATCAGGAGTTCCTGGCTCGGGCGCCCGCTCAGCTCGGGATCCAGCTCCTCCAGACCGGCCAGCTCGATCAGCAGCACACCGCCGCTGATCACGCTTGCTTCCATGATGGCGCTCTCCAGCCGGTTGTCGAAGAAGAGGCGGTTGCCGATGCCCGTTGTCTTGTCAACGAAGGCGTTGCTGCGGATGAAGTTGTCGAAGCGGCTGCGCTCCTTGCGGGCGTCGGCCAGCTCGGTCAGCAGATGGGTGAGGGCCTGACTGGCCGAAACAGGCCACTCTTCGGCAGGGTCATGGGCCAGCTTGGTCAGCTTGCCATCCAGGATCAGCTGGGCACGCTCCGCCAGCAGCTCGGCACCGCGCAACTGCAGACGCAGCCAGCGGATGGAGTACCAGAGCCCGAACACCACGATGAAGATACCCAGAGAGATGCCGAACATCGCCTTCATGGAGTACTCGAACTCCTTGAACGGCCTGTCCAGCTTGAAGTCGGCCCGCATCCCGGCCTGATTGGGGATCGCCTCGCTGTAGGCGATCAGCAGGCTCTCGTCCGTCTGCTGCTGCACATCGCGAAACCAGTAGACCCGCTGCTTGTCCTGACGGATCTCCAGCTCCACCACATGGGAGGCCCGCAACAGGGAGGGCAGCCAGCGGGCAAGGGCTTGCTGGTCATCGGTCACCCCGAGCTGCTTGTCGATGATCTCCACCAGGGAGTCGACCCGGTTCTGCTGCAGCTCCATTCCCATCTGGCGGAAACTGAAGACCCCGCCGAGCATCACCATGGCCATGGCCGAGATCACGCACAGCGTAATAAAAGAGACGAGTTGAGTGGTCAGTTTCATGTGCCTTTCCGTAGCCGACAGCATCCATAGGGCATCATGGTATCAGCCCAGACCAAACGCCGCCTATGGATGAAGATCCCGCTTCTGCAAATAAGCGGGCGGCTGCGTCATGCGGCGCCGTAGTGCAGGTCGCAAAAGAGAGAGGCATCAAGGGAGAGAGCGAGGGGACACAGGCTGAGGAGCGGACAGAAAAATGGTCCCACAACGGGGACCAAAAGAAACACTCATATCAAAACTAACACTCTGTGCTACTGACAAAAATAGATACAGGAGTATTGAACACACGGTGAGTCAAACCGCACCGCTACTTTAGCCACTTCAGATAAGCTGGACAATTGTCATTTATGACAGGTCAGCGATTGAATCTTGTTCAGGTGTGTAGCCATATCCTTTATTTATCAATTAATTATCGTTTTTGTTCCAAGTGTGACCAACTTGGCTCAAATCGATGCAGCTAATGCTATGATGCTTGAGTCTCAATCGGGTTGTTTCATTTCAGGGAAGAAGGATGCTCACCATGTCAGCACGATCTCCGCTATGGATTCCTCTGGCCCTCTTCTGTGTGCCCCCGCTGTTGATGCTGTTGCTCACCCCCCTGTTGAGCGACAAACTGGCTCACCACCTGTTGCAGACAAAGGAAAGGGCTCTGCTCGACTACCAGCAGGAGCGCAACCTGCTCCTGGATCACGATGTCCCCGCCCAACTCGCCCACTTTGCCTTCGATTGCGGCCCCACAGACATGGCGCTGCTGCGCTCACCCCAGTATTACAACCGCCATATTCGCCTGGCCGGCCTGCAGCTTGCCAACGGGAGCGGCTGCTCCACCCTGGGCCCAGCCCTGCCCCAGCTTGCCGACGCCGGCATACCGGTCTCCCCCGACTTTCATATTTCCAGCACGGCCCCCATGTTCGATACCGAACGCGAAACCCTGGTCTATGCGAGACGCAACGGCAATCTGGCCTATTGGGTGCTCGACAGCAGCTGGAGCCATGAGCTGCTGCGCCCCCCCTGCAACGACTGTTTCTATCTGGAGTTCAACCATAAGCACCCGGCCCAGTTCGGGCTCTTTTTCCCCCGTGGCAACAAACACATTCGAGAAGAGACAAACCCGATGCGGCTGCTCAGTTTCGATCCCCAGCATCAGGTGGAACAGACCCTCTGGGCTGGCGAGGCACTGAAACGCTACGCCCGCTCACAGATACACCGCTATGGCCTCTGGTCGGCCGGGGCGCTGGGGGCGCTGCTGGCGGCCCTCTACTGGGGCCTTAGAAACTACCGGCGATCCCTCAAAGGATTGCTGCAAAGAGGGCTGGCTCGGCGGGAGTTCATCCCCTTCTATCAGCCCATAGTGGACAGCAGAAACCGAAGGGTAGTGGGATTCGAGGCCTTGCTGCGCTGGCAGCGAGGACGGGATCTGGTGTCGCCAGGCACCTTCATCGCCTATGCGGAGGAGCAGGGGCTGATCCTGCCGATGACGGACCAACTGCTGGAGCGCATCCTGGCGGATCTTCCCGTCCTGGCCCCGCATCAGTGGGTCAGTGTCAATCTGGTGGCGGGCCATATCGAGCAGCCTCGTCTGCGCACCCAGTTGCAGCGCCATGGCTGGCCCTCGCCGGCCCGCCTCACCTTCGAACTCACCGAGCGGGATCCCATCAAGCACATCCAGGGGGCCATGGCGGAGATCGCCGCTCTGCAGGAGAGGGGCTATCACTTCAAGCTGGATGACTTCGGCACCGGTTATGGCGGCTTTGCCTACCTGCAACGGCTCGGCATTCGCCAGATCAAGATCGACAAGATGTTCGTGGATACCATAGGCACGGACGACCTCAAGCGCAGCGTGCTGGATGCCACCATCGCCTTCGGCCTCAAATCGGGCATGGAGATGATCGCCGAAGGGGTCGAAACCCAGGAGCAGGTGGAATACCTGCATCGCCACGGAGTCCACCTGATCCAGGGCTACGTCTATGCCAAGCCCATGCCACTGAGCAAACTGAAGCTCTGGCTGATGGCATGGCAAGAGGGCGAGACAACCAGCCCCTCCGACCCGCACTGAGGCGGTACCTGCCCCGCCTCTCACCCTTTGCAACAAAATGATGCTCCGCATGAGGAGCATCTCCCCTTATCATGGGTCTGTGCACCTTGGGTGCACCAAGTCGCTCCATACCCCGTCGGCCGAGGCCGCCCCGAGATGAGAACCACTGCCTATGAAGTCTTTTATCCGACAAGAGATTGCTCTGCCTGCCGGTCTGCTGACCCTGCTCTTCTTCAAAACCCTGGGGAGCGACCTGCTGGCAGAGACAACCCCCCTTGCGGTCTACCTGCCGGTGTCGCTGGCCCTGCTTGCCATCGTGACCTGGGCCATCTTCTCCGTCGTGCGTCACTCTGACGCCCTCGCCATCAAGCTCGGGGAACCCTTCGGTACCCTGATCCTGACCCTCTCGGTCATCTCCCTGGAAGTGGTGATGATCTCCTCCGTCATGCTGACCGGCGATCCCAATCCCACCATGGCCCGTGACACCATGTTCGCGGTGGTGATGCTGGTCACCAACGGTCTGGTGGGCTTCACCCTGCTGTTTGGCGGCTGGCGCTATCACACCCAGAACTTCAATCTGGACGGGGTCAAATCCTATCTGGTTGCCATCATTCCCCTGGCACTGCTCTGTCTGGTCCTGCCGAACTTCACCCAGGGCGGCACCCTGGGCAGCCTCTCCAAGGCCATGTCATGGATGCTGATCATCATCTCCATCCTGCTCTATGGTGTCTTCCTGCTGATCCAGACCCGCAGCCACAGCCACTTCTTCGTCGACAGCGATCACGAGGATCTCGAGGATCACCACGGCCCGCTGCAGAGCAACGTCTATCACACCCTCTTGCTGCTCGCCTACCTGGTGGTGGTGATCCTGCTGGCCAAGACCCTGGCCATCCCCATCAACTACGGGGTGCACGTGATGGAAGCCCCGATGGCGCTGGGTGGTTTCATCGTCGCCTGTATCGTACTGGCCCCCGAAGCGGTCGGCGCCATCAAGGCGGCCTTCAACAACCAGTTGCAGCGGGCCATGAATCTCTACTTCGGCTCCGTGCTGGCCACCATCGCCCTCACGGTACCCTCCGTACTTTTCATCGGCTCCCTGATGGGGCAGGAAGTGCGCCTGGGCCTCTCCCCTGCCGACATGGTGCTGCTCATCACCACCCTCATGGTCTGTAAAGTGACCTTCAGCAGCGGCCGCACCCACGCCCTGCACGGCGCCACCCATCTTGTGCTGTTTGTCGTTTACCTGTTCCTGATGTTTGAACACGGATAAGGCTGCCAGCACTCACCCCAGTGCTGTTCGTGGTTTATCTGTTCCGGATGTTTGAACACGGATAAGGCCGCCACCACCTGCCTGCTGCCACTCTGCGCAGCGCGCTTCCGATGGCCCCGACGCGAGGCGCGGGAGACGGAAATGAAAAGACCGCCCCATGGGCGGTCTTATTTATGGTTGCTCAGACTCTGGGTCTCAGAGGCTGGGCAGAGTCCCGGCCGGGATCAGGTCGTTGTAGCTGGCACGGCCCAGCAAGGCGGCGGCCGCCTCGATGTCCGGTGCAAAGTACCTGTCCTTGTCATAGAAGCTGACCTCTTCCCGCAGACGGCCCTTGGCCAGCTCGATGAGCTCGGTGGAGCGCAGGGGTGCGCGGAAGTCGAGCCCCTGGGCCGCTGCCAGCAGTTCCACCGCCAGGATGCCACGGGTGTTCTCGGCCATGTCCGCCAGCCGGCGACCGGCGAAGGTGGCCATGGAGACGTGGTCCTCCTGGTTGGCCGAGGTGGGCAGGCTGTCCACCGAGGCCGGGTGGGCCAGGGTCTTGTTCTCGGAGGCCAGGGCCGCCGAAGTAACCTGGGCGATCATGAAACCGGAGTTCACCCCGCCGTTGTTCACTAGGAAGGCCGGCAGGCCGGACATGCGCGAGTCGATGAGCAGCGCCATGCGCCGCTCGGACAGCGACCCGATCTCGGCGATGGCCAGGGCCAGGTTGTCGGCGGCAAAGGCCACGGGTTCTGCGTGGAAGTTGCCGCCGGAGATGATCTCCTCATCCTCGGCAAACACCAGGGGGTTGTCGGAGACCGCGTTCGCCTCGCACACCAGCACCTCGGCGGCCTGACGGATCTGGGTCAGGCAGGCACCCATCACCTGGGGCTGGCAGCGCAGGGAGTAAGGATCCTGCACCTTCTCGCAGTTGTGGTGGGACATGCCGATCTCGCTGCCGTCCACCAGCAAGTGGCGGTAGCAGGCGGCCGCATCGATCTGGCCGCGCTGACCGCGCACCTCATGGATGCGGGCATCGAACGGCCGGCGGCTGCCCAGCGCCGCTTCAACGCTCATTGCACCGATGGTGATGGCGCCGGCGTAGAGATCCTCGGCATGGAACAGCCCTTCCAGCGCGAAGGCGGTGCTCGCCTGGGTGCCGTTGAGCAGGGCCAGCCCCTCTTTCGGCGCCAGGGCGATGGGCTCCAGCCCGGCAATCTTCAGGGCAGTGGCGGCGTCGATCAGCTCACCCTTGTGACGGGCCTTGCCTTCACCGATCAGCAGGCAGCTCATATGGGCCAGGGGCGCCAGATCGCCGGAAGCGCCGACGGAGCCCTTCTTCGGCACCACGGGGTAGACCTCGGCGTTGATAAGGGTCATCAGGGCCTCGAGCACCGTCAGCCGGATGCCGGAGAAGCCACGGGCGAGCGAGTTGACCTTGAGCACCATCATCAACCGTACGGTGGCGTCATCCATGTACTCGCCAATCCCTGCCGCATGGGAGAGCACGATGGAACGCTGCAGCTCGTCCAGCTGCTCCACCGGAATGCGGGTGTTGGCCAGCAGGCCAAAGCCGGTGTTGATGCCGTACACCACCCGGTTTTGCTCGATCACCTTGGTGACCACGGCGGCGGAGGCGTGGATCCCCGCCAGGGCAGCCGGATCCAGGCTGACGTGTACCGGCTCGCGGCTGACACGGCGCAGGGTGGCGAGGCAGAGTTTGCCCGGTTGCAGATTGAGTTCGAACATCTTATTTCACCCCTTTGCCGGTGGCGTCGATCATCGGCAGATCCAATTTCGCATCAACGGCACAGTTGATGGCAATCTCGTAGCCGGCGTCGGCGTGACGCATCACCCCGGTGGCCGGGTCGTTGCGCAGCACGCGGCCGACCCGCTTGGCGGCATCATCGGTGCCGTCACAGACGATCACCACGCCGGAGTGCTGGGAGAAGCCCATGCCCACACCGCCACCGTGGTGCAGGGAGACCCAGGTCGCGCCGCCGGCGGTGTTGAGCAGGGCGTTGAGCAGCGGCCAGTCGGAAACGGCGTCGGAGCCATCCATCATCGACTCGGTCTCGCGGTTCGGGCTCGCCACCGAGCCGGAGTCAAGGTGGTCACGGCCGATGACGACCGGTGCCTTCAGCTCGCCATTCTTCACCATCTCGTTGAAGGCCAGGCCCAGGCGCACCCGATCCTTGACACCGACCCAGCAGATCCGCGCCGGCAGGCCCTGGAAGGCGATGCGCTCGCGGGCCATGTCGAGCCAGTTGTGCAGGTGGGGATCGTCTGGGATCAGCTCTTTCACTTTCTGATCTGTCTTGTAGATGTCTTCCGGGTCGCCGGAGAGCGCCACCCAGCGGAACGGGCCAATGCCCTCGCAGAACAGCGGGCGGATGTAGGCCGGCACGAAGCCCGGGAAGTCGAAGGCATTCTTGACCCCCTCTTCCAGCGCCATCTGGCGGATGTTGTTGCCGTAATCGAGCGTGGCGGCGCCGCGGGATTGCAGGGTCAGCATGGCTTCGACCTGACGGGCCATGGAGCGGCGAGCCGCCACGTTGACCTCGTCCGGTGCGCTCTTTTGCAGATCGCGCCATTGGGCCACGCTCCAGCCCTGGGGCAGGTAGCCGTGTACCGGGTCATGGGCGGAGGTCTGGTCGGTCACCACGTCCGGCGTGATGCCGCGAGCCACCAGCTCGGCGAAGACGTCGGCGGCGTTGCCGAGCAGGCCGACGGAGACGGCGGTACCGCTGCGTTTGGCCTCCTCGACCATGGCCAGCGCCTCATCCAGGCTGTGGGCCTTCTTGTCGACGTAGCGGGTACGCAGACGGAAATCGATACGGGTCTCGTCGCACTCCACGGCGATCATGGAGAAACCGGCCATGGTGGCGGCCAGAGGCTGGGCACCGCCCATGCCACCCAGGCCCCCGGTCAGGATCCAGCGCCCTTTGGGTTCGCCGTTGAAGTGCTGGTTGGCCACCGCGAAGAAGGTCTCGTAGGTGCCCTGCACTATCCCCTGGGTGCCGATGTAGATCCAGGAGCCGGCGGTCATCTGGCCGTACATCATCAAACCCTTTTTATCGAGCTCGTTGAAGTGCTCCCAGTTGGCCCAGTGGGGCACCAGGTTGGAGTTGGCGATGAGCACCCGCGGCGCATCCTTGTGGGTCTGGAACACCCCGACCGGCTTGCCGGATTGCACCAGCAGGGTCTGATCGTCCTCGAGCCGGGTCAGCACCTCGACGATCTTGTCATAGCAGGCCCAGTTGCGAGCGGCGCGGCCGATGCCGCCGTACACCACCAGGGACTGGGGATGCTCGGCAACATCCGGATCCAGGTTGTTCATCAGCATCCGCAGTGGCGCTTCGGTGAGCCAGCTCTTGGCGGTCAGCTGGGTGCCGTGGGGAGCACGGATCACGCGGCTCGGATCGTGGCGGGGATCCTGGTGTTGTACAGACATAGACACTCCTTGTTTAGCGATGCAATCAGGCGGCGCGGTGCGCCACTACTTGGTCAACTGGTGAACCAGGCGCGCGGCCACGCGGGCACTGCGGTTGTCCTGATCCAGGTTCGGGTTGTACTCGGCCAGATCGGCGAGCCTGAGCTTGCCGCTGGCCCGGATATGGGCGATAAGCGGTTCGATGACCGCCAGCTCCACGCCGCGAGCGGCGGGAGCGCTGACTCCCGGCATCACCGCCGCCGGCAGCACGTCGAGATCGATGGTGAGATAGAGGTGGTCGCAACGGGCGATAAAGGCATCCAGCCCGCCTAGCAAGGCTGGCAGTTCGGTCGGCGTCATCGCCTCGTCCAGCACGTGCCAGACTCCCAGCGCCTCGGCGCGGGCAAAGAGCGCCGCGGTATTGGCGGTTTCGGCCACCCCGAGACAGGCATAGTGAAAGGGGGTGCCCTGGGCAGCACACTGCTCGGCAATCTGGAAGAAGGGGGTGCCCGAGCTCGCCTGCTCCTGTTTCATGCGCAGATCGAAGTGGGCGTCGAAATTGATGATCCCGACCCGTCCTTCGCCGCCAAGATGACGGTTCAGGCCGCTCCAGCTGCCAAACGCCACCTCGTGGCCGCCTCCCAGCACCAGGGGGAAGTGTCCCTGATCCAGCGCACTCGCGACCCGCTCGGCCAAGCGCCCGTGGGCGGCATCGAGATCGCCGTCCTCACAGGCCAGATCCCCGCCGTCATAGACGGGGGCGCCCAGGTGCCAGGCCGTGTTGGCCAGCAGCTTGCGCAGCGCCAGCGGTGCACCGGCCGCGCCTACTCGTCCCTTGTTGCGGCGGACCCCTTCGTCACAGGCAAAGCCGAGCAGCACCACGCCGGGTTCGCGATTCCCCTGCCAGGGTTGCACCCTATCGTGCCAGCGCAGGGCCAACTCACCGTCTTCGGGATCCTGACGCCCCTGCCAGACCGACATGTCGATCCCGTTGAACTTATCCATGAAGGGTCTCCTCCCCGTTGACCACACGGCTCACCAGCTGATCGACGCCGATGAGGTAGCTGAGCTCGGCCGGATGGCCGCAGTTCCAGACAAGGAAATCCGCCAGCATGCCGACCTTGAGCTGCCCCAGCCGTTCCTGCTCGCCGAGCGCCCTGGCGGCGTGGCGGGTCACCCCGGCTATGGCCTCCACCGGGGTCAGGCCAAACAGGGTGCAAGCCATGTTCATGGCCATGCGCAGGGAGACGATGGGAGCCGTGCCCGGGTTGATGTCGGAAGAGACAGCCATGGGTACCCCCGCCTTGCGCAAGGCAGCGATCGGGGGCAGCTTGGTCTCCTTGAGGAAATAGAAAGCGGTGGGCAGCAGGGTGGCGACCACGCTACGGTGGGCCAGCGCCTGGATCCCGTCCTGATCCAGATATTCCAGATGATCCACCGAGAGGGCGCCGAAGTGGGCGGCGAGCGTGCTGCCCCCCAGGTTGGAGAGCTGATCCATGTGCCCTTTCACCGCGAGGTTGTACTGATCCGCCGCCAGATAGACCTGCTCGGTCTGGGCAAGGGAGAAGCCGATGTGCTCGCAGAAGACATCCACCGCATCCGCGAGACCTGCCTCGGCCGCCGCCGGGATGATCTCCTGGCAGATGGTCTCGACCCAGGAGTCGGGATCGTCGCGATACTCCGGCGGCACCGCATGGGCCGCCAGCAGCGTGGTCTTGACCCGGATGGGCTGCGTCTCTCCCAGACGACGGGCCACCCGCAACATCTTGAGCTCATCTTCCAAGGTGAGGCCGTAGCCGGACTTGATTTCGACTGTGGTGACCCCTTCCCGGATCAGGGACTTGATCCGCGGCAACGCCAGCTCATAGAGCCGCTCCTCGCTGGCTGCCCGGGTGGCGCGCACCGTGCTGATGATACCGCCCCCCTTGCGGGCAATCTCCGCATAGGGGACTCCCTTCTGGCGAAGTTCGAACTCTTCGGCGCGGCTGCCGGCGAAGATGAGGTGGGTGTGACAATCGATAAGACCGGGGGTGACCAGCTTCCCCTTCATGTCCTGCCAGGAGGCGGCATAGGGGCCCTTGAGATCCTGCATGGGGACCAGAGCGTGGATCTTGCCATCCCGCACGCCAAGGGCATGGGGCTCCAGCAGGCCGTAGTCCGCCAGATCGGGGCGCAGGGTGGCGGGTGTCACGTTGAGCCAGACCCGCTCGCAGTTCAACAGTTCCTTGTTCATACCGACCTCTAAATGTATATACAATAATTTATAGCCGATCTCTGAAAAGAAAGAAAGGATCAAGTTCACATCTTGATAACAGCGGCTTTATTAGAGTGTAAGCACAAAAAAGCCCACCGAGAGGTGGGCTTTTAAATGCTTAATATGTATATACAATTATGCGAGACGCGTCTTGGAGCTCAGCTTGTAGCGGGAACCCGGCGACAACAATCTGGCATAGGAGACCAGAAAGCCGTCTGACCAGGTTCGCCGGTGCAGCAGCAGGCAGGGGGTGTCGACCCTCACTTGCAGCAGTCCGGCTTCACCAGCACTCGGCAACACGGCTTCTACCACGTGCTCCATCTCGGAGAGGGGGCAGATCTCCATCAGATAGCTGTTTGGCGTCTGCTGGGTGAAATCCTGCTCGCCATAGCCGGGCAGTCGCTCAGCATCGACGAAGCGCTCCTCCAGTTGCAGCGGCTCCCCATCGGCCTGATGGACTATGAGGCTGTGAAAGGTGGGCGCCCCGACCCGCAGGCCCAGACGTACCGCTACTTTCTCGTCGGCGGCCTGACGTTGCAGCCGGATCACCCGCGCGCTGTACTCGCTGCCCCGTTCGGCGATCTCGTCTGCAATATTGCGAATCGCCAGGAGCGGCGACTCGGTGCGCCTGTCGGCCACAAAGCTGCCGGATCCGGCGGTGCGCACCAGCCAGCCTTCGGCCACCAGTTCACGCAGCGCCTTGTTCACCGTCATGCGGCTCACGGCAAACTGCTCGCACAGGGCGGCCTCGGTCGGGATCCGGTCGCCCGCCTGATAGTGGCGTTCGCGGATCCCGTCCAGGATGTGCTGCTTTATCTGAAGGTAGAGCGCAGGAGCCACCGGATGGTCCTCAGCGGCGACGGTGGGGCGGACGCATGTCCGGCCAGGCGCGATAGACGTCCGGGATCTGGTCAGGGCCGCTGATGCAGAGATCGAGATCGTGCAGCAGGCCATCCTTGATGCCGTAGATCCAGCCGTGCACCGCCAGCTCCTGCCCCTTGCGCCAGGCATTCTGGATGATGGTGGTGTGGCAGACGTTGGCGACCTGCTCGGCCACGTTCAGCTCGCACAGGTAGTCGAAGCGCTCGTGCTCATCCTCGATGGCTTCGAGCTGTTCGCCGTATTTGAAGTAGACGTCCTTGATGTTGCGCAGCCAGTTGTCGATGAGACCCAGCTCCTGGTTCTGCATCGCAGCCTTGACGCCACCGCAGCCATAGTGGCCGCAGACGATGATGTGCTTCACCTTGAGCACCTCCACCGCGTATTGCAGCACCGAGAGGCAGTTGAAGTCGGTGTGCACCACCAGGTTGGCGACGTTGCGGTGGACAAAGACGTCCCCCGGCAAGAGCCCCATCAGCTGGTTGGCGGGAACCCGGCTGTCGGAACAGCCGATCCAGAGGTACTCGGGTGCCTGCTGGGCGGACAGGGTAGCGAAGAAATTGGGATCCTCGGCCTTGATCCGTTCCGCCCACTCGCGGTTGTTGGTAAACAAGTCGTTCAACAGTTTCACTTCTGCTCTCCCTACTGTGGCAGTGGCGGCAACATACCATACACAAGGGTAACCAAGGCAAGGCCGACCAGATCCCCGCAAAACAAAAACAGGGCCATCAGGCCCTGCTTCTTACCGGAGGAGGCCGTCAGGCATCCATGGCATCTTTCAGCTTCTTGAGCGCGTTTTTCTCAAGCTGGCGCACCCGCTCGGCCGAGACGCCGTAAGTATCGGCCAGCTCCTGCAGGGTGGTCTTGCTCTCGTCATCGAGCCAGCGGGCACGAATGATGTGCTGGCTGCGCTCGTCCAGGGTCGCCATGGCCGCACTCAGACGACGGGTGGCATGGCTGTCCCAGTTGTCGTTCTCGATGTTCGCGGCGAGATCGGAAGATTTGTCTTCCAGATAGTGCACCGGCGCAAAGCCACCCTCGTCTTCATCGTCACCGACCAGATCGAAAGCCTGATCGTAATTGCTCATGCGCGCTTCCATCTCGGTGACGTCGGCAGCGGATACCCCGAGGTCGGCAGCCACGGCCTGCACTTCTTCGTGGTTCAGCCAGCCCAGACGCTTCTTGGACTTGCGCAGGTTGAAGAACAGCTTGCGCTGGGCCTTGGTGGTCGCCACCTTGACCATGCGCCAGTTGCGCAACACATATTCGTGGATTTCGGCCTTGATCCAGTGCACGGCGAAGGAGACCAGACGCACGCCCACGCTCGGGTCGAAGCGTTTGACGGCTTTCATCAGGCCGATGTTGCCTTCCTGCACCAGATCGGCCTGAGGCAGGCCATAGCCGGAGTAGCTCTTGGCCACGTGAACGACAAAACGCAGGTGCGACATAACGAGCTGGCGTGCAGCTTCGAGATCGCCATCCTGCTGCAGACGCATCGCCAGTTCGCGCTCTTCCTCTACGCTCAGCACAGGGATCGAGTTGACGGCCTGGATATAGCCTTCCAGACTACCTTGCGGAATCAGAGCCATAGTGCGTTGCAATGAAGTTCCCATGTTCTACCTCTTACTTTTCTATCGAATCAGTCTAACACCCTGAGAAGACGTGTCTACCGACCAGGTATCATTCTGCGTGCTGCATCATACATCACCCCAGCATGAACCCGGCCTATCTTAGGCTGACGGCATGAATCATAAATGAACAGTCAAAAAAAAGGGGTCACAGTAAAGGACCCCTGAAAAGTAGCATGCTAAGTCCATTGTTGCGGAGCTCGCAACCTTCACATGCTTGCCAAGTCAGACGAGCAAGGCATAGGGGCCATACCCGTATTCATTCTGCTGCAGTCAATAGACCATTGATAAATCAAAAGGTTCAGAGGATCCACATATGATCCTCGGCGCAGACACCATTCAGATTACTCTGAGAAAGTGGCCCGTGCCAGAAACGGGCCACTCTTTTACTTGATCCAGTTCGCAAAATCCAGCGCTTTAAAATGCTGACAAATTAATCAGGACGGTTCTATGTCGCGAATGTGCCTGTGTACCGAGAACCAGGAGGCGATCAACCCCAGCAGGGCGCCCAGCAGTATGAGATTGAAGCCGTCGAACGCCCCCATCCCCACCAGACGGAAGTTGCTGTTGTAGAGCCCCGCCAGCTCCTTCACCACCCCCTCGCTCCAGATCACCATCACCTCGGTCAGCCACCAGGCCAGCATGCCGCCAATGACCCCGAACCAGATGCCCGTATAGAGGAAGGGACGGTGGATGAAGGCATCGGTCGCTCCCACCAGCTTGAGCACTTCAATCTCGGAACGCTGGTTCAGGATATTCAGGCGCAGGGTATTGCCCACGATCAGCAACACGGCGGAGAGCAGCAACACCGCGATACCTGTGATGGTGTGGCGCAGCAGGTTCATGATCCCCTGCAACCGGGTCAGCCACTGCAGATCCAGCTTGCCCTGCTCGATACCGGGCTCGTTCTCCAGCTTGGCGAGCAGCTCGGCGGCCCCTTCGGGATTCTGCCAGCGCGGATCCGGGATCACGCTCAGCACCGGCGGCAGCGGGTTGCTGTCCAGATAATCCAGGGCATCACCGAAGCCGGAGATCTCCCGAAATTCCCTGAGCGCCTCGTCACGGTTCATATAAGTGACGGACTCCACCTCCGGATAGAGCAGGATCCGCTGCTTCATGTCGAGGATGCTCTGCTCCGGCAGATCCTTGCGCAGATAGAGAGAGATCTGGGAGCTGGTCTGCCAGCTCCCCTCTACCACTTCGGCATTCTTCAGCAATACGTGGAAACAGGAAGGCAGCGCCAGACTCACGCCAAGCACCGCCAGGGTCATCAGGGAGGCGAGCGGGTTGCGCCACAGCTCACCCAGGCTGGCAAAGGCCTGACGCACATGATCCACCCCATACATCATCAAACGACGCAACGGCGGCTGTTTATGACGAACAATAGCCATCAGCGATCCTCCCCGGACGAATACATGCGACCCGCCTTGAGGGTCAGGGTGCGGTAGCGCATCCGGGCGATCAGCCCCAGATCGTGAGTGGCAATCAGCACGGAGACGCCGAAGCGGTTGAACTCCTCGAACAGGCGCATGATGTCCATGGAAAGCTGGGGATCCAGGTTGCCGGTCGGCTCGTCCGCCAGCAGCAGGGGCGGCTTGTTGACGATGGCGCGGGCGATGCCGACCCGTTGCTGCTCACCACCGGAGAGCATGCGCGGCTGGTAGCGCTCCTTGCCGAGCAGCCCGACCTTGTCCAGCGCCGCCGCCACCCGCTTGTTGATGTCCCCATGGCTGTAGCCATCGATCACCAGGGGCAGTGCGACGTTGTCGAACACGGTACGATCCATCAACAGGCGGTGATCCTGGAAGATCATGCCGATCTGGCGGCGCACGTAGGGGATCTGACTGCGCTGGATGTGGCTGACGTCATCGCCGTGGAAGAAGACGCGGCCGTCGGTCGGCCGTTCCATCACGCTGATGAGCTTGAGGAGGGTACTCTTGCCCGCCCCCGAATGGCCGGTCAGGAAGGCCATCTCCCCCTTGCGCAGGTGAAAACTGACCTTTTGCAGCGCTTGATGACCGCCACTGTAGACCTTGCTGACCTTGTCAAAACGAATCATAACGGTTCCCTGAGATTGACAAACCCCGACCGGGATAAAGCATGGGGCGCTCACTCCCCCGTACCGGTACAACACCTGGATGACAACACCGCTCACAACCATGCCGCGTGTCATCCTTCCCCGGATGAGCCATGCCTGCGCCCTCATAGTGACATACCCCGACCGGAGTCGGGGTATGGAACACGTGCTTGTCACGGCCGGGCCGACTCATGTCAGCCGGATTTATTCTTCGCGGCTGAAGAGCGCCTCGATGAAGTCGTTGGCGACGAACGGGCGCAGATCGTCGATCCCCTCGCCCACCCCGATGTAGCGGATCGGGATCTGGAACTTGTCGGCCACCGCGAAGATGACGCCACCCTTGGCGGTACCGTCCAGCTTGGTGAGGGTGATGCCGGTCAGGCCCACCGCCTCGCTGAACAGCTTGGCCTGGCTCAATGCGTTCTGGCCGGTGCCTGCGTCCAGAGTCAGCATGATCTCGTGGGGTGCCGCATCGTCCAGCTTCTTCATCACCCGCACCACCTTCTTGAGCTCCTCCATCAGGTTGCTCTTGTTCTGCAGGCGGCCAGCGGTATCGGCGATCAGCACGTCAGCCCCGCGGGAGCGGGCTGCCTCGATGGCGTCATAGATGACGGAGGCGGAGTCGGCACCAGTGTGCTGGGCAATCACCGGAATGTTGTTGCGCTGACCCCACACCTGCAGCTGCTCGACCGCAGCGGCACGGAAGGTATCGCCAGCGGCCAGCATCACGCTCTTGCCCTCGGCCTGGAACTGTTTGGCCAGTTTGCCGATGGTGGTGGTTTTGCCGACGCCGTTCACGCCGACCATCAGGATGACGTAAGGCTTCTTGCTGGTGTCGATCACCAGGGGCTGCTCGACCTTGGCCAGCATCTCGCCCATGTCCTGTTTGAGCAGACCGTAGAGCGCCTCGGCGTCCTTGAGCTGCTTGCGATCCGCGTGCTGTACCAGCCCCTCGATGATGCGGGTGGTGGTGTCGACGCCAAGATCGGCGGTCAGCAGCTGGGTCTCCAGCTCTTCGAACAGATCGTCATCGATCTTCTTGCCGCTGAACAGGCCGAAGAAACCGGAACCGATATTCTCCCTGGTACGCACCAGGCTGCGCTTGAGGCGGGCAAAGAAGCCCTCCCGCTGCGGCTTCTCCTGAGTGTCGTCGTCCACCTTGGCGGCCAGTGGCAGAGCGGCCAGGGCGGCGGCCTCAGCCTCCATCGCGGCGACCAGACGCAAATCTTCCGCTCGCTGGGCCTCTTTGGCGACACGGGCTTCGGCAGCGATGCGAGCCTCTTCTGCGGCGCGTGCCTCGGCAGCAATACGAGCTTCTTCCGCAGCGCGGGCTTCGGCGGCCACACGGGCTTCTTCTGCGGCGCGGGCTTCGGCGGCAAGACGAGCTTCTTCCGCAGCGCGAGCCTCGGCGGCAACACGAGCCTCTTCCGCAGCGCGAGCTTCGGCGGCAACACGGACCTCTTCTGCGGCGATGCGAGCCTCTTCCGCAGCGCGAGCTTCGGCGGCAACACGGGCCTCTTCTGCAGCGCGAGCCTCGGCGGCAATACGGGTCTCTTCTGCAGCACGAGCCTCGGCGGCAACACGGGCTTCTTCTGCGGCGCGGGCTTCGGCGGCGACAATGGCTTCTTCTGCGACCTGAGCTTCGGTGGCGATCAAGGCCTCATTGACGATGACGGGCTCAAGCTCGCCCTCCGGCTCTTCCACAACCAGGGGGCCTTCGTCAGGGCCGCTCAGCGGCGCTTCGGGCTTGGCGGCGGGGGCATCAGCCGGGGCAACATCGGCGACAGGCGCGGGAACAGCGGCGGCCTCCGACTCGACTACCGCCGGGGTAGCGTCGGGCGCCTGCGATGGAACGGCCTCAGCCTCTTCTTTCTTGCGGCCGAAACCCAGCCAGGAAAACAAACCTTTTGCCATCTAAAAATACTCACATCAAAGGCTGACTGCTAAGATAGCCGTCCCTCGGCGGGTCGGCATAAAAATGAACCGCCTTATACTATCACTTTATTTTCTGACGACGAAACGCGATGCCCAGAGTGAAATCCAGCCGTAACAGCCCGAGCAAGAGCCCGGCCCCCCAGGGGCGAGCGGGCGTGGTACGAATCATCAGCGGCCAATGGAAGGGGCGCAAACTCCCCGTCAGGGATGTGGAAGGGCTCAGACCCACCACGGATCGCGTCAAGGAGACCATCTTCAACTGGCTGGCTCCCCACGTGCGCGGTACCCGCTGCCTGGATCTGTTCGCCGGCAGCGGCGGGCTGGGGCTGGAAGCCTTGTCCCGCTATGCCGAACAGGTCACCCTGATCGAGATGGACAGAGGCGCCGCCGACCAGCTCAAGAAGAACCTGACGACCCTGGGCAGCAGCCAGGGGCAGGTGATCCAGGCTGATGCCGTGAGCTGGCTGCAAGGCCCGGCCACGCCGTTCGATCTGGTCTTTCTGGACCCACCGTTTCGTCGCGAGCTGCTGCCCCAGGTGTGCGAGCTTCTGGAGCAACGCGGCTGGCTGGCATCCGATGCCCTCATCTATCTGGAGCGGGAAAAAGAGATGGCCGATCTGACGCTGCCCGCCAACTGGAAACTACTCAAGGACAAGCAGGCTGGTCAGGTCTGCTATCAGCTCTATCTGCGGGACACCAAGCATGACGCTGCTGTTTAAAGGGGAGATGGGAACAGTCCCCTTCTCCGTCAATTTGGACAACGGCTCAAGGACAAGCAGGTCGATCACATCAGGCCTGCTATCAACTCTATGTACGGGAGGTAAACGATGAAGCGGGTGTTTAATCTGTTGGCGATGGGGGTGCTGCTGTTCTTCTGGTTCGGTGTGGCACTCGCCCTGCTGGGCACCCTGCCGGGCAAACTGAACGGCTTTCTGCCGGTGTGCGGCGTCATCGTGATATTGATGCACTGGGTACAGGCCAGCATGATCAAGGCGGCATGCAAACCCTACTTCGCGGTCACTCGTCTCGAATTCACCCAGGTGCTGATCTTCGGGGTGTTCGGCATGATGGATATCCGAACCAAGCTGCAGGCCATCATAGACGCCAGGAAGAAGGGAGAGACTCCCCCCAGGGCCGACTAGGCCACCCCCGGCCCGACCAGAAGGAGTGATTCGTCACTCCTTTTGCGTTTTTCCGAGGCTGATTCCCAGCTTGATGGAGAGAGCGGCGAGCAGCAGCAGCATGGCAATGAGGGAGAAGAAGTTGCTGCCAAGCTCGGGGTACTGCACCTTGACCAGGGCAGAATGGCCGAACACGCCGATAAAGAAGCAGAGCAGGATGCAGCTGGGTGTGTTGCCCACCATGGGCTCATGGCGATAGTGCTGATAGAGCTGGCTGGCCGCCAGCAACAGGGCGATGAGGGGGTAGAAGGAGAAGGGGACGACCGACTCCATCAAGGCCGACAGGAAGGCATCACCGCAGATGCCGATGAGCAGGGCCAGCACCAGGGGCTTCTTCGGAATCGCGTTCGGTTCATGCATGAGGCTGTCCATCCTTGCGTTATGTGAGAGATTCGTGGCGCTTGCGGTTCTGCACCTCGGCGCCCATGGCGATCATCCGCAGCTGGCTGATGGTGCGCTCCGACAGTGCCTTGCACTCTTCCGGAGTCATGTCGAGGGCGTCTGCACCGGCGCTGAAGACGATGGTCACCATGGCCTCGGCCTGGATATAGGCCTCTTCCCGTGGCGCCTGCGTGGTGGCTTCCAGATAATCGGTCAGCTCGGCGATGAAGTGCTGGATCTCCCGGGCCACCGCCTGACGGAATGCAGCCGAGGTGCCGGAGCGCTCGCGCAGCAGCAGCCGGAAGATGTTCGGGTTGTTTTCGACGAATTCCATGAAGGTCTGCACCGAGGTGCTGATGACGCTGCCACCACCGGCAATGCGCTGGCGCGCCTGGCGCATCAGTTGGCGCAGGGTCAGCCCTCCCTCGTCCACCAGCGTCAGCCCCAGCTCTTCCATGTCCCGAAAGTGGCGATAGAAGGAGGTCGGCGCTATGCCCGCCTCTCTGGCCACTTCCCGCAGGCTGAGGTTGGAGAAACTGCGGTTGGCGCAGAGTTGACTGAACGCCGCCTCGATCAGCGTACGCCGGGTTTTTTCTTTTTGTTGCGCGCGAATACCCACGAAAACAGTCACCTTGAGATTAGCGAGGCCAGATGATAACCCGAAGGCGGGGCCGGGATCAGGTTTGTCTCCGACTTTTTTACCATTGACCCGCATTCCGGCTCAATGGAGAATAGTGAACAGCTGTTCGCTGAAAGGAGCCGAGTGAAATGGACCGCCCCCCGATCATCATGACCAACACCTTGCTGTTCGCCCTCTCCGGGTTGACGGCACTGATAGCGGTCCCCTGGTATGGACTGAGCCAGGGCTACGACCTCTGGCAGTGGCTCTGCTTCCTGCTGCTGTTCTGCTATTGCGGCATCTCCATCACCGCCGGCTACCACAGGCTCTGGTCCCACAAGTCCTACAAGGCGCACCCGGCCCTGCAATGGATCTTCGCCATCGGAGGCGCGCTCGCCCTGCAAAACTCGGCGCTGCACTGGTCCTCGGATCATCGCCGCCACCACCGCCACGTGGATGACAACCAGAAGGATCCCTACAGTGCGGGTCGCGGCTTCTGGTACTCCCACATCGGCTGGATGCTGCGGGAATACCAGCGCGATACCTACCACGACTACAGCAATGTGCGCGACCTGCAAAACAACCCCGTGGTCGCCTTCCAGCACAGGCACTATCTGACCCTGGCTCTGGTCACCAACATCGGCATTCCGCTGCTGCTCGGCCTCTTGCACGGGGATCTGCTCGGTATGTTGCTGCTGGCCGGGGTGCTGCGCATGGTGATGACCCATCACACCACCTTCTTCATCAACTCCCTGGCCCACATCTGGGGCAGCCAACCGTTCACGGATCGCAACAGCGCCCGGGACAACGGCATCCTGGCCTTCTTCACCTTTGGCGAGGGCTATCACAACTTCCATCACCTGTTCGAGAACGACTACCGCAACGGCATTCAGTGGTGGCAGTTCGATCCCACCAAGTGGCTGATCCGCACCGCCGCCTGGTGCGGGCTCGCCAAAGACCTGAGATCCTGCCCGGAGGAACGCATCGAGCAGGCCAGGCTGGAGATGCAGCTCAAGCGCGCCCAGGCCAGAGTGCACCAGCAGGACGACAGGGAACGCTGGCAGGCACTGCTGCAGGAGGAGTACGACAAGCTGAGCCTGCAGATCCAGCACTACTATGCCAGCCGCAAGTCACTGCTGGAGCAGCGCAAGCGCACAGCCCTCGCACGCTACGACAGGCTCAGGCTGCAACTGGAGTACCGCACATTGCGAGACGGTTTCCTCGTTGCCAAGCGCAACTGGAGTCGTCTGCTGGCGGGCCTCGCCTGATCGCCGAGACATCACGCAAAAGACCGCCAGCAGGCGGTCTTTTTGATTGGGCAAACGGACGGCGGGCATAAAAAAAATGGGGCAACATTCGCATGTCACCCCCTCGCAAATAGCATGTTCCATATTGGGATCCCGCAACCACGGGGGCCTGTCTGGCATCACGGGTTTCCGCTCCCGATCCGCCTCGCCTGCCGGAGCAATCCGGTTGGCCCATTTCCCCTGTTGCCGTCACCCACACGGCAGACCAGCCGCCGTGTTTGTCCTTGCACTCGAAATACTACGCAGTTAAATAAAATAAAAAACCGTTCTACACGCACCTCTATGCAGTCGAGGAACCTGGATTGTTACTCCGCTCTTAATATAAATCGATTAAAAACAATACGATGCAATCCAGTCCCGTTTTTGGATGGCAAACGTTATCTTCGAAGGCGCACAAGGCTTTGCGAGATCTCGCACAAGGCGGATCCCACTCACAACCAACGGTGCAAAGGTAACCAATCGCTCAATTGCGCCAGCAGCCGCCGCCATGCAGAGGGGGACGCCGCCACCGGGTGCACGGCCTGCTGCAACCAGCCATCGATGAGTTGCTGCAACTCGTCGCACAACCTCGGGCTATGGAGGTGCAGCATCAACTCGGTGTTGAGCATCAGGGAGCGGGGATCCAGGTTGAAACTGCCGAGCAGCGCCTCCTCCTTCCCCATCAGGATCAGCTTGGCATGCAGACTGAACGCCTCCGTCGTCAGCTCGAACAGGTTGACCCCCTGACGCTCGAGCCAGGGGCGGTGACGTCGATAGGCGCCATAGACCAGGGGCACATCCGTGCTGGCCAGGGAGTTGGTCAGGATCTCGATGTCAACCCCCTGCCGTCGCTGCCCCTTGAGCCGGCGACGCAGCCCCCGTGTCAGGATCAGGTAAGGGCTCACCAACCTCAGGGCCCCCTGATTGCTCGCCAGCATGCGTCCCAGCAGGGGCGCCGTGGTCGGCCGGGCGACCAGCCCTTTGCCGGGGCGATCGAACCAGCACTGCCCTTGCCCGGGATGCCAGCAAAGGGGAACGGGGCACTCATCAAACAAAGTGGCCGGCAGATCATAGGCGGCCGCCATGGCGGGGTCGGTCAGGGTCAGCAGGAAGTCGTTCAGGGCCCGGGTTTCGGCTGGCAGCAAGGGGCGTCTCAACAGGCGACGGACCGGGTGGCTCCAGCGGCTGTGCCAGAACAGCGCGAACCCCTGCTCGGCCTGCTGACAGAGGGGGCCGCGGCAGACCAGATCCAGATCGATGAAGTGAGGCGACATCCCCAGCCCGAAGTAACGATCACCGATGTTGCGCCCGCCGATCACCGCCTGGCTGCCATCCACCAGCAGCAGCTTGTTGTGCATCCGGTGGTTGATGCGGCGAAAGCTCAGCACCCCTTCCAGCAGCAGGGTCAAAGGACGCCAGCCCCGCAGCCAGAAGGGGTTGAACAGGCGTACCTCAATGCCCGGTTCCGCCGCCACCGCCTCCAGAAAGCGGTTCTCCCCGCCGTAGAGATCGTCGATGAGCAGTTGCACAACCACTCCGCGCCGGGCCGCCCGCACCAGCTCCGCCAGCAGCAGCTTGCCGCTGCCGTCCTCTTCCCAGCTGTAATACTGGGCGAGGATTCGGTGGCGAGCCTGGCGGATCAACTGGCATCGGGCCTTGAGGGCTGCGCCGGGATCGGCGAGCAAGGCAAACTCGGCGGGGATCAAGGGTCATCTCCCTGTCATCTGGTGGTGGCATAACCCAGACAACCGCCCCGATAGCCCAGTGTCAAGGAGCCGATGATGGAACTGCGCGACCACCCCTCCCTCAGTCAGAGACCTCATGCCAGCCAACCGGATCCCACCCCGGCCAGGCTGTTGATGCCCTGGTACCAGCAGCACCGGGACCTGGGCTGGGAGCCCTTTGCGCAGCATCACGAGGATCTCCTCCCCGGCCAGCATTGACAGGCTCAGGGCTGCACCGCCTCGATGGCCTCTGACTTGCCCTCCAGCTGGGGCAGGCTGAAACGGTAGGCCACGTAGTATTTGTAGATGGTGCCAACGTAGTTGATGGGCCCCTGGCCCACATCGTTGGCCACCAGCTGCTCCACATTGCCGAACCAGACGTTCGGATCCAGCCCCTTGTCGGCCGCCTTGGCCTGCAATGCCTGGACACGGTTCGGACCCGCATTGTAGGCGGCCAGGGCGAACAGATGGCGATTGAGCCTGTCCATCCCGGGATCATTGAAGTAGGTGTCCAGGATGAGCCGCATGTAGCGACAGGCCGCCTCCACATTGCCCTCCAGACTGGTGAGTCTGGCGCCGCGGATCCCCACCTCCTTGCCGGTGCTCGGCAGCAATTGCATGATGCCGACGGCCCCCCGGTGAGAGCCGACATTGGGATTGAGCCCCGACTCCTTGTAAGCCAGCGCGGCCAGCATCAGCCAGTCCAGCTGATACTTGTCCGCCTGGGCCTCCAGTACCTTGCGAATGGTCGACAGTCGCCCCAGCGGGTCCGGCGCCAGTATGTTGCTCATGCGGTCGCTCTGCGCCAGCAGGCGGCGCAATGTCATGTCACTGTAGAGGGTCCGCTTGCTCGACTCCGAGATGTAGGCGTTCACCGCCTTGAGCAGCTCCGGGCTGTTGTTGCGCAGGGCCCAGGCGCTGCGCCCCTTGTCCCGCAGCGGAATCAGCCTGTGGGCCTTGAGGCCGCCAATCATGTCGAGCCAGATCCGCCCCTTGAAGCTGTCGGTGACCGTCAGCGGAATGATCCCGGCTGACACCATCTCCAGCAGGTCCCCGTCCTGCAGGTATTCGGGAACCGTCTCGATGTAGACCGGGGGCAACCCCAGCTCCCGAAACAGCCAGTTGAGCTGGTGCAGGCTCTCGAAATAACTGGAGCTTGCGCGCACCCAGATCCGCCGGCCGGACAGCTGGGTGATGCGATTGAAGGCAGGGAGATCCCGCTGGCTCACCACCCACTCCTCGATGGGGGCGATCAGCGGCTGGGAGAAGGTCACCTGCTCGCGCCGGGTGGGGGTGACCGTCAGGTTGGCGGCCACCAGATCCCCGCGCCCCTCGGCCAGATAGTCCAGCAGCTTGTCCTGGCGCACCGGGATATAAATGATCTTGAGCTTGAGCTTCTCCTTGGCCAGGTAGGTCTGGTTCAACCAGCGCTCGAATCCCTGAAGCTGATTGACCAGGATGCCGTACTGGGCTCCCTTGTCGAAAAAGAAAAACCCCCGCTCATAGACCACCAGGGCCCTGAGCTCTTTTTTTTGCAGGATGTGTTCGAGATCACCGGCCTGGGGCAGCAACTGCGGCTTGAGATCCGCCGCCAGCAGAGGGAGAGAGCAGAGAGCCAGCAGGGCCCAGATCCATCGCCGCATCATGATTTAACCACCTCGCTGTGGGCCGGTGCGCACCGTCGGGTCTGTCAGAGAAGGCGCCTGCGCCAAGTCATGGGGCGTCGCGGGATCTTCTGCCGATCGGCGCATGCCGGACGGAAAACGGATCGTCCGTGGGATAACTCACTATACAACGCAAAGGGAGGGAAAAAGCGAGGGGCAGAGCAAGACGGCAGGCAAGCCTGCCGTGTCATCACGATCTCAGAGGGAGCGGGCGCGCATCTCGAAGATCAGCTTCTCGGCGGTGCAGGTGAATTGCAGGCGGGCCTTCAGGAGCACGCCATCCGGGCCCCGGCTCAGCTCGCAGCTGCTTTTGGCTTCGGCAGTGACCTGCTTGGCCAGCGCCTCGTAAGCTGCAAATTTCTCGCGGGCGTCGGCTTCGGCCGCGGCCTCGATCACCAGCTCCATGACGTCGTCACCTTCGCCGATGATGGTGCCGATTTCGGCGAAACAGCCGCAACTGTCACAGGTCTCGTTCAGTTCCACTTTCTCGTCTACAGACATACGTTCACTCCTACTTATTCCGGATATTGTCATCGTCGCGCAAGGCGTTGCGAAAATCCCTGATGGCAGTGCCCAGATCCTCACCGGCGCCAGCCAGGCGTTTGCTGCCAAACACCACGACGACGACCACGAGCAGGATCAGCAGATGCCAGATATGAATGCCACCCAGTCCCATAGGGAGACTCCTGACTGTTAGATACCTGGAGGTTGTATCAAAAGAAAGCGTATCGATTGTTGGGCAAAATCAAGGCAGGTGCAAGTTGGCGAAAAAATCGCGCAAAAACGGCGACGAGGCGCAAAAAAATACGGCGACCATGGGCCGCCGTATGAGTCGGTGCTACTTGTCCCCTCAACCGCTACATCCTGTACCAGCCGCCACCAGGGCGAGAGACCCGTCGAGCATAGGATCGCCAAGATATGAAAACAAATGGTATATATTCATCTAGGAATTGAAGAGGATTCATATCATGTTGCTGGAACAGCTTGCACGCATAGACCTTAATCTGTTGATAATCCTGCAAGTTTTGCTGGAAGAGCGCAACGGCAGCCGGGCTGCACGCCGTTTGCACCTGAGCCAGTCCGCCGTCAGCAAGGCCCTCGGACGGTTGCGGGAGACCTTTGACGATCCCCTGTTCGTGCGCTCGGCCTACGGGATGGATCCCACTCCGCGCGCCCTGGATCTCCAGCAGCAACTGCAGCCCATACTGCTCTCCCTGGACAACCTGATCCAGCCGCCGGACTTCGATCCCGCCAGCACGGAGCGGGAGTTCGTCATCGCCAGCATGGACAGCGCCTTCACCCTGTTTGCCCCCCTCTACCTGAGCGAACTGAAGCGTCAGGCCCCTGGCATCCGCCTGCGCTACGAGGAGTGGACCGAGCACAGCCTGACCGAAATGAGCCAGGGCCAGGTGGATATCGCCTTCACGGTGCGGGAGAACTGCATCAATTCGGATTTTCGCCTCGACACCCTGCCCAACGCCATCTGCCAGCGGTTGCTCACCATCGACGATCTCACCTGCCTGGTGCAGCGGGATCACCCTGCCTTGCAGGAGCCCGAGTGGGATCTCGCCCGTTACCTCGCCTACCCCCATGTGCAGACCTACTGCGAGGGGCGGGATCGCTGGATGCTGGATCACAAGCTGGCGGAACAGGATCTCTATCGCCGGATCGAGGCGACCGTGCCCTCCTTCGAGGCGGCCCTGCGCATGGGCATGCACTCGGACATGATAGTGACCCTCTCCAGGCTCTATGCCCGCCACGCGACCCAGGTCTATCCCCTGGTGCCGCTGCCACTGCCCATCGCCCTGGACAGCATCTCCCACCTGCTCATCTGGCATCAGCGCCACGAGGAGGATCCGGGCCATCGCTGGCTGCGGGAGACCCTGCTCGTCCTCATCATGGGCAAGCTGGAAACCTCGGCGGATAGCCCGGCCGCTGCCGCCTGACGCGCAAAAAAAACGGGGCTCAAGAAGCCCCGTTTCACGTTGACGTCAGCATTCGCCCCGTCAGTTCTGACCCGTCACCGCCAGATAGTGGTGTACCCCGTCCAGCAGCATCTGCACCGAGATCATCACCAGCAGCATGCCCATCAGCCGCTCCACCGCGGTGAGTCCTCGCTCACCCAGCAGCTTGTTGAACAGCTCGTAGAACATCAGGATCACGGCGCTGGCCCCCCAGGCCATCAGCAGGGCCAATGACCAGTCCACCATCCGGGTCGGCTCCTGGTTGGCCAGAAGCAGCAGGGAAGCCAGGATGGAGGGGCCCGCAATCATGGGGATGGCCATGGGCACCAGGAAGGGCTCCTCCCCCGCCGCCAGCCCGGTCACGCCACCGGGGCTCGGGAAGATCATCTTGATGGCGATGAGGAAGAGGATGATGCCCCCCGCGATGCTGACCGCCTCCTGACGCAGGTTGAGGAAGCTCAGGATCTGCTGACCGGCGAACAGGAAGCCCATCATGATCACCAGTGAAAACAACAGCTCCCGCAGCATTACCTTGCGTCGACGCTTGGGGTCGACATGGCGCAGGATGGAGAGGAAGACCGGCAGGTTGCCCAGCGGATCCATGATCAGAAACAGCATGACGGCAGCGGAGAATGTGTCCATAGAGCGCCCGGGCAGAACCTTTCAACAAGAGGGGAAGGAGGGCGAAATATAACAAAGGTGGCGGGATTCGGCGAGCGCACCACCGCGCCCGCCGCTGGCGATCATCCGTGGTTGCAGATCTTGTCAGCGCGGGTCTGGAACCCTGACTCCGAGTCGATGAACTTGCCGCGCCTGGCCAGGAAGTCGATCAGGGCGTCGGCGTCCATCTCGCTGGCGCTGCAGGTGTGGAACCGGGCCTCGGCACCGAAGCGCGAGGCGATCGCCGCCCTGAGGCTGGCCCGGGTAAACGGACTCTCCTGCTCCAGCATCATCTCCATCACCTCGTGACCGTGTATCGATTGGGACATTTCGAACCTCTTTAATCATCATGTCAGATGACAATTAAAGCCCGAAGCCCGGAGAGGGTTCTTGATATAGGCCAACAAAACGCCTTTTTTAACGCCAGCGGGCTGGTCGTGAGCGCCGCTTTGTCGATAATGTGGCAACCTGACGGGGGGATGGCTACACTGTCGCCCCTTTTTGCCACCGCAGACAGAAAATAAGGACATTGGCGTCATGCTGTTCCATGGATTGGTCTTCAAACCCTGGCGGATCTGGACCCGTCGCCCGCTCTGGTTGAAGACCCTGCTCGGCATGCTGACCGGGATAGGTCTGGGGCTCTGCTTCAGCGAGCAGGCCCTGCTGCTCAAGCCCATCGGCGTCCTGTTCGTCAACACCATCCAGATGCTGATGGTGCCCCTCATCTTCTGTTCCGTCCTGGCAGGCCTCACCGCCCTGCTCAAGGGCAAGCGGCTCGACCGCATCGCCGGCAAGGCCATCGGCTTCTATCTCTGCTCCACCGCCGTTGCCATCTGCATCGGCCTGATGATGGGCTGGCTGCTGGAACCGGGCATGGGCGCCAACATGGGTCCTTATGAACGGGGCGCCATGGCGCAGCAACCTACCCTGGCCAGCGTGCTGAGCCACCTGGTGCCGCGCAACCCGGTGCAGGCCATGGGCGATGGCAAGATATTGCAGGTGATCGTGTTCGCCGTGGCCCTCGCTCTCGCCCTCAACGCCACCGGACGACGCGGCCGCCCCGCCATCCTGTTCTTTACCTCTCTGGCGGAGGGAATGTTCAAGCTGACCCAGATGGTGATGGCCCTGGCCCCCTATGGCGTCTGCGCCCTGATGGCCTGGATGACCGGCAAGTACGGCGTCAGCCTGCTGTTGCCGCTGCTCAAGGTGATCGGCGCCGTCTACCTCGGCTGCCTGCTCCACGTGCTCGGCGTCTACAGCAGCCTGCTGCTCCTGATGGCGCGCCTCAACCCGTTGCACTACTTCAAGAGCATCGTCGATGCCCAGGCGGTGGCCTTCACCAGCAGTTCAAGCAGCAGCACCCTGCCCATCAGCCTGGCCTGCGCCGAACGCAGGCTCGGGGTCTCCCCCGCCATCACCGCCAAGGTGCTGCCCATCGGCGCCACCATCAACATGGATGGCACCGCCCTCTATCAGGGGGTCACCGCCCTGTTCGTGGCCCAGGCCTTCGGGGTGGATCTGCATCTGGTGGACTACCTGACCATCATCAGCATCGTCACGCTGGCCAGCATCGGCACGGCGGGCACACCCGGTACCGGGCTGATGCTGCTGACCCTGACCCTCACTGCCGTGGGACTGCCGCTGGAAGGGGTGGCGCTCATCGCCGGCATAGACCGGATCCTCGACATGGCGCGCACCACGGTCAACGTCTCCGGCGACATCCTGGTCTCCGTGCTCATCGCCCGCAGCGAGAAGGAGCTGGATCTCGCCACCTACCACGATGCCCATGCGGGGGATGACATCGACTTCACCCTGCGCTGAGGGCGCGAGGGGCGTTCAGTGATCCTGGGGATCGTGATGGCAGCGCCAGCAGATATCGAAGTTGGCGCCGTTCTCCTCCCCGCACTGACCGCACAGCCAGCCGTTGCCCTGGCGCTGCTGGTAGCGCTCGATGATCCGGCCCGCCCGCTGACGATCCCGCTCGTTCACCATCAGGGTCACTTGCAGCAGATCCACCGGCAGCTCCCCGAGCGCGCCGGAGAGCCCTTCGCCACTGAGGCGCACCCTGACTCCCTCTACCTCCAAGGCCCCTTTCAGGGCATGCGCCTCCAGGGAGTGAGAGGCGCGATACAAGTTAATCCACTGATCCATACGTTGTCCTCGAAACCCTTGCCAGTGCCATCATCACCAGCACTACCATCATTCCAGGGCGAGCATCTTCCGGGAGCGAGATGCCCGATACAGATTCATCCACCGCCCCATACGTTGTCCTCGAAACCCTTACAGCAGCTTGTCGATACCGTAAGCCGGGCCGTTGGCCACCAGAAAATCGATGAATGCCCTCAGCTTGCGCGGCATCAGGCGCCGCTCGGGAAACAGCAGGTAGATGGGTACCCTGGGTTGCTGCCACTCCGGCAGCAAGGAGACCAGCGTCCCGTTCGCCAGCTCATCATGGCACAGCATGGCGGGCAGGGAAGCCAGCCCCAGCCCCGCCTTCGCCGCCTCCCTGGCACAGGTGATGTTGTTGACCTGGAAGCGGGACGGGGGATCCACCAGCACTTCGCGATCATCCAGCTCGAAACACCAGTGCGAGGCGAGGAACCCCGTGCTGACCGCGATCCGCTCGTGATGCACCAGATCGGCGGGCCTCTGGATCACCGGGTGGCGCGCCAGATAGTCCGGGCTGGCGCACAGCAGCCGCTCGGTGCTCCAGAGACGCCGCGCCGCCAGGTTGGAGTCGCTCATGTCGCCGACCCGCACGATGGCATCCAGCCCCTCGCTGATGGGATCCACGATGCGGTTGGTCAGCTCCAGCTCCACCTTCATGCCCGGATAGGCTTGCAGGAAGTTCGCCACCAGCCTGCCCACCACCAGCTGTCCCGTCTCGATGGGCACCGCCAGCTTGAGGGTCCCCGTCACCTCCTGCTGGCTGGCACTGAGCATCAGCTCGGCCTGGGCCAGCTCCTCCACCGCCTTGCTGCAGCGTAGATAATATTGTTCACCGGCTTCCGTCAGGGTGAGCTGCCGGGTGGAGCGATAGAGCAGCCGCGCGCCGAGACGCTGCTCCAGCTCGGCGATGCGGCGGCTCACCGTCGCCTTGGTCATGCCCAGCTCCTGGGCAGCGGCGGTAAAGGAGCCCTTGTCGACGATACGAACGAGGATTAAGGCAGCATTCAGGTCCATTGTTTCACCAGTGAAACTGTATATCTCATGAATGGATACTAATCGAAACAGTTGCACGATGTTAGCCTGCCCGCCACAGTTCAGGAAAACCAATATCATGAGTCAACACAAGAAGATCCCCCTGCTGGCCGCCCTGGTGCTGGCCCTGCTCGGCCTGCTGTTTGCCGGTTACTGGTATCTGCATGGCCGCTACTTCGAGAGCACCGACAACGCCTACCTGCAAAGCGAGGTGACCGGCATCGGTTCCAAGCTCTCCGGCTACATCAGCGAAGTGCTGGTGACCGACAACCAGGCGGTGAAGGCCGGCCAGCTCATCGCCCGGCTCGACGACCGCGAATACAGGACCAAGGTGGCGGAGGCCGAGGCCGATCTGCACCTCAACCAGGCGACGGCGGATAACCTCGCCGCCACCCGTATCCAGCAGTTGAGCCTGATCCGCCAGGCCGAGGCAAAAGTCAGCTCGGCCAACGCCGAGCAGGTCCGGGCCCAGCAGCAGGTGCGCCGGGTCAGCCAGCTCAATGAGCGTCACTACAGCTCCCAGGACAGCCTGGACGAGGTGCGCGCCGGCTTGCAGGTCAACCAGGCCCAGGCACTGGAGGCCAAAGCCGCCCTGCAGGCCGCCCGCGAGCGGCTGCTGGTGCTGGATGCCGAAGCCAAGCAGAACCAGGCCAGGCTGGCTTTGAGCGAGGCCCAGCTTGAACAAGCCAGGCTGGAACTCGGCTACACCGAGCTGCGAGCCCCCGCTGATGGCATCATCGGCAAACGCAGCCTGCGGGAAGGGCTCTACGTCCAGTCCGGTATGCAGGTGGCCAGCCTGGTGCCCCTGAGCCAGGTGTGGGTCGAAGCCAACTTCAAGGAGACCCAGTTGCAGCACATGCAGCCGGGCCAGAAGGTGGAGGTGATCCTGGATGCCTATCCGGATCAACCGGTCGAGGGGATCATCGACAGCCTCTCTCCGGCCACCGGCGCCAAGTTCGCCCTGCTGCCGCCGGAGAACGCCACCGGCAACTTCACCAAAATCGTGCAGCGGGTGCCGGTCAAGATCAGCATCCCGGATCCGGGCGCCCTGGCGGGCAAGCTGCTGCCCGGCCTCTCCACCGAGGTGATCGTCGACACCCGCACCCCTGATCCCGTGGTGGCCGCCCACTGATGGACGCCATACCACGCCGCAACTGGATCGCGGTCATGGGGGGCCTCATCGGCGCCTTCATGGCCATCCTCGACATCCAGATCACCAACGCCTCCCTGAAAGACATTCAGGGGACACTCTCGGCCACCCTGAGCGAGAGCTCCTGGATCTCCACCTCCTATCTGGTGGCGGAGATGATCGCCATACCGCTGAGCGGCTGGCTGAGCCGGGGACTGAGCGTGCGGCGCTACCTGCTGTGGACCACGGGCGCCTTCATCGTCGCCTCCGTGCTCTGCTCGTTCAGCTGGAACCTCACCAGCATGATCGTCTTTCGGGCGCTGCAGGGCTTTACCGGCGGGGCCCTGATCCCCATGGCCTTCTCCCTCATCGTCAGCCTGCTGCCGCTGCACAAGCGAGCCACCGGCATGGCGCTGTTCGGCCTGTGCGCCACCTTCGCCCCCGCCATCGGCCCGACCCTGGGGGGCTGGCTGACGGAGCAGATGTCCTGGCACTACATCTTCTATCTGAACGTGCCGCCCGGCCTGCTGGTGATGGCCATGCTGGCCCACGGACTGGACAGGAAGCCGGTGGACTGGGAGGTGATCAAGCGGGTGGATCTCATCGGTATCCTCACCATGGCGGTGGGTCTCGGCCTCCTGGAGGTGGTGCTGGAAGAGGGCAACCGGGAGGACTGGTTCGGCTCGAGCTTCATCGTGCGGCTCACCGTCATCTCGGTGGTGGCCCTGGTGTTCTTCGTCATCAGCCAGTTGCTGCGCCGCCACCCCCTGGTCAACCTGCGGCTGCTGCACAACCCGCGCTTCGCCCTGGCCTGCTTCGCCTACCTGGTGCTCGGTATGGGGTTGATGGGCTCCATCTATGTGCTGCCCCTCTACATGACCCAGATCCACAATTACAACGCCCTGGAAATCGGTGAAGTGCTGATGTGGATGGGGTTGCCCCAGTTGCTGGTGCTCCCCCTGGTCCCCAAGCTGACCCACAAGATAGATCCGCGCTATCTGGTGAGCTTCGGCTTTCTGGTCTTCGCCATCAGCTGCTTCATGAACGTGAACATGAATGCCGACTACGCCGGGCCCCAGCTGATCCAGTCCCTCATCGTGCGGGCCCTGGGGCAGCCCTTCATCATGGTACCCCTCTCCCTGGTGGCGACCGCCAGCCTGACGCCGGACGAGATCCCTTCTTCCTCAACCCTGCTCAACGTGCTGCGCAACCTGGGGGGCGCCTTTGGCATCGCCATCATCGCCACCCTGATCGACAACGACACCCGGACTCATGTCAGCCAGATCGGCAGCACCCTGACCGCCACCAGCATCGAGGGGCAGGCCTATCTGATGCAGCTGGCCCAGAACATGATGGCCCAGGGAGCCGGGCCGGAGCAGGCCCAGTTGCAGGCCCGGGCCATGCTGTCGAACACCATCAGCCGCGAGGCGGCCATCATGGCCTACAACCAGGTGTTCTACGTGATGGGTATCTTCCTGCTGATCGCCAGCGCCCTGATGCTGCTGCTCAAGCAGCCGGCCCCGAGGGCCCCTGACGCAGAACCGGTCGAGGCGTGAAAGGTGGGGATCACATAGCAAAACGGGCCAGAAGGCCCGTTTTTCATGGCTGCCCGCCGGTCAGCCCGCCAGGGAGGCGGCGATCAGGAACTGTGCCGCGAAGTAGCTGCTCATGATCCAGGCCGTGGCATGTGGGAAGGGGCGGCGGAATCTGTCCAGCGCCAGCATGCTGTCGGAGAAGAGGAACATCAGCGCCCCCACCAGGGCGGCGGCGCTGCCGGCAGTGAGAGAGGCATGCCAGGCACCGGCGGCCACCCAGGCCATGGCGATGATCACCAGCATGTAGCAGAAGACGGGGATCCTCATCTCGCCGAGCTGGCCCCACAGGAGCCCGAACACCATGCCGGCCACCAGCAACAGCAGCAGGCCGTCCACCAGCTTGAGCACCAGGGGCCCCTGGGCGAAACCGACGATGTAGCAGAGGTGAGCGACAAAAAATGCCGCCAGCCCCTGGATGAAGCGATCCCGTGGCAGCATCAGCAGCACGTCCCCCGCCAGCGACAGGCAGAGACCGAGCAGGATCCAGGCGTGGGAGCCGTTGTGATCGTCGCTCTGGTAGCCAAACGCCAGGGCGATGATGAACAGCATGGTCAGGGGTTTGCTGATGTAGAACTGACGGGAGTCTGAGCCGTAAGCCGCGCGGATGTGCCACCAGCCCGATGCGATGATCAAGAAACTCAATAACATGCCCTGCTCCTCACCGGCTGCTCACCCTGGGGCGGCAACCTCTTTAGTGCCCGCAAGAGTAGCAAATTCCCCCGGCCAGTGGCAGAGGCTGAAGCAGATGGCACCCTACACCTAAAGTCTAATTGCCCCCATCCCCGCCCTCGGGCATAAGAGACAGTTCTGGAGGATCACCATGGAAGACGCTATGACCAACTACCTGCCCGCTATCGATATCATGATGTGCCATCTTGGCATCAGCTTTGAACAGGCCTGCGAGCAGCTTGGCCTCAGCCCGCAGGAGCAGCAGACCCTCGACCAACTGCAAAAACAGAAGCAGACCCAGTCCAACTGATGCCCTGGACTGATGGCCCGAAGCGGCCGGCATCACAGCCCAGCATAAAAAACGGCGCCCGAAGGCGCCGTTTTTTATTGGGTGATGATCAGGGTCGAGCGACCCGGCGGCGTTGCAGCCAGACCACGGCCCCGAACAGCAGGAAGCCCGGCAGCCACATCAGCTCCTTGGGCCAGCGCTCGGTGGGCGCCTTGACGCTCAGGATCTGCTGATCCATCTCCAGCCCCAGATCGGCGGCCTGGCTGCCGAAGGTGACGGTGTCGATCAGGATCTTACCGTCCTGCTCATAGGTCTGGATCCCCAGCTTGGCCAGACGATCCTCGCCACTGGCGCCCTCCGGCACCGGCAGCAGCACGGTGAAGCGGCGCAACTTGCCCACCGCATCTTCCCCTTCCATGCGCAGGCGCAGGGTGCTTTCGGCCTCCACCTGCCCCATGGTCTGGACCAGCTCGGCCGGGGCGGTGTCGCGATACGGGTCGTGCAGCAGATCCATCCAGAAGCCAGGACGGAACAGGGTGAAAGCCACCAGCAGCAGCAGCACGCTCTCGTACCAGCGGCTCTTCACTAGGAAGAAGCCCTGGGTGGCGGCAGCGAAGATCAGCATGGCGATGGTGGCCACGATGAAGATCAGCACGCCATGGGCGAAGTCCACGTTGATGAGCAGCAGATCGGTGTTGAAGATGAACAGGAACGGCAGCGCCGCGGTACGCAGGCTGTAGTAGAACGCCGTGATCCCGGTCTTGATGGGATCCCCCTTGGAGACGGCGGCCGCGGCGAACGAGGCCAGCCCCACCGGCGGGGTCACGTCCGCCATGATGCCGAAGTAGAAGACGAACAGGTGCACCGCGATGAGCGGCACGATGAGGCCGTTCTGCTGACCCAGGGTGACGATCACCGGCGCCAGCAGGCTCGATACCACGATGTAGTTGGCAGTGGTCGGCAGCCCCATGCCGAGGATGAGGCTCAGCAGCGCGGTGAGGATCAGCATGAGCAGCAGGTTGCCCATGGAGAGGAACTCCACCAGATCCGCCAGTACCAGGCCGACGCCGGTCTGGGAGACGGCCCCGACGATGATGCCGGCAGTGGCGGTGGCAATGCCGATGCCGATCATGTTGCGGGCACCGGCAATCAGCCCCTCGCGCAGGTCCACCACGCCATCGGTGAAGGAGCCGTAGTCATGCTTGCCGTCGGTGCGCAGCCAGTTCAGCAGCGGTCGCTGGGTCAGCAGGATGATGATGAGCATCACCGAACCCCAGAAGGCCGACAGGCCGGGGGAGAGGCGCTCCACCATCAGACACCACACCAGCACCACCACGGGCAGCAGGAAGTGCAGGCCGGAGAGCAGCACGGCGCGGGTCTCGGGCAGCTCGTCCAGCGGCTTGTCCGGGTCTTCCGCCGGCAGCGGCGCGTTGCTCGCGGCGATCTTCAGCAGTCCGAGATAGGCGACGGCCAGCAGCACGCTGATCCCCGGCAGGGCATAGTCACCCAGTACCGGCTTGAGCCAGCCCAGACCGTAGTAGACCGCCATGGAGAGGCCGCTGATGAGGGCGGCACCGAAGGCGAAGCCGGTCAGGCGACGCAGCCAGGGGCGCGGCTGACGGTTGCCGATGGGCTGCATCCCGAGCTTGAGCGCCTCGAGGTGCACGATGTAGAGCAGGGCGATGTAGGAGATGGCCGCCGGCAGGAAGGCGTGCTTGATGATCTCCACATAGGGAATGCCCACGTACTCCACCATCAGGAAGGCCGCAGCCCCCATGACCGGCGGCATGATCTGGCCGTTGACCGAAGAGGCCACTTCCACCGCGCCGGCCTTCTCCTTGGAGAAACCGACCCGTTTCATCATGGGGATGGTGAAGGTGCCCGTGGTCACCACGTTGGCGATGGAGGAGCCGGAGATGACGCCGGTCAGGGCCGAGGCGACCACGGCCGCCTTGGCCGGGCCGCCGCGCAGGTGACCCAGCAGGCTGAAGGCGAGCTGGATGAAGTAATGGCCCGCACCGGCGCGCTCGAGCAGGGCGCCAAACAGCACGAACAGGAAGACGAAGCTGGTGGAGACCCCAAGGGCGATGCCGAACACCCCTTCGGTGGTGATCCACTGGTGGTTGGCCAGCGCATGCAGGCTCACCCCGCGGTGGGCCAGCAGGGAAGGCATCCAGGGGCCGGCCAGGCTGTAGGCCAGGAAGACGATAGCGATGACCGCCAGGGCCGGGCCCAGGGCGCGGCGGGCCGCTTCCAGCAGGAGCGGAATGCCGACGCAGGCCACCGCGAAGTCCATGGTGGTCAGGTTGCCGGGACGCTGGGCAAGCTCCTGGTACATCACGAACAGATAGCTGGCGACGGCGGCACCGACGAGGCCGAGGGCGATGTCGGCAAGGGGAACCCTGTCTCGCGGCGAGCTGCGCATGGCGGGGAACACCAGGTAGGCGAGCAGGATGGCGAAGGCCAGGTGAATCGAGCGTGTTTCAGTGTCGTTGAGGACGCCGATGCCAAGGGAGAAGGGCAGCGGCGAGGCAATCCAGAGCTGGAACAGGGACCAGATCAGCGCAAGACCCGCGATGATCCAGCTCATGGGGCCGACGGGCAGCCTGGCGCCGACGTCCTGGGCGATCAGCTCCTCGGCCGAGAACGCCTCTTGTTGTTGTGTTTGCTGCATAGTGTGACTCTGTAGGTACTGCAATAAATGAGACTCGCTCCCCCGAAGGAGGAGCGAGTCCGGGGCACATCCGAAGACGCAGCCGGATTACATCCAGCCACGTTCCTTGTAGTAACGCACAGCGCCTTCATGCAGCGGAGCGGAGAGACCCACCTTGATCATGTCGGCTTCCTTCAGATCCGCGAAGGCCGGGTGCAGGCGCTTGAAACGGTCCAGGTTGTCGAACACGGACTTGACCAGCTGGTAGACCACTTCCGGGTCAGCCTTGGCGCTGGTGGAGAGCACCGCCTTGCCACCGATGGACGGGGTCGGGTTCGGGCTGCCCTTGTAGAGACCACCCGGGATCTCGGCCTTGCTGTAGTAGCTCTTCTCGGCCAGCAGCTTGTCGATCTCGGGGCCGGTGACCGGCACCAGCACGGTGTCCGTGGTGGTGGAGGCTTCCTGGATGGCGCCGTTCGGGTGGCCGACGAAGTAGCTCATGGCGTCGATGTTGTTGTCACCCAGGGCAGAAGCCTGCTCGGCGGGTTTCAGTTCGGAAACCAGGCTGAAGGCGGACTTGTCCCAGCCCTTCACGGTCATGATCTCTTCAAAGGTGTCACGCTGACCGGAACCCGGGTTGCCGATGTTGACGCGCTTGCCCTTCAAGTCGTCGAAGCTGGCTACCTTGGCGTCCTTGCGGGCCAGGATGGTGAACACTTCGCTCTGCAGGGAGAAGACGGCGCGGATGTCATCCATCGGACCTTCGGCCTTGAACGGCTCGACGCCCTTCATCGCCTTGTACTGGTGGTCGGACTGCATGATGCCGAAGTTGAATTCGCCGGAGCGGATGCCGTTGACGTTGGCAACACCGCCGCCACTGGCCGGGGCGTTGCACTTGATCTGGTGATCGGCGGCGCCGCGGTTGAGGAAGCGGCAGATGGACTGGCCCGCCACGTAGTAGACGCCGGTCTGACCGCCGGTGCCTATGGTCACGAAGCGCTCCTGCGCTTGCACCGGACCACCAAACGACACACCGACCAGAGCCGCCGACAAGGCGCACGCCAAGGATAATCCTTTCATGTTCTTCATCCTTTTCATTGATTTATTTCACCCGTTTCCCGGGAGAATATGAGACAGACCCGCATCAAGACGGGGTTCGCCTATACGACCTCGTACGAGGAAATGGTCGAGCGGCACGCGCCCTTCCAAAAGCCACCATCATCCTGCGGTGAGATAATCAGCGTCATGCCGATCGGAGGTGATCTGACCAGAAACGGGTCAGTTCAAAAGCATTAACGCTCCGATTAAGCACATAACACCAACATAAATCAAACAAAACAGCAAAATGGCGGATTTAAATAGCGAGAAGTTTGAAGCGGATCATTCATTTCTCAAGGGCAGATTAATTACATGAACTATCAAAGGGAAGCAATAAAAAGCACGCCCAGATTCTTTCGCAACCCTTGACTGGCAAGGATTAGATACCTGGTCCGTTATATCGCGAAATGCATACTGAACAGCATAAACACGACGTTAATGACGCTTTTGTCGCCAAGATGCAAAAACCCCGATCCGGGGCTGCCGGAACGGGGTTTGGTAACAAGCTGATTTCATTTGGGCCCGGCCATCACGCCTTGCTGCCAGCCAGCTCCAGAATGAAGGCGAACTCCAGGGCGATGTCCTCATAGGCCTTGAAACGGCCCGACTTGCCGCCGTGACCGGCCTCCATGTCGGTGCTGAGCAGCAACTGGTTGTCGTCCGTCTTCAGCTCACGCAGCTTGGCCACCCACTTGGCCGGCTCCCAGTACTGCACCTGGGAGTCGTGCAGCCCCGTGGTCACCAGCAGATTCGGGTAGGCCTGGGCCTTGACCTGATCGTAGGGGCTGTAGGCCTTCATGTAGTCGTAGTAGCGCTTCTTGTTCGGGTTGCCCCACTCGTCATACTCCCCTGTGGTGAGGGGAATGGACTCGTCCAGCATGGTGGTGACCACGTCGACGAAGGGCACCTGGGCCACCACGCCGCGATAGAGCTGGGGCGCCTGGTTGATGACGGCCCCCATCAGCAGGCCGCCGGCGCTGCCTCCCATGGCATAGACCTGATCCCTGGCGCCGTAGCCTTGCGCCACCAACGCCTCGGTCACGTCGATGAAGTCGTTGAAGGTGTTCTGCTTCTTGAGCAGCTTGCCCTCTTCATACCAGGTGCGGCCCAGCTCCTCGCCACCCCGGATATGGGCGATGGCGTAGACGAAGCCCCGGTCCAGCAGGCTCAGGCGTGAGCTGCTGAAGTCCGGGTCCATGCTGGCGCCGTAGGAGCCATAGCCGTAGACCAGCAGGGGATTGGTGCCTGCACCCCCCCCTGCCTTCTTGAACTTGTCCTTGCGATAGACCAGCGACACCGGCACGGCCACGCCGTCACGGGCGGTGATCCAGAGCCGCTCGCTGGCATATTGCGCAGGCACGAAGCCCGCCACCGGCTGCTGCTTGAGCAGAGTCCGCTTGCCGCTGTCCATGTCGAGCTCATAGGTGGAGGACGGCGTGGTCATGGAGGAGTAGCCATAGCGCAGGGCGCTGGTGTCCGGCTCCGGGTTGTAGGCAAGCCAGGTGACATAGGCGGGATCGTCGAAGGCGATCTCCTTCTGTTCGCCGCTCTGCCAGTTGACCTGACGCAACCGGGTCAACCCCTGGCTGCGCTCCTCCAGCACCAGCCAGTCCCTGAACAGGGCATAGCTCTCCAGCAGCACGTCCGGATTGGGGGCGATCACCGCCTTCCAGCGATCCACCGGACTCTCCTTGGTCTCATAGAGGCCGAAGTTCTTGCCGTCCTTGTTGGAGCGCACATAGAAGCGACCGCGGTAGTGATCCAGGCTGTATTCGTGATCCACCTGGCGGGGCAGGAACAGGCGTGGCGTCTGGCCCGGCACATTGGCATCAATGAGGCGCGCCTCGCTGGTGGTGGTGCTGGAGAGGGAGATGACGATGAAATCTTCCGAGGTGGTGGCGTAGAGGCTCACATAGAAGGAGTCGTCCTTCTCCTCGTAGACCAGGGTGTCCTTCGCGGGATCCGTGCCCAGCTCGTGGCGATAGACCTGGTAGGGCAGCAGGGTCTTGGGGTGCTTGCGCACGTAGAAGACCGTCTTGCTGTCGTTGGCCCACACCAGGTTGCCGGAGGTGTTCTCGAGGGTGTCGGCGGCCCAGGCGCCGCTCTCCAGATCGAGGAACTGGATCCTGTATTGACGGCGGGAGAGATAATCTTCCGCCACCGCCAGCCAACGGTTGTTGCGGCTCACCTCGAGCGCCCCAAGGGCATAGAACTCGTGGCCTTCGGCGCGCTGGTTGCCATCCAGCAGCAGGGCGGGCGCCCCGTCCCCTTCCACCTTGCTGCGGGAGTAGATGGCGTACTCCTTGCCCGGCTCGTAACGGGTCTGATAGCGGTAGCCGTTCTTCACATAGGGGACAGACTCGTCCTGCTGGGGAATACGGGCCACCATCTCCTTGTAGAGCTGCTCGCGCAGCGGCTTGATCGGTGCGAGCATGGCCTCGGTGTAGGCATTCTCGGCCTTGAGATAGTCCAGCACCTCGGGCTTCTGCCGCTCGTCGTCACGCAGCCAGTAGTAGTTGTCGACGCGCGTGTCCCCGTGTTTTTTCAGGGTATGGGGGTGCTTGGCAGCCACCGGGGGGACAATGACAGGCTGGGTGGAAGTATCGCTTGTAGGCATGGCGGACTCTTCGTTGGCATGGGAACAGGGCGCAGCAAGCAGGCAAGCCAGCAGCAACCCCCGGGAAAAGGTGAACATGTCGCATCCTTTGCGCTGTCACAGGGCAGCCCCTCCCGCTGGTGCTGCACGCATCCAGACAGCACACCGGCAGGCAGTGGGAAAAGCGTCCCTGAGAAAATAAAAATTGGCGATCAATCTGCCCCTTGTCGCCCGGGGTTGCAAGGGCTCCCCGAACATTACCCCCCAAATCGGCGAAAAAGGGCCGCCATCTCGCGATGGCGGCCCTCCTCCCTGACCGTAGGCGACACGGGTTCGCTCAGGTGTGCCTCACATGATGGAAGTGTGTCTGCTCACGGTCAGCATCCATCAGCCGGGGTAGCTCGACCAGGCTTTGGTCGCGCCCTCGTCACTGATGCTCAGCACCTGATAGGGCTGACCCGGAATATCCATGCCCGGCGCACTCTGGGGCATCCCCGGAATGGTCAGACCGCGGATCGCCGGTTTTTCCTTGAGCAGCTTCTGCACGTCGGCAGCGGGCACATGCCCCTCCACCACATAGCCGTTCACCACCCCGGTGTGGCAGGAGGCCAGCTGCGGGGTGATGCCATGCTGCTGCTTGATCGGGTCAAGCTGCTCGGTTTCCACGACCTTGACCTCAAAGCCGTTCTCTTCCATGTGCTTGATCCAGGTCTTGCAGCAACCGCAATACTGGGACTTGTAGACGGTCATCTGCCCGGTTGCCAGAGCAGAAAAACTGACGGTACCGGCCAGCACGGCCAGTAACAGGGACTTGTACATATCTCACCTCGGTTAAGAAGAAATGCCCGGAAAGGGAAACTCGACTCAGCCGTGGTGACGGGGCGGACGCTCGAGACGCTCCAGGGGCGCCTCCGGCATGAACAGAGAGGGAGAGAGGAATGTCGGCCTGTCGGGCTCAAGCCGGGCAACCGTCAGGCTGTCGCTGGTGAGCACCGTCATGGCGAGCGCCGAGGTGAAGCTGCCGCAGGGCATGGCTTTTTCCAGGGTACGCTCGCTCTGGCTGCAATGGGGCGTCAGGGTACAGAGATCGGCGGCCGCACGGCTGCCAAACGACATCAGCACCAGCACCAGACTCCACAGGGGGAGCCAGCGGCGGGCGCGAGCGAGTTGGCGACGGGTCAGGACCATGAGACGACTCAATGACGAAAGAGGGCCTATGGTAACCCTTGGCCCAGGGGGAGGGTCAACCCCTCCCCCGTCTGCATCAGGGTTGCTGGCGGGTGGCCGCCAGCACGATCTCCCGCACGCAGACGTTGGCCGGCTGGAGCCAGGCGTAGAGCACGGCGTCGGCGATCACCTCGGGTGCAATGACGCCTCCCATCTGATCCTTCCAGTCGTGATAGCCCGCCTTGATGCTCTCGTCCGTGGTGTGGCTGAGCAGCTCGGTCTCCACCGCGCCCGGAGCGATGGTCACCATCCGCACGCCCACATCGGCCACCTCTTCCCGGATATTCTCGGTCAGGGCGTGAACGGCGAACTTGGTGGCGCAGTAAGCGGCATGGTTCGGGAAGGTCTTGCGACCGGCGATGGAGCTGATGTTGATGATGGTGCCGCTGCGGCGGGCCTTCATACCGGCCAGTACCGCATGCACGCCATTCAAAACCCCCATCACGTTGATGTTGAGCATCTGCTGCCACTCGGCGGGATCCTGCACGTCGGCCTGTCCCAGCAGCATGACGCCGGCATTGTTGACCAGACATCCCACCGGGCCGAATTGCGCCTCCGCCTGCGCCACGGCGGCCTTCATGGCGGCGGTGTCGGTGACATCGACCCCGATGCAGAGGGTATCGGGCAGGTTCAGCGCCTGCATGGGCTCGACCCGGCGGGCCAGCAACAGCAGCGGATGGCCGGCGGCGGAGAAGGCGCGGGCAATGGCGGCACCGATCCCGGCGGACGCGCCGGTGATCACCACGAGGGACTTGGACATGGAGTTTTCCTTCTGATGCGTTGAAATGGGCGTCAAACAAGGGCTGGCCAGCACGGGACCCAGTCACTATAGTCGCTACATCCATCGGCGATAAATATAGTTTTCCGCTGGTTATCATCTGAATTAACTATGGTATCCCCATGCTGGACCTGAGATTGCTGCGCTTCTTCATCGCCATCTATGAAGAGAAGAACATCACGGCGGCAGCAGCCCGCTGCCACGTGAGCCAACCCTCCCTCTCCGCCGGCCTTCGCCAGCTCGAAGAGAGCCTGGGGGACAGCCTCTTCATCCGGGGCAAGAAGGGGGTGGAAGCGAAGGATCCGGCCCACTATCTCTATCCCCACGCCGTCAAGCTGGTGGAAGAGGCGCGTCGCCTGCCGACCCTGTTTCGCCAGAAGGCGACGCGTGCGAGACTCAACATGGCCATCATGCCCGACCTCAGCCGCCGTCGGCTGGCGGGATTGCTTCGGCGGGTGCAGGGGGTACTGCCCGAGCTGGATCTCACCCTCTCCGATTACGGCACTCCGGCCGACTGCCGGCTGACCCTGGATGCCCTGCGCCGGGAGGACGAGATCTTCCTGCCGCTCTGGGAAGAGGAGTACGTGCTGTGCGTTCCCAGGGGACACCCTCTTGCGGGCAGGGCGCGTATCGAGCTGGCTGAGTTGCAACACCATGATTTCATTGAGTGTCCCCCCTGCGAAGCCCATCAGCAAACCATAGGCCTGCTGGCCTGTGACCGGCTCACCCTCAATCTGGTGGCCAAGGCCGAGAGCAAGGGGCTAGTGATGGCGCTGGTGCTGGCCGGAGTGGGCATCAGCTTCCTGCCCGACGGGCTGGTGGAGGACGAAGCGGGCCTGTGCACCCTGCCCGTGAGCGGCCCCCGGATGTTCCGCCGCATCGGCCTCTGCTACCCCGCCCACCAGACCCTGAATCCGGCGCTGCGCACACTGATCCCGGAACTGGCGGGCCAGGGAGCTTCTTGATAACGTTTCAGCTCACAGTCTGTCGCATGTGCCGGCAGCAGACCCTCTTCAGGAATCCCATGAAACGCATTCTGGTCATCTTTTCACACCCGGCGCTACAGAGTTCCCGGGCCAACAAACAACTGCTGCACGCCATCGAGGGGCTGGAGGGGATCACCCTGCACGATCTCTGCCAGCGCTATCCGGACATGTTCATCAACGTGAAACGGGAACAGGCCCTGCTGGCGGAGCACGACATCATCGTCTTCCAGCACCCCTTCTACTGGTACTCCTGCCCGGCCATCATGAAAGAGTGGATGGACCTGGTGCTGGAGTACGGCTATGCCTACGGCCCCGAGGCCCACGCCCTCAGCGGCAAGCAGTGGCTCAGCGCCATCACCACGGGGGGCGGCCCCGAATCCTACTGCCGCGCCGGCTACAACCAGCGCCCGCTGCTCGACTTCCTGCTCCCCTTCCAGCAGACCGCACAGCTGTGCGGCATGCGCTGGCTGCCCCCTTTCGTGCTGCACTCCTTCCACAAACTCGAGGATCCCGAGGCGCTGCGCCGCTGCGGCCAGGACTATCGCCAACTGCTGTGCGCCCTGCGTGACGAGCAGCTGACCCCGGCCCAGCTGGCCGAGAGCCCCTATCTGCGCGATCTGCTGGGGGTACTCCCATGACACACACTCGATCCGGGCGCAGGCCCGGCCAGCCCTCACCGGCATTCATCATGTTAAGGAGGAGCCGCTGATGGGACATGGATTGCTGTTTGACGCCCTGATCTACCTCTCGGCGGCGGTGATCGCCGTCCCGCTGGCCAAGCGGTGGGGGCTGGGCTCCGTCCTTGGCTACCTGCTGGCGGGGATCATCATAGGTCCCTTCCTGCTTGGTCTGGTGGGCGAGCAGAAAGACGTGATGCACTTCGCCGAGTTCGGGGTGGTGCTGATGCTGTTTCTGGTCGGTCTGGAGCTGCGCCCGGCCCTGTTGTGGCAACTGAAAGGGCCCATCCTCGGCACCGGTGGCCTGCAGGTGCTGCTCACCAGTGTCGCCCTGACCGGGGTGGGTTATCTTTTGGGTCTGCCCTGGCAGCAGGGGCTCGCCATAGGTCTCATTCTTGCGCTCTCCTCCACCGCCATCGTGCTGCAGAGCCTGCAGGAGCGCAAACTGATGCAGAGCGAGAGCGGCCGCTCCGCTTTCGCCGTGCTGCTGTTCCAGGACATCGCCGTCATCCCCATTCTGGCGATCCTGCCGCTGCTGGCCATCGCACCGGTCGCCAGCAGCGGCAGCTCAGAGCTGGCAGGCTGGCAGCACGGCCTGCTGGTGGTGGCCGCCATCGCCGGCATCGTGCTGGGTGGTCATTACCTGATGCGGCCGGTGTTTCGCGCCATCGCCCAGTCCCACATGCGGGAGATCTTCGTCGCTGCCGCCCTGCTGCTGGTGATCGCCATCGCCGTGCTGATGGAATCCGTCGGCCTCTCCCCCGCCCTCGGCTCCTTCCTCGCCGGCGTGGTACTGGCGGACAGCGAATACCGCCACGAGCTGGAAGCGGACATTGAGCCGTTCAAGGGGCTGCTGCTCGGCCTCTTCTTCATGTCGGTGGGTGCCGGCATCGACTTCAGCCTCTTTGCCGCCCATCCCCTGTTGATCCCAGCACTGGTGATCGGTCTGATGGTACTCAAGTGGCTGGTGCTGATGGGGCTCGGCTTTGTCATTCGCCTCTCCCCGAACCAACGCTGGACCTTCGCCCTGGCCCTTGCCCAGGGCGGGGAGTTCGCCTTCGTGCTGTTCTCGTTCGCCGCCCAGAACAAGGTGCTGCCGGGCAGCACCATCTCACTGCTGACTCTGGTCGTCGCCCTCTCCATGGCGCTGACACCGCTGCTGCTTATCCTCAACGATCGGGTGATCCAGCCCTGGTTCGACTACCGCAACCAGAGCGACACCCCCGAACACGAACAGCCCGAGCTGGTGGAACACCCGGTCATCATCGCCGGCTTCGGTCGCTTCGGTCAGATAGTGGGGCGTCTGCTCCACGGCCATGGTATTGGCACCACCATCCTGGAGCAGGATGCCAGCCAGATAGAGATGCTGAGAAAGTACGGCTACCAGGTGTTTTATGGGGATGCCAGCCGACTCGATCTGCTGCACGCGGCCGGCGCCCACAAGGCCAAACTGCTGGTGCTCTCCCTCAATGACCCGGCCACCTCCCTCGAAGTGATCGAGATGGTGAAAAAGCACTTCCCGCACCTCAGAATACTGGCCCGTGCCCAGGACAGACCCCATGCCCACGAGATCCTGCGCCACGGGATAGACAGCGTGCACCGCGAAACCCTGGGATCGGCCGTGGATCTTGGAGTAGAAGCACTCACCCTCTTGGGGTTCAGGGCCAATCAGGCCTGGCGTGCGGGACAGATGTTCAAGCAGTATGACAACCGGCTGCTGCGGGAACAGGTCAACTACCTGGACGACGAGCACACCTATATCAACAAGAGCCTGCAATACCGCGACATCCTCTCCGACCTGCTGCAAGACGATCAGGAAGGACAGGAGCGTACCCACGCCCATCAATGGAACAGCGGTCTGCCCGACAACGACAAGGAAGCAACATGATTGCCTATTACCCCATGCTCAAACACCTTCACATGACCCTGGCCCTGGTCAGCCTGCTGCTCTTCCTCTACCGCTGGAGCCTGGCGCTGGCGGGTAGCGGGCGGCTGCAACAGAAATGGTTGAAGGTGCTGCCCCACATCAACGACACCTTCCTGCTGCTGTTTGGCGTGCTGCTGGCGGTGACCCTGCAGATGAGCCCTGGCCAGCAGCCCTGGTTGATGGCCAAGCTGATTGCCCTGGTGATCTACATCGGCCTGGGCGTCATGGCGCTCAAGCGTCCTGCCCGCGGTCAGAAGCTGGTGGCCGGAGTGGCCGCTCTCGCAGTATTCGGCTACATGGTGGGCGCAGCCATCACCAAATCAGCCTGGTCCTGGCTGGCATAACGACGTGTCGAGGTGGGGGCCCGTCCCTCACCTCCTTCCCACCTCCCCCTCCATACTGCTTCCATTTCCTTCCAGTCACCCTGGTCGCGAGCATTCTCGCAAGGCTTGCTTTCAATAAAAAAAGGGCTCAAAAAACCCCTTTCCATTGTTATTTTGTTTTATTTATCAATGCTTTGTTTCTTCATGTATGAAAATGGCGACAGTTGTCGCAGCAAAACTTGCGACATAGACTGTCGCAGTCCATGGCTAGGATACACTCAACGCTAAACCAGTGAAGGCATGCACCATGAGTAAGAAGCTGTTACGACAACTGACCTTGGCGCGTTGCATCCCGCACCGCCCTTACAAGCTGACCGCCAGCCAACTCCAGGTAAAACTGGAAGAGGAAGGCATTCACGTCAGTCTCCGTACCGTGCAACGGGACCTGGAAGAGATGTCCGGCATGGGACTGTTCGACCTCACCTCCGATGAGCGCAGCAAGCCTCATGGCTGGTGCTTCGAGCGCCATGGTCTCAATGACTTTGCCAACATCATGCCGCTCTCGCTGGCAGTGGCCCTGAAAACCTGGAGCGACCAGGCAAGCCAACTGTTGCCGGCAAGCGTGCTGACCGAATTGAACCCGCTGATCGACAAGGCTGGCCAGGTGATCCGCGACAGCCAGAGCGAACTGGCCGAGCGCTGGCTGGAGAGCGTGCACCAGTCACCTCGCCCCTTCGCTGGCAATCCGGAGATCCGCCGCAGCACCCTGATCCGCGACGCCCTCTGGCGTGGCCGCAAGTTCAGCGCCGAGATCCAGCGTGTCATCAAGGAGCGTACTGTCTGGCTCTGCTATGACCGCATCAATCCCCTCGGCATCCTGAACCAGCCCGATGGCCCCATCCTGCTCTGTACCCTGTCCGAGCTGGATCCCAAGGTCTACGGCATTCCGTTCGATCACATCAAGAACGTGGAGTTGACCAACTTCAGCGCGACCCAGCCGAAGGACTTCAATATCCAGAAGCTGATCCGCGACCAGGGTTATCAGGACGTCAGCGGTCCGATCCGCTTCGTCGGGCGCATCGATGCCAACTGCCCGACCCTGATCGATGGACAAATCCCGGGACATAACCCGCGTATGACCCGTTACGACAAGCGCAGCGTGGTGGTGGAGACCGAAGTGCAGGATACGCCCGAGTTCCGCTCCTGGCTGAACAACATGAGCGGCAACCTGGAGGTGCTTGCACCCGAATCACTGCGCAAGGCCTACCCGACTCCTGGGACAAGGGTCAGCTAAAGAAACCAGCAGACAATACAAAGCCGAGATTTATCTCGGCTTTTGTCTACTTTTAAAGCATAAGTATTCAATTAATTTTGAACTCTTACACCCCTGATTGAAGCGGCTGTACCATCGTTTTCCTACCGATTTCTGCTTGTAAGAGATCTGCCATTCCCCCTGTAAGACCCCTCAGTGTTGAACCGTACGTGAAGCCATCCCGCACTGGGTATGCTTTCCACGGAAACCATCTAAATAACTGATAAACATAAACAATATTCCACACCAGCCCATTTCTGCACCACATGTCACGGAGCTCAATCCGATTGCACACCTTGTTCGAGCCTGCAATTGCCTTAGTATGGGTCTCACAAGGACGAGCTGATTCGGCAGGATGCAGAAACAGCGCATAAACAAGGAATAGCCTGCAGGATGTGGGCAAGGAACACCTCGGGATGGGGTTGATAGCCAGGATGGTTATCACAAGGATCGACAGGACAACCGCAGGATGCGGTAGTTGGATACCTGGGGATGAGGTTGAGTGGCACGGATTGTCGCTCATCAAGGATGAAAGGACACCGCAAGACGCGGTCAGGAACAGCTTCAAGATGAAGCGTGATAGCCAGGATGGTTATCAGTCAGGATGACGCAGGAACACCACGGGATGTGGTAATGGACACCTCCAGGAAGGAGAGGGTGAAGCAATCAGGACAGATTGCCAGGCTAGGAAGGCCACAGGACACCCCAACGGATTGGGAAGGGGAATTTCCAAAGGAAAGGATAGCGTCAAGGATTGCAGGGAGCATGGCAGTTCAGGGAATGGACGAAATGACTTGAGGGGACAGCATCTGCTGTCCCCTTTTCTTTTGTGAACCCCATGCCCGCGACACAACAGAAAATGGAATCAGCCTGAGCGATCCTCCAACATCACGCTCTTACCAGATATCACCTGCATCCTGAATAATCTGTTTGTATAGCCATCAGATGTAGCCTCAGTAGCGCCCTTGCCTTTCCTGCGCCCTCCCTCGTCTATGCTCAGCGACATCCACTATGTAGTGGTCTAATCATCCCGGACACCGTTTTAGGTGGTACAGTCGCCACCATTATTTGAGGTGTTCAATGACAAGATTACGTCGCTCATTTACTGCCGAGTTCAAGCTGGAAGCCGCATCCCTGGTGCTCGACCAAGGCTATTCAGTCCCCGAAGCCAGCCGTTCACTGGATGTCGGCGAAACCGTGCTGCGTCGATGGGTTCAGCAACTTCAATCAGAACGAAGTGGCGCTACACCTGCTAACCGGGCGCTGACCCCTGAGCAGCAAAAAATTCAGGAGTTGGAAGCCCGCATCAACCGGCTTGAACGCGAAAAGGCCATTCTAAAAAAGGCTACTGCTCTCTTGATGGCGGACGAACTCGAACGTACGCGCTGATAGACCGATTAAGGGAGCAAGCCCCCACCACCCTGGTCTGTTGCGCTTTCGGTATACCAACCGCCTGTTTTTACGACTATCTGGCTCGCAGGCGCACAATTAACCGTGAACGGGGGCAGCAGAGAAGTGAGTTACGGTGTCTGTTCAAAGAGAGCAGAGGCTCAGCTGGCAGCCGGGCCTTGATGTCAATGATGCGGGCACTGGGGCATCAGATTGGCCGGTTCAAGGTGCGTCGTCTGATGAAGGAGGTCGGGCTGGTCTCCAAACAACCGGGAGCTCATCGTTATCAGGTCGTGCGGTCTGAACGACCGGATATTCCCAATCATCTGGCGCGTGAATTTGCTGCCCCGCAACCCAATCAGGTGTGGTGCGGCGACATCACTTACGTATGGGCAGGTGGCCGCTGGCATTACCTGGCCGCGGTGCTCGACCTCCACACCCGACGGGTCGTGGGCTGGGCGATGTCCGGCAGGCCTGATGCTGAGTTGGCCGTGAAAGCGCTCGACATGGCGTATCAGCAACGGGGCTGCCCGTCTGGCGTGCTGTTTCACTCCGACCAGGGCAGCCAATACGGCAGCCGGGTATTTCGGCAACGGCTGTGGCGCTATCGCATGACCCAGAGCATGAGTCGGCGTGGCAACTGCTGGGATAACGCGCCGATGGAGCGGCTGTTCAGGAGCCTCAAGACGGAATGGCTTCCGACCACGGGGTACATGAGCCTGCGGGAAGCCAAGCGGGATATCAGCTACTACCTGATGGATTACTACAACTGGCGGCGCCCGCATCAACACAATGATGGGATACCGCCAGCAGAGGCCGAAAATCGGCTTAACTGTGTGTCCGGATTTAGTTGACCACTACACT